>CAMVLM010000127.1 GCA_947168335.1 uncultured Butyrivibrio sp. | reverse complement strand
CATTCGGGAGAATCTTCAGTTTTGCGGTCAGTGTCTGTAACATAAGGTTCTCCTTTTGCAAGCTGCAGTGTAATTTTTAATAGTATTAATCGTTGACAATCCGGTGATGTAACTATTTATAATTATATCACAAGAACGCTCAAAAGTAAACATATGTTCGAGAAGGAGAGGCAAAAAAAGCGCATTTCCTCTCATGACTGTGAAGGCACGAGTATCCATGCGCTGAATTTATGAAGCTGATGTGAAGAAAGCGATTGCTCAGGCAACAGAGAAATTCGGAAGGATCGATGTTGTGGTAAACAATGCCGGGTTTACCCATCTGGCAACGATCGAGGAGATGAGCGACGCAGATGCCCGTGAGGAATTTGACATCAATGTATTCGGAACACTGAAAGCTTTATATCCAGGTGGCTGAGATGGATGAACCTTATGAGTCATTGCCGATGGGAACTGGCAGCTGTGATGGAATCAGAGATATCTGCGAAAACACAGTGAAACTCATGACAGATATGAGAAGTGTGGCAGAGACCACAAATTTTTAGGGAAACATTTATTTATAGCATCGATTCGCGAAAAATCAAGAGAAGATTAAAGCAAATATACACACGATAACTGTTGCGTCAGTGTTTCCGGAAAAATGCATTCGTAGAAGACAATCCAGCGTTTTTTGTGATATAAGCGGAACATCTACGCTGATCACAAGGGCATTACTGCAAGTACATTCCAGAAAGCAGGAATAGAGCCCTCCCAGAGGACCCATGTCAGGTATTACATCCATTACATGGTGAGTATATGGAATAGGAGAAGATTTACCTGAAATATAGACCCTGCTGGCGCCAAGGTCTCGTAGCTTTTCTGTCTGTATCTGAAGGAAGGACTTTCCGTCTAAAATGATCTCAGATTTGTCCGTTCCCATTCTTTTACTTTTTCCCCCAGCTAAAACAATCCCATCAAACTCATTCATTTAAAATCTCAATCCTCACTACATTCTTCACCTGGCGCTTTGAATCGCTGTCACCGAAAACGTAAAGTCTTGCGCTGATACTACCGTCGTCTTCCTGTTGTTTTGCAAGATAGGCCCTGCCTTCTTCGTTTATTTCGTCAGAAGAAATCTCGGCGGCATATTCATCTGACGATACTACCCTGACTTTTGTAAATGCTGAGCCGCCAAGTCCGGACTTTAAAACAGCATCCTTTAGTGATATTCCGGTTTCATCTACGTCTTTTTCCTGGCCTTTTGCGTTTATGGTGACGCCCTTTACCGGAACAAGGCTACTACCGAATGGATCGATGAGAACTGTTTTATCCCCGGATACAACGGCAAGATTTCCTTTCGGCGCATCGTTTCTCGACCTCAAATAGAATATAGATGCAATGCAGGTGAAAAATAATAAAACGATGACGATGATGATACTGTTTTTCTTCATGATGTCTCCTTGTTTCTGTATAATATTTTCTCCTGAGCCTGTCTTGATCCAATGACGGGATGGAGCCTTTCTACGAGCTTCTCTCCCAAAAGCCCGCAGACAGAACCGCTTGTGGCAGCCACGATAGTATACACAAAAAGAACGATTCCTCTTAAGTTAAACACGATGAAATTTGCTGTGAGACAGGCTGTGACAGAAGCGAGTACGGATGCTATCAGGATTCCGTTTTCCCGGCGCCCGGATAGTTTTTCTGCCAAAAAGAAAACCAGATCGATCACAATTCCCGGAAGGATGTAGCCTATTGGTGCAAGGGCGCCCATACTGCCGGTCATTCCGAAACACAAAGCAAGAAGGCTCTGTACAACACCCATTACAGTGGCGCATAAAGGAAAAGGCATAAGTGCAGCTGCTATAACTAAAAACATAAGGGAAAAGCTGGTGGCGATGCCGCCCGGAATGTGAAGAAATTCGGTTATGAAATTTGCTGCGGGTGATATAAGCTTTTTGGCACACAAACCAAGATCGCAGCATAAAGCCATGAAAATAAGGCTTCTGAGATCTGTCTTTTTCATTATGTACTCCTTTTCAATAAGGAAGGCGCTTCTGTTTCCATGTGCACCCCGGCGGACCTGGCGGTTCGCGTCTTAAAAGCCATGAAGTCTGGAACTTTTTAGGCTTAAAAGCTCGGAGATTTTCATAATCAGATTATAGCATATTAAATTGTTAAGAATCTATTAAAATACGTCAAAACACACATTATTCTTGTGTGAAATGGTATGATTATATTGGGGGGTTATTGATATGACAAATATGTCAAAAAGGAGAAGGTAAATGGTCAAAAAAGTTCAGTCCACATGCAATTTTTGCGCCATCGACTGCAACCTGGATTTCTATGTGGAAGATGGCAGGATCATCAAGACAGTTCCAACGAAAGGATATCCCGTTAATGACGGGTTTTCCTGCATCAAAGGCTTATCCCTGAGTAAACAGCAGACAACAGTTAAGCCAAATGCGCTTCCCAAGATCAGACAGGATGACGGGAGCTTTAAAGAGGTGTCCTGGGATGAAGGCTTTAAACATGTAGCTTCAAAGTTAAAAGAGTTGCAGGAAAAATATGGCAGAGAGAGCGTAGCCGGTATCAGTACCGGTCAGTTGACGTTGGAAGAGTTTGCAATTTTCGGCCATGTAATGAGAAATTTTCTTCAGACAAATGTAGATGGTAATACACGTCTGTGCATGGCTTCAGCAGCCGTCGCCCACAAGGGGACACTTGGCTATGACGCGCCCGGATATACTCTTAACGACTTTGAACTTTCTGACACGATAATATTCATAGGAGCAAACCCTGTCGTAGCGCATCCTATCATATGGCAGAGAGTAAGAAACAACAAGATAGATGGCAGGAAAGTAATCGTCATTGATCCGAGAAAATCAGAGACGGCAAGAAACGCTGACTATCACTATCCGCTGAAGTGGAGAAGTGATTTAACCCTCATGTACACCCTTGCAAATCTGATAATTGAAAAAGACTATGTGGATCACGATTTCGTTGATAACCATACCGAGGGATACGAGGGCTTTGCTGAGTTTGTAAAGGCCTTTACGCTTGAGAGAGGAAGTGAGGCAACAGGTCTTTCAAAAGAGCAGATTTTAGAACTGCTTGAGCTTATACATAATGGAAAAGCAGTTTCCTTCTGGTGGACAATGGGCGTGAATCAGGGATATGAGGCTGTAAGGACTGCCCAGTCCATCATGAATCTGGCCTTTCTTACCGGAAATGTAGGAAAGCCCGGTACAGGCGGCAACTCCATAACAGGCCAGTGCAATGCCATGGGTTCAAGACTCTTTTCCAATACCACATGTCTGTTTGCTGGCGGTGATTTTGCTGACGAGGACGAAAGAAAGAGAATTGCTGACATCGTAGGAATAACCCCGGACCTTATAGCCAAAAAGCCGACGATTCCATATAACAAGATCATTGAGGGCATCAATGCCGGAGAGATAAAGGGACTGTGGATTCTCTGTACCAACCCGAGGCACAGCTGGACCAACAATGAGACCTTCGCCGAGGCTGCTAAAAAGCTTGAGCTGTTTGTGGTTCAGGACATTTATGACACTATTGAGAGCGCTGAGGACTGTACGGTTTATTTCCCTGTGGTTCCCGGAATCAAAAAAGAAGGAACCTACATCAACATGGAGAGACGTCTGTCCGCAATGCGCAAGGTGCTGGATAGAGGGGAGAACGAAATCTCCGATTATGAGTGTATCCTTGGAGTAGCTAAAGCCCTTGGCATGGGCGATGCAATTGCAAAATGGGAAAACCCGAGACAGTGCTTTGATCTTCTCAGGGAATGTTCAAGAGGAAAGGGGTGTGACTTTACCGGAATCCACTGGGATGACCTGACGGATTCACACGGAATTCAGTGGCCATATCCTGAAGGCAGGGAAAAAGAGCTTTCGGAGGAGCAGAGAAGACTTTATGCAGACGGCAAGTTCTTTACCCCGTCAGGAAAAGCACAGTTCATTTACGAAGAACCTTTAGAAAATCCGATTCCTGTGACTGACGAGTTCCCGCTGGTATTCAACACCGGAAGAGGTTCGGTCGGACAGTGGCACACTCAGAGCAGGACAAAGGAAGTAAAGTTTGTTGAGGATGTCTCATTAAAGAGAGCATATCTCTACATGAATACAAAGCTTGCAGCAGAAAACGATATCAGGGACATGGATGAGATAAGGGTATTTTCATCCAATGGTCAGAATGCTGTCTTTGCTGTCAAGGTAACCGATAACGTTCAGTATGGCGAACTTTATGCGCCTATCCACTACATTGAGTGTAATGCGCTGACGCCGTCAAGTTATGACAAATACTCCAGGGAGCCTAACTACAAGGGCGGAACCTGCAGGTTTGAAAAGATCGAAAAGGAGGGCTGATGAATGTATAGAATAAAGATCGATCGTGATAAATGCATTGGATGCCTTACCTGCGTTACTGCCTGCGTGGTAAGCCATGAGACAGAGAGCGGCGATGCCAGAAACAGAGTGGTGATCGATTCCGAGACCACGCCTGCGCCTATTTTCTGCAGGCACTGCAACAAGCCTGAATGCACCTACACCTGCATGACAGGAGCTATGCACAAAAACCCTGAGACGGGGTTCGTTGAGTATGACAAGAACCAGTGTGCAAGCTGTTACATGTGCATCATGTCCTGTCCTTATGGAATCCTTAAGTATGACAGTATTCACCAGAAGGAAATCATGAAGTGCAACATGTGCGTTCACAGAAGCGAGGACGGCAAAACTCCGATGCCTATGTGTGTTGAGAAATGTCCTATGCACGCAATAACTCTTGAGGAGGTGAAGGAATGAGATACGTAATTATTGGATCATCTGCCGCAGGAATTAATGCAATAAGAGAGTTGCGAAAGATAGACGAAAAGGGTGAAGTAACCCTGGTATCCAAAGATGAGCACATTTATTCAAGATGCATCCTCCACCAGTATCTATGCGGGGAAAGAACTCTTGAAAGGCTCAACTTTGCAGAGAAAGATTTTGACAAAGTCTACAATGTTAACTGGATGAAGGGAAGAGAAGCTGTTTCGCTGCGCCCCAAGGAGCATACTTTAGTTCTTGATGGAAATGAAGAAATTCAGTACGACAAGCTCCTTATCGCCACAGGATCCCACACCTTCATACCGCCCATCAAAGGTCTTTCCGAAGCGGACAATTATATTGGTTTCAGGAACATAGATGATATAGAGGTGTTAAAAGAGGTACCAAAGACCGCAAAGAATATCGTTGTTCTTGGTTCAGGACTCATAGGCATAGACTGTGCTACTGGCTATCTTCATATGGGCGTGAAGGTTACGCTGGTTGATTTTGCCGGGTGGCTTCTTAACAGACAGCTGGATGAGAGAGCTGCAAAGACATATATTGATGCCTTTAAGGGAAATGGAGTTGACCAGTACTATGGCGTAGGAGTTAATGAAGTCCATGTCAAAGACGGCAAGATCTACGAGATAGAACTCAGTGATGGAACTGTTCTTCCGTGTGACTATTTCATTGTAACGGCAGGTGTGCGCTCAAATGTAGAATTCCTGCAGGATTCGGGACTGGAACTCTCAAAATTCGGCCTTGTCTACGATGAGACAGGAAGGACATCCGATCCTGATGTATACGGCGCGGGAGATGTTTCAGGTACAAGCCCAATCTGGCCGGTTGCAGTAAAAGAAGGGATGGTGGCAGCTGCAAATATGGCAGGAAAGAAAGAGATGATGACTGACTTTTTTGCAAGCAAATCCACCATGAGTTTTTTGGATATACATACAATGTCCCTTGGAACTGTAACACCGCCTGACGACACCTACAGGGTAGACGTCTACGACAAGGACGGGGTTTACAAGAAGGTTGTTTCGAAGGATGGAATAATTGTGGGAGCTCTTTTGCAGGGAGATCTGGCATACGGCGGCGTGCTTCAGCAGATGATCGCCAGAAAGATAGACGTAAGGAAGGTCAAAAAGCCACTGTTTGAAATTGACTATTCAGACTTTTTCCATGAGAGAACAAATCTTGAATTTGCATATGACCTTTGATAAAGGAGGTGCTGATGAAGGAGAGATTAAAGAAGTTTCCGGTACCTGTTCTTCCGACCTTTGTGGGAACACTGACCCTTGGGAATGTGTATGGAGGTATGGGCTATACCTGGTTTCGGGTGCTGATCATGATCTGCGCTACAGTCATTGTCCTTGCCTATATCTTTAAGATAATACTATGTTCATCAACATGCATGGAGGAGTACAAGCAGACGGTTCCGTCAAGTCTTTATGCTGGTTTTACCATGTGCCTGATGATCCTTGGCAGTTTCTATTTCGAAAAGGGAATGGCATTCGGAAAGTGGATCTGGCTCATTGCCATTATTATCCATGCAGCTCACATCTGTATTTTCACCGCAAGGAACGTGATACTCAAAAGAGATGTGAATACCACAGTGCCCAGCTGGTTTGTGACATATAACGGTATCATGGTTGCCTGTGTTACAGGTGCTGCCATGAACATGACAGGGCTCTTAAAGGTTATCACGGTTTACGGTATTATCATTTACCTTGTCCTTATCCCTGTCATGATAGTAAGGCTTATCAAGGTCCCTGTTAAACCACAGGTTTATCACACCATGCCGGTTGTGCTGGCGCCCTGCAGTCTCTGCGTTGTGAGCCTTTTAAATATATATGAATCACCTAATAAGCCACTTTTGTATTTCTTGTATTTCTGCGTTTTGGCATCACTGTTATTCATCATCATCAAGCTTCCGGATTTCTTTTCGTTTGATTTTACTCCGGGATTTGCGGGGCTTACTTTCCCGATGGCAATAGGTACAGTGGCAACAAATAAGATGGCAGCGTACTTAAACGGACATGGAAATGAAAGCGCAGGCTTTGCACTTACTCAGTTGTCGGGACTGCAGATATTCCTGACATCTATGTTGGTAGGTTATGTACTTCTGAATTTCTCAAGGATGCTCCTTGGGAAAGGTAAAAGGCCTTAAGGCTATACATAAAAACTTTTAGGAGGGTTTCTTATGGGCTATGTACTTGGAAAGGAGGGCTTCTCTGATATTGTCAGTGCCCTTCTTAAGGACTACCGGATCTTTGCTCCGGTCCTCAAAAAAGGTGCAGGGAGATTTACTGATGTTGACTGTGTTATCTATGACGAGATCAGCGATGCATCAGAGATTGAGCTGGAGAAAAAATCAGACTACGCATCAAAGGAGTTTCTTTTACCTCTTTCAGAGACTCTTTTGTACTTCACTGAAGAAGAAGTAAAGGAGGCGGATCTTTGTGATAAGCCGGTGTTGATTTTTGGAAGGAGCTGTGATCTCAACGGCCTTAAGCGTCTTGACCAGATATATCTTGAAAACGGTCTGGCAAAAGACCCGTTCTATAAAAGACGCCGGGATCTCATTAAGACAGTGCTCATTGGCTGCGGCAAGTCCTTCGATAACTGCTTCTGCGTTTCCATGGATTCCAATAAGTATGAAGAGGGATACGCTTTTTCTGTTGACCTCATTGATGGTGAGATTCATTCAAATGTGCTTGATAAGAATTTTGAAGGATTCTTCAAGTCTGCCTCAGGTATAAAGGAATCAGATGTAACACCGAGGTTTGTAACCGAAAACGACGTCAAGGTTGAAATCCCGGATGAGATACCGGGCAGGATTATAACCGACGAACTGTGGGATGAGTACACTACAAGGTGTATCAACTGCGGAAGATGTAACTTTGTCTGCCCTACCTGCACATGTTACACGATGCAGGATGTCTTTTATTCAGACAATGGAAGAGTTGGTGAGAGAAGAAGAGTAGCTGCCTCCTGTATGGTGGACGGATACACGGATGTTGCAGGTGGCGGACAGTACAGAAGAAAGAACGGAGAGAGGATGAGATTTAAAGTC
>CAMVLM010000126.1 GCA_947168335.1 uncultured Butyrivibrio sp. | reverse complement strand
CAACTCCCACTCTTCCTTTTTCTTTGAGCCTGTTCATATCGGCATTTCTCATTGAATCAAGAAGAGCCTCCGTTTCTTCACCGGTCATACCATTACCGGTATCCTCTATTTCAACGGTCAGCATTTCGTCAGCCTCATGTATTCTCACAAAAATCCAACCGTTTTTGTTCTTACTTTCGATTCCGTGTACACAGGCATTCTCCACAAAGGTTACCAAAGTAAGTTTGGGAATCATATATCGTTTGCAATGCTCATCAACTTCTATCGAGTAGGAAAGTCTGTCACCAAATCTGTACTTCTGAAGTCCAAGATAGTTCTCCGCGAACTCCACTTCCTTTTCCACATAAACATTATCTTCATTCCACTCAGTATACTGCCTTTGCAGCTTCGCCAGTTTCTCAACCATCTCAGCTGTCTCAGTCTCCTTTTTGATAATGCTGTGCATTCTGATGCTCTCAAGGGCATTAAAAAGGAAGTGCGGATTTATCTGACTGTGAAGCGCAAGAAGCTCTGCATGCTGCCTTGTAACTATCATCTCCTGCTCCCTTAGCCTGTAGTTGTAGAAGAACTTACTTATTCTTGTTATTGCAATAATAGGGAGGCAGACATTGATAAATGCCAGTGCAATGATCTGTATTGCCCAGTTTCTCCACCATAAAAAGCCTTTATTTTTGGCTTTTTTTACCTTTACCTGAAGATTCTGATTATATTGCTGAAACTCTTTTGTATAACCGATATTCTTAAGTGTGGTTATTTTGCGGTAATTCTTATTTACATTATTACCACTTCCATTAGACAAAAGCACCAGCTCATCATCGCATATGTATGCATTCATCTCATAGTTGAGGTTCTTAAGAGATCTTCCAAGATAACTGTAATCCAGCTCGATCAGCAGAACATTCTTCGAACCATGGTCGTAAAAATCAAGTATCTGGAAAAAATATACTTTTCTTTCATCGGGACGCACTCCCAAAAGATGTCCGCCGTAGTCAAATATCAGTCCTCTTTTAAGGCCCGATTCAACTATATATTTATACCAGTAATTCCCCTGTGCTCTCTCCAGTTTCTGGAACTGTGAACCATTGGTAATAGTGTCATTATCAAGGTACAGCGTATAGGTCATGCTGCTCTGGCCATCCACCAGCTCAACAAGTGTATCATTAAAAAAGTCCTTGTATGCACTGTAATATTCAAGCGGAGATTCAAACTCTCTGTTGATGAAATCATACACATATTTGCTCGTATAGATTCCCTCTGCCAGCTTCGATGCGCTGTCCACTTCTTTTTCAAAAGTATAAATCACCGCATTGGCAAGATTCTCCATTTCATGGAGTTCTTCCCGCTGCTCAGATTGGATGATTTCCCCAAAAGCCACCGCATCCATAATCACAAGCGGTATAAGCACGATCAATATATAAACAAAAACAAATCTTTTTTTCATCAAACTATCCCGTATACTGAAAAAGTAAGCCCGAGTCCCTGTTAGAGGATTCGGGCCTTAAAACTCAAAGCTGATAAAAGCCAATCTTTTTATATACTTTGCGAAGAGTCTTGTTTGCAATATAGGAAGCTTTCTCAGCACCTTCTTTGTAAATGGAATTGAGATATTCCTTATCTGCAATAAGCCTGTTAGCCTCCTCACGAATTGGTGTCAGCGTCTGAACAACCGCATCTCCTACTGCAGGCTTAAATACTCCATAGCCCTGTCCTTCGAATTCCTTCTCGATCTCTTCAAGGCTCTTGCCTGTGATCGTGGAATAAATTGACATAAGGTTTGAAACCCCAGGCTTGTTCTCTTTGTCAAAGTGTACACAGTTCTCTGTATCAGAGTCTGTAATGGCTCTCTTGAACTTCTTCATGATGACATTAGGATCATCCATAAGGAATACACATCCGTTGGGTTCAGACTTTGACATCTTCTGACCCGGAGTTGTAAGGCCGTAAACACGCGCACCCACCTTGCTGATGTAAGGCTCCGGAACTCTGAACACATCACCGTAAATATTGTTAAAGCGAATAGCCAGATCTCTTGTAAGCTCAACGTGCTGCTTCTGATCCTCTCCAACAGGAACGTAGTGAGGCTGATAAAGCAGAATGTCAGCTGCCATAAGCGAAGGATATGTAAACAGTCCTGCGTTAATGTTATCCTTATGCTTTGCTGATTTATCCTTGAACTGGGTCATGCGGCTAAGCTCACCGAACATTGTATAACAGTCAAGCACCCATCCGAGCTGTGCATGTGCCGGAACATGTGACTGCAGGAAAAGAGTGTTCTTCTTGGGATCAAGTCCGCATGCTATATAAAGAGCCAGCATCTCGATGGAACGACGTCTGAGTTCCTTGGGATCCTGTCTTACTGTGATCGTGTGAAGATCTGCCATGAAATAATAGCATTCAAACTCGTTGACACGATCTGCCCAGTTTTTTATTGCTCCAAGATAGTTGCCAAGGTGAAGGTCACCACTGGGCTGAATTCCTGAAAGCATTATCTTCTTTTCTGTTTCCATTTTGTAACTCTCCTAATAACACTTCTTACATTTTCTATATGTGCTGCTATCGACAACACCGATCGTCAAAACCCAAAGCATCACAAAGAACATCATACCATGATACTTTAAAGTAGTGTAGTTGTTTTTACATATATGCGTTAATTTACGGCAATACTGTAGTCTGCCTTAAACTCATCACCGCTCTTAAGAGTATTTCCGTGTTCTCTGTCTTCAAGCTTCTGACCAAATCCCACTCTGTCGCATCTTCCGTACCAGGGCTCGATACATACGAATGGTGCATGCTTTCCTACAGGTGACCACACACCGAAAAGTTTTGAATCAAAGCTTACAGTGAGTACATCCTTCCTGTTTTCATCAACAAGTGTTACAGCATCTGCCTGCTCATCTTCGATAATAAGAGCATCCTTGGAAAACAGCTCGTCCGACATCTTAAGGATTCCGTCATCAAGCTGATACTTATCCTGTTCATCTGACAGGCATCCGCTTCCATCTGCCGCAATTACATTGGCAGTTATCTCTGAAAGCTTCTTTCCTTTCTTCTCAAATCTTAATGTGCAGGTATCCAGATCACAGTTAAATGCAGGATGTCCGCCGATTGAGAAATACATTGTCCTGTCATCGGTATTTTTAACCTTCCATATAACCCTGACACTGCTGCCTTCAAGTTTATAACCAAGTGTCAGTACAAAAGAAAAAGGATATTTCTCATGTGTTTCAGAATTGTCCTTAAGCCGGAATTCAAGCTCGTCCTCTTTTTCAAGAGTAACCTCAAAATCCATATCTCTGGCAAACCCATGCTGTCCCATCTCGTAGGTTTTTCCGTCATATACAGACTTCTTTTCAAAATAGTTACCCACAAGAGGGAAAAGAACAGGTGATGTTCTTCCCCAGAATGCAGCATCTGCCTGCCACATTATCTCTTTTCCATCGCTTTTTCTGATGATAGATTTAATTTCAGCACCGTGCTCGGCAACTGAAAGCTTGATTTTTTCATTTTCTATAACGCGCATAAGCCCCTCTTCCATTGCAAAACTATATTTGTTTCATATAACTAACGCACACATTATACACATTCCGGGGTATGAAATTCAAGAATGTGGCAGTCCGCTCCTTCTTATTTCTTAGTGATTCCAAGCATGCACCAGCGGAGGAACGGGATTCTTTTTATTACTGCAGCAATGAGAAAACCTGCTGCATAGCCGCATATTCCCGTGATGATATAAATAAGTAAAACAGGAAAATGTGTGTAATTATACATAAGATATGCGGAAAGGCTGATTCCCATGTAGTGGAACACATAGAGCCCGAAGCTTGTTTTTGTCATAAATCCCGATATCTCATTTCCCCTGTCAAAGAATCTGTTAAACAATCCAAGCATTGCAAGACACATGCTCCAGGCATAGGCTATGGATTCAGGTCCGGAAAAGATTTCTATCGATGCATAGTTCTCACCAAAATACTTTGTGATGTAAAGCATGAAAAAGGCTGCCGTAATA
Organism: uncultured Butyrivibrio sp.; assembly: GCA_947168335.1. Taxonomy (GTDB): domain Bacteria; phylum Bacillota; class Clostridia; order Lachnospirales; family Lachnospiraceae; genus Butyrivibrio. Next base: position 4,035 of record CAMVLM010000126.1, on the reverse strand, counting down.
AACACCAGCAGGACGAGGTTTTTACTGAGTTTATCGATGATCTCCTGATGTGCAAATACAAAATAGCCAAGAAAATATGCCATTCCGTAGACGCCAAATCTGTAGCAGACGATTATCGGCGCATTCAAAACCTGTGCAGAAGCAAAAAGGATTATTCCAAGAACAAACACCCCCGCAAACGGAAGCTTACCTGTCAGATTGTAGAGTTTACCTTTTTCTATTTTTCTGATAAAAAACAGGATCAGACAGTATAGCCACAATAGATGAAGATACCAGAGCACACCGCTTCCCGCTGCAAAAGTAACAAGAACAGGAACTATTTTGGGTGCTGCACTAAGAGCCTCATAAGCACCTGAAATACTAAGATTCACAATTCCCTGAATCCAGCCAAGTACGATAACGCCTATTGTTGATGGAACGAGAACCTTTGTTGTTCTTGCCTTTAAAAATTCCTTTTCGGTATGGTTTTCCAAATAGAGTCTGGATGAGATTCCGGAAACAATAAACAAAAGGATCATAAACCATGGATAAAGCACATATTCTGCAATATCCCACGGCTGTTTTTCAAAGAACGGGCCGGGGCCTCCTGCCACACCATTTGAATCATACATATAAAAAATGTGATAGAACACCACCAAAACCACTGTAACCCATTTGATATTATCCAGATATTTCTTTCTCATGACATTCCCCTCTTTAGATAAACACCCCTAGGTATCAGACGACTCCCTGGGGGTGTAATATTTTTATTTGATATCAAACTCCGGAGCTTCATCAAGTGTCTCCGAAACATATTTTCCATCCTTTTTCCTCTGCTTGACACATTCTGTAAGCAGATATTCAATCTGTCCGTTCACCGAGCGAAAGTCATCTTCTGCCCAAGCAGCAATGGCATCATATAACTTTGCACTAAGCCTGAGCGGAACCTGTTTTTTCTCGGCCATTAGTACAGACTTCCAGAATTAACAACAGGCTGGGCATCATGGTTGCCGCAAAGAACAACGAGGAGGTTTGATACCATAGCTGCTTTGCGCTCCTCATCAAGTTCTACAAGTTCCTTTTCATTGAGACGTTCAAGTGCAAGTTCAACCATTCCTACGGCACCGTCAACGATGAGCTTTCTGGCATCAACAACTGCGGCTGCCTGCTGCCTCTGAAGCATTGCTGCTGCAATTTCAGGTGCATAAGCAAGATATGTTATCCTTGCATCAACTATTTCAATACCGGCATCTGCAACTTTGCCCTGGATCTCCTCCATAATTCTGTTGGCAACAAGTTCTGTGGATCCACGAAGGCTGCCGTCATCAGCCTTACCATCGCCTGTAGTATCAACGTTCTCTGTTACATCATAAGGATAGAGCTTAACAACATTTCTAACTGCAGTATCACACTGAAGTGAAAGATATTCCTTGTAATTATCTACAGCAAATACAGCTTTTGCAGTATCTGTAACCTTCCACATAACTGCTACTGCGATTTCAACAGGATTACCGAGTATGTCATTAACCTTCTGGCGTGAATTGCTCAGTGTCATAACCTTGAGTGAAATCTTCTTGTTTTTCATGGAAGCATCGACAGCTCCGTTAGTTCCGGAAAGTGAAAATGCTGCACTTATTTTGTTTTTGCCATTATCACTTATGTCACCGCTCTGTCCAAGCTTTGTGTCTGCTGCAGGATTCACTGCAGTGCAGAAAGGATTTACAAAGAAAAATCCATCGCCCTTAAGCGTTCCCACATACTTTCCAAAAAGTGTAAGTACAAGAGCTTCACCGGGCTTGAGGACCTTAAGTCCAAGATAGAGCACCCAGCCTGCACACAGATAAATGATGCATGCAATAAACAGTATCGGATTGATCACAGCAATTGCTGAACAGATTACTACAAAGAATGCCAGTAAATAAATAAACGTAATCAGAATCAATGCTAAAAATCCGTTTTTATGTCCCTGAATCTCTTTTTCATTAATGCTTGTATTCATAGTCCTTACCTCTCTCGTATAGTATCTTTCTCATTACTTTTTCCCAAAACAAACACTGCTGTTATAATCAGCGGGAGTCCTGCCAGAAGACCATTTGGCACCGGTCCGAGAAGTCTGAAGGGATCGGCTGCCGGGCCACATACTGCTATCGGCAAAGTTGCTGCACCATTAATTGAACCATGTAAAATTGCCGGAAACCAAATACATCCGCTCTTCTCATAAACTCTGTCACACAAAATTCCAATAGCTATTGTAAATATGCAGAATACCAGCATTCCGGCAATCGGAAATCCAAAATACTCATTACCATATTCATATCCGATAAAGCCAATCAGTGGCCAATGCCAGATGCCCCAGATTATTCCACCGATTATAAGTCCTTTGGTTCTGCCGTATTTTTCCTTTAATACCGGATACATATATCCTCGCCAGCCGGCTTCCTCTCCAATAGCAGGAATCATGTTAATGATCGGAACATATAAAACAGCGCCGGCACCACTTATTAAAATATACTGTGAATAGCTAAGTCCCTGCGCCTTGAGTGCTTCAAGGGCAGCTGCTCCGTTTTCTCCTGCAGAAGCCATAATATATTCTCCTGTCAGGTCAAGATGTCCCGGAAATATAGCAAAATAAATAACCGCACCAATAAGTGTCAGTATGGAAGGGGCGAACCATGCAAAAAGCAGTGTGCCAATGTTACCCTTAAATTTAGGTATCCATCCCATTCCCTTTAGCTTGATATCGGATATAAGAACCGCAATCAGTGGCACATACATCATCAGAACCATCAGGAGCTGCCCCGGAGCACTCCCTCCGTTCTGATAAAGCATCCAGATCGCAACCTGAATCACCCAGGCAATTATAAATACCCAGCGAAGGTATTTACTTAATATTCTGTCTGTAAATTTTGTCTCACTCATAACATACCTCTTTCTTTGGGAATCATTTTTGTTATCTATCTGATATCATTATGATATCACTCTCATTTCAAAAGTCAACATTAATTGTATTATTCATGTTCCCTTCCGCACGAACAAAAGGAAAGTTCGTCATACCTCTTTTTATTCATGCGGAAGATGGGGCGCTGCGTGCCAGTGGCACGCGTTCAGCGCCGACCGGAGCGGAGCGAAGATTGAACCGCTTGCGCAGCAAGCGGGTTCAAGGGACTCCTCCGCACTGCAAAATAAAAGACCAGGTTATTCAACCTGGTCTTTTATTTTGTAGTGCGGAAGAAGGGACTTATTCCATCACCCCTGATTATATCTGTATTCTCAGACTTTGTATCACATTTTGTATCACATAATTAAAAAATAACTCCTGAAACATCCTTTGGGGATTCTCAGGAGTTATTTTTTATGAGGTTTTTATTATCAAGTCATTCATAGCATTTATTTTATTTTCTTTCATGACTCTAGTATAAAGGTTTAATGTGATTGCTATGTCTTTATGTACAAGAATCTCAGATAGTATCTTATAATCTTGAGGTCTTTGCTCTATAAATCTCGTTGCAAAAGTCACTCTAAACCCATGACAAGTAAATCTATCAATATTTGCCTTTGTACAGATTCTTTTGATTTCTCTGTTTACGGAATACTCTCTCAATAAGTCACCTTCTGCACTCTTAAATAGTGTCCCAGTCCACCCTAAGCCAAAAACCATATTATTTAGCTCTCTTTGCTGTTTCAATATTGCCTTAAGTTCAGAATTAAGTGGAATGTCTCTCTTACCTGAATAAGTTTTTGTATCTTCTCCAACCCTATAAGCTCCAGAAGCATCTCTCGTTATGCTTCTTCTTACATGAATAAACTCAGAATCTATATCAGTAGGGTATAAAGCTCCTACCTCACCTACTCTCATACCAGTATGAATCATAAGTTTAAAACAGTTGTTATAAAAAGAAGATCGCTCTTCTGAAGCTCTAAAGAACATTACTGATTCATCTTCAGATAAAGCTCTATGCCTATTCTCCGATATTGACTCATTTTCTCTCTTAAGCTTCTTGAGTGTATTTGTCAACCGAAAATTCAGTCAAAAGCTCATTGAAAATTCAGTCACTT
>CAMVLM010000125.1 GCA_947168335.1 uncultured Butyrivibrio sp. | reverse complement strand
GAAGAAATAGAGATAGACTGATTATCGGATATTCCTGTTATGAGAATATCGAAAAAGTAAAAATAAGGAAATAAGGAAGGGGTGGTACCGTGATTAATTACAGGCAGATTACAGATGAAACTTACTGGATTGGTGGCAGTGACAGAAGACTTTCAAGATTTGAGAATATCTTCCCGCTTGCTGACGGAGTGTCCTACAACAGTTATGTTATCAAGGATCAGAAAACAGCGCTTCTTGATACAGCAGATATTTCCATATCAGATCAGTTCCTTGAGAATCTGAAGGGAATTATCGGCGACAGTAAGCTTGACTACCTTGTAATCAATCACATGGAACCCGACCATTGTTCACAGATTGCTACAGTTGTTTCCATGTATCCGGATGTGACACTGGTTGGCAATGCCAAAACTTTTACTTTCCTTTCACAGTTCTTCCCGGAGCTTAATGATCAGACAAAGCTCACAGTGGCTGAAGGAGATAGCCTGGACCTTGGAAAGCATTCACTTAAATTTGTGATGGCTCCGATGGTTCACTGGCCTGAGGCTATGTTCTCATATGATACCGCAACAGGAGCACTTTTCAGTGCAGATGCATTTGGTACTTTCGGTGCCATTGATGCCGGAATATTTGCGGATGAGTATGATTTTGAAAAGAGATTTTTAGATGAAGCCAGAAGATATTATGCTAATATCGTAGGTAAATACGGTATGCAGGTTCAGGCAGTTCTAAAGAAGGCACAGGGCATTGATATTAAGATGATTTGTCCTTTGCATGGTCCTATATGGAGAAAAGATATTTCCTGGTTTATTGATAAATACCAGAAATGGAGTACCTATACACCTGAAGATGATGATATAGTTGTCATCTACGGAAGTCTTTACGGGCACACAGAGAGTGCTGCTCAGAAGGCAGCAGACCTTATCAGACAAAAGAGCGGCAAACAGGTAAGGATTTATGACGCATCACAGACACATACCTCAACACTTATTTCAGAGGTTTGGAGATGCTCCAAGATAGTGCTGTTCTGCCCGACCTATAATAATGGAATTTATATTCCGATGGCTAATTTCATTGAGGATATGATTGCGCTGTCAGTGCAGAAGAGAACCTTTGCTCTTGCACAGAACGGCAGCTGGGCTCCTGCTTCAGGTAAGCTCATGACAGAAAAGTTAAGTACACTTAAGGATGTAACAATTCTTGAGCCTATGCTGACAATTAAGAGTGCTCTTCACGAGGCAGACAATGCTGAGCTTGAAGCGTTTGCGGATGCCATTGTAAATGCTTGATCTGGGGAATGATTTGGGTTGTCACTTATAATTAGTGGCAACCCATTTTTTGCAAAGGCATATCCGGTTTATTCTTGTGTAGCATTAAAATTTTACATAAAAGAGGAGAAAAGTTATGAAAGAGTTTTTGAAGAGGAAGAACATCGTGATTTCGGGAAAGAGGTACGGAATTGATGCTTTGTCAGCTATGGCACAGGGTCTTTTCGCATCACTTCTTATCGGTACTATCCTGAACACAATTGGTAAACAGGCAGGAATCGCCTGGCTTACAGAGGTAGGCGGATATGCTTCATCTATGAGTGGTTCAGCTATGGCAGTGGCAATCGGTTATGCACTTCAGGCACCTCCGCTTGTACTTTTTTCACTGGTAACCGTAGGATATGCAGCAAATGCTTTGGGAAGCACAACTCTTGCAGGTGGTGCAGGAGCAGGCGGACCGCTGGCTGTTCTTTTTATAGCAATTATTGCCGCAGAGTGTGGTAAGGCAGTTGCCGGCGAGACAAAGGTTGATATTCTTGTTACACCTATTACAACAATTCTTGTTGGTCTCGGAATGGCATATCTCATTGCTCCTGCAATTGGTACTGCAGCTTCATCAGTCGGAAGCGTAGTAATGTGGGCGACAGAACAGCAGCCGTTCCTTATGGGTATTGTCGTATCAGTTGTTGTCGGTATTGCACTTACACTTCCTATTTCATCAGCTGCAATCTGTGCAGCGCTTGGTCTTACAGGTCTTGCAGGCGGAGCAGCTGTTGCAGGATGCTGTGCACAGATGGTTGGATTTGCATGCATGTCATTCAAGGAAAACAAGTGGGGCGGACTTATTTCTCAGGGAATCGGTACATCAATGCTTCAGATGGGTAACATTGTAAAGAACCCCAAGATCTGGATTGCACCTATTCTCACAAGTGCTATCACAGGACCTATCGCTACATGTGTTTTCCATCTTCAGATGAATGATCCTGCAAGTGCAGTAGCTTCAGGAATGGGTACCTGCGGACTTGTAGGTCAGATTGGTGTTTACGCCGGATGGGTTGCTGATGTTGCATCAGGAGCCAAGGCTGGAATTACAACTTTTGACTGGGTAGGACTTTTCCTTATCTGCTTCATCTTACCTGCAGTACTGACATGTATCTTTGGAGCATGGTTCAGAAAAATCGGATGGATTAAAGAAGGAGATTTAACTCTTTCATAATCCATTACAGGAGGTCTCTTATGAAAAACGTAACACTTGGAAAAACAGGAATAACAGTTCCGCAGAATGGATTTGGAGCGCTGCCGATCCAGAGAGATGATATGGATACCAGCGTCAGCATTCTGCGTCGCGCTTATGAAGGCGGAATGCGGTATTTTGATACCGCGAGAGCTTACAGCGACAGCGAAGAAAAGCTGGGTGCTGCTTTTGACGGAATGCGTGATAAGGTCTTTATCGCAACCAAAACAACAGCTAAAACTCCAGAGCAGTTTTGGAAGGATTTAGAGACCTCCCTTAAAAATCTCAGAACAGATTATATTGATGTTTATCAGTTTCATATGGTTACCCAGTGCTACAGGCCCGGTGATGGAACCGGAATGTACGAGTGCATGGAGGAAGCCAAAAAACAGGGCAGAATAAGACATATTGGTGTCACCTCACACAGAATCGCTGTTGCAATGGAATGTGTGGAATCCGGACTTTATGAGACAATGCAGTTTCCTTTCAGCTATCTTGCAGATGAGAAGGATATTGCACTTGTAAAGAAGTGCCAGGAGCTTGAGGTTGGTTTTATCGCTATGAAAGGCCTGGCAGGAGGACTTATCAATAACTCAAAGGTTGCCATGGCATTTATGCAGGAATATCCAAATGTTGTTCCCATCTGGGGAATACAGAGGATGAACGAGCTTGAAGAATGGCTTGAGTTCTTTGATAAAGAACCCGAGATGACTCCTGAAATAAAGGAATTCATAGATAAAGAGAGGAAGGAACTTTCCGGAGATTTCTGCAGAGGCTGTGGATATTGTCTCCCCTGTGCGGCAGGAATTGAGATAAATCAGTGCGCACGTATGTCTCTTATGATAAGACGTGCTCCCAGTGCAGGATGGCTTACACCCGAATGGCAGGCAAAAATGGAAAAGATTGAAGACTGCATAGGATGCGGTGCCTGCATGACCAGATGTCCTTACGGACTTAAAACTCCGGAGCTGCTAAAAAAGAACCTTGCTGATTACAGAAGGGTTGTGGCAGGAGAGATAACTGTTTAAGTGACTCTGTGTTTTATATTTTAGGGGAAAGACGGCTTTGTCGTGTATGAGGTGTTTTTGATGAAAAAGTTTTTGAAAGTACTTCTGACAATCATTGCAATTCCGGTGGTTCTCGGTCTTTTATATTTGCTGCTTCTTGGTTTCCTTACAATAGTTGAGTACAGACCGGAGCCGGTGGAAGACGTGGCTATAGATAATCCTTCCGGAACTTTGATCAGGGAGGGAGAGTCAGTAAGAATCATGACCTGGAATCTTGGATTTGGATGTCTCGGTGATAATGCAGACTTTTTCCTTGATGGAGGAAAAGGTGTTAAGACTGCTGATGCTGAGCGCATTGAGTATAATATGTCCGGAATCATGAATGAGATTAAGGATATTGATCCCGATATCGTTTTTGTCCAGGAAATAGACAAGCATTCAAAAAGATCGGAATACAGGGATGAGACAGAAGATTTGAGAAATACTCTTCCTGAGTTTTGTAACAGTTATGCAATGAATTACAAGGCACTTTATGTACCGTATCCGATTCCTACAATAGGACAGGTTGATGCCGGTGTTATGACTCTTTCGGGATTTAACACAGAAAGTGCTGAGAGAATAAGCTTACCAAGTCCCTATGGCTGGCCTTTGAGATTAGGAAATCTTAAGAGATGCCTGCTGGTTTCAAGGTTACCTGTTGAAGGTTCAGACAAACAGCTTGTACTTGTAAATCTCCATCTGGAGGCCTACGACAACGGTGAAGGTAAGATTGCCCAGACAGCACAGCTTAAGAAGCTTCTGGAGGATGAAGTGGCTAAAGGAAATTATGTAATAGCAGGTGGCGATTTCAATCAGACCTTCAGTAATATCGATGTGTCAGCATACCCCACATATGAGGGCAACTGGCAGGCAGGAGAAATAGAAGCTGAATCCTTTAGCGAAAACTTCGCTATCTGTATGGATAACAGTGCTCCCGGCTGCAGATCTCTTGTAAAACCATACGCTGACGCAGATAAGGAAAACTTCCAGTATTATGTTATTGATGGATTCCTTGTTTCAAAGAATATTGAAGTTGAGAAATATAACACAGTAGATTGCGATTTCAAATGGACTGATCACAATCCACTGGTTATGGAATTTGTTCTTAAATAACACCAAGACTTCTTAAAATGAAAAGCCATAATGTAAGGGAAAATGAGCATCCGAAGGTTGTCAGCATTATTACACTGCTGCTAAGGGTTCCCTCATGGCCCATGCTTTTCGCCATTATATAACAGCTGACAGTGGTTGCAGAACCAAGCATTACAAGAATGGCAACTATCTGTTCACCTGCAAAACCAGCACTAACAGCTACAGGAAGGAAAATTGCAGGCAGTGCTAACAATTTGATTAATGCAGCTATAAAGGCAGGGCGGATATCCGCAACTGCCTTTTTAAATTCAAAAGTGGCACCCATGGACATCAGTCCGAGAGGTGTTGCCAATGATCCGACATTTGTAACTATCGTATTTAGTACCTTGGGCTGATGTATCCCAAGAAGTGACCAGATAAGGCCTACAGCTATTCCGATTATTATCGGATTTGTCACGATACCGATCAGTGTTTTTTTATAAATATCACCGGAAGCTTTTTCTTTTTTATCTTCGTTATCTGTATCTGCCGTCATGGTCAGAACTGCAACTGCAAAAATATTGTAGAGCGGCACACTTCCAAGGATCATAAGTGGCCCCATCCCGCTGCTGGCATCTCCATAAATATTATGGATAAAAGCAATTCCCAGAAGAGCAGCACTGCTTCTGTAGGAGGCCTGTATAAATTCTCCTCTTTTACCTCTGTTTTTAACTACAAGACCTGATATCAAATAGATGACTACTATACTTAGGGATGTGGTGATAAAACAGAATAAAACAAATTTTGTATTCCAGGTTCCTGCAAAATCCTGTTCCGCAAGATCTTTGAAAACAAGAACAGGCAGTGCGACTTTAAAAACAAATTTGTTCATCCATGATGCGGATGAATTATCTATCAGCTTTATCTTTCTGAAAAAGTATCCCAAAACCATCAGAGCAAAAATTGGAAGCGTGGCATTGAGACTAAAGATCAGATTTTCCATGTTGCAAAAGGTCCTCCGTCAACCGGTGTGCTTTAACTGAATAATTATATCTCGTCAACTACCTGGAAGATGTAGAACTTCAGGTAGTATGAAGCATCATTGGACCACAGAATCGGGTGGTCTGCAGCCTGCTGACGGAACTCAACCTGACGCAGCTGTTTGTGTGCACTGCGGGCAGCTTCGCGGATTGTTTTTGCAAACAGTTCCTCATCCATGAAGTGAGAGCAGGAACAGGTAGCGAGAAATCCGCCGTTTTTAACAAGCTTCATTCCACGGATGTTGATCTCTCTGTAGCCTGTAACAGCCTTTTTTACTGAAGCCTTTGACTTGGTGAAAGCGGGAGGATCCAGAATTACAACATCGTACTGTTCGCCCTTTTTCTCCAGATCAGGAAGGAGATCAAATACATCTGCGCAAAGATATTCCACAACATTCTCAAGTCCATTGAGCTTTGCGTTTTCCTCAGCCTGAAGACATCCTACATCTGAAGCGTCAACTGACAGCACGCTTGTGGCACCGGCAGCTGCGCAGTTAAGTCCAAAGGATCCGGTATGCGTAAAACAGTCAAGGACCTTCTTGCCCTTACAAAGAGAAGCAATAGCTCTTCTGTTATTTTTCTGATCCAGGAAGAAGCCTGTCTTCTGACCATTTTCAACATCAACGTAGTATTTTACACCGTTTTCTTCTATGAGAACCTTTGTGTCAAAGGGCTCACTGATAAAGCCTTTGGTTCGCTCAAGACCTTCCTGTTCACGGACTTTTGCATCGCTTCGCTCATAAATACCGCGGATATTTACGCCATCCTCGGCAAGAACTTTTTTGCATGTATCAAGGATTATATCCTTCATTCTGTCAGTTCCCAGCGCCAGTGACTCAATTACAAGTACATCAGAAAACTTATCTATTGTTATTCCGGGAAGGAAATCAGCTTCACCAAAAACGAGACGGCAGGACAGCTTCTGAAGTTTTTCACTATCGGAGCTTTCTCTGGAGTTGTCAACATTATCATATCCATATATTTCGGGATTCATTACAGCTTTTCTGTATTCCCAGGCGTTACGGATTCTCGTCTCAATAAGCTCGTCGTTTACAGGGTGATCTTTTTTTCTGGACATCATACGTACCCTGATCTTGGAATTGGTATTTATGAAGCCATATCCCATAAAATAATCATCATGATCGTGGACTTCTACAATGTCTCCGTTTTCAAATTTGCCCTCAACTCTGTTTATTTCGTTATCAAAAACCCAGGCTCCGCCGGCTTTAATAGTTCTGCCTTCGCCTTTTTTTAATACTACAGTTGCATCAGAAATTTTAATTGAACTCATTTTTTCCTGCTCTTTCTTTTTGTACTTATGTGTAAAAATTATTAAATCTGCTCATTGGTTTTTCCAATGATGTAATTCCCTCAGCTGCGCCGATTTCTTCAACGATGCAGGAGGCCACTGAACATGCAAATCTGCCGCAATCAGCTAACGAATACCCTTCTGACAGGCCGTAAATGAACCCTGCAGCAAAGCTATCACCTGCGCCGGTCGAATCTATGATTTTATCCACGGAACAGGCGGGGATTTCATAATAATCCTTATCTGTTCTGATGATACAGCCCTTGGCTCCGCGTTTTATTACGGCGCAGCCTGCACCGGCATCAATGATATGCTTGGAATTTTCAGATGCGTCATTCTGCCCGGTGAGCATTGAAATTTCCGCCTCATTAGCAAGGAAGAAATCTATATAGGGGATGATCTTTTCCATATCCTTAAGGGTTTCACCAAATTTAGGTTTGGTAACATCGGTAAGAAGTGTCGGTTTTATGATTTTATTATTCCTCTCAACCGGTTCCTTTATTTTCTTGAAAACATTTTCCAGCTCGGTCATTATGAGAAGAGGCGAAACAAATATGCTTGCGAAGCTGACAATATCAGCCATTTTTCCGGTGTAAGGAAGAATATCTTCCGCTGAAAGCTTTCGCAGGCAGCTATTCGGATCGGTCAGAAAATACCTTTCTCCCTTATCATCCACAAGAACAATATTTACCGGGGAGTGATATTCATCTGTGATCGTAGAATGACTCGTCACCACTCCGTTTTCAGAAAGAAAATTAAGTGTCTGCCTTCCGGTGTCATCATTTCCAAGCCTGGTTATCAGCTCGACTTTCCTGCCAAGGCGCGACAAAACGACAGCCTCATTAAGAGCATCTCCGCCGTAGGATGTCCGTATAAAATCCATTGGCATAGATCCTGTTTCAAATACCTCCGGGCCTGCCGCACCCGCCAGAACATCCATTACCGCAGCACCAATTACTGTTACATCTACAGAATTATTCACCGTTGTTCGTAATCTCCGTTACATATAGGTTTATATGGAATATTTATATGATATAGCTAATTTATGGAAGATTTTAACGCATATATCATTAAATGGTCAATTGTAAAAACTAATTCCACTTTGTAAAACTAACTTCCACCTTGTAGAA
>CAMVLM010000124.1 GCA_947168335.1 uncultured Butyrivibrio sp. | reverse complement strand
TTTTCGATATTCTCATAACAGGAATATCCGATAATCAGTCTATCTCTATTTCTTCATCCTCTTCTTTATTTTCTGAAGTGGATTCATGATACTCCTTCTCAGTATTTACACTCCAGATGTTGCTGCGATCTCTTGTGCCGCTAAGGATATTCTTAACTGTCTCAAATGATGTGCACATAGAATGATCGATATTGTTATATCTGTGCTGACCGTTACGGCCTACGCAGTAAAGGTTGTCAATTGTATTGAGGTAATCAACCAGCTTATCCATTTCATCATATGTATCAAAGTATGCAGGATATGCCTTCTTAACACGCTCCACATGGTAGTCAAGAACCTCGCTCTCATCGCTGATGAGGTTGATCTTAACCATTTCCTTGATTGCCATCCTGGCGAATTCATCATCCGTCATCTCCCACATGGAATCGCCTTCATTGCAGAAGTACTCAAGTCCCATCCAGATAGTATGATTGATATCCTTAACAAGATAAGGTGACCAGTTGTTGTAAATCTGGAAACGTCCCATTGTTACATTGCGGTCATGAACATAAACCCAGTTATCAGGCACGATGTTTCCTATTGTCTTAACATCTGTCTTGTTCTCAAGATTGAGATGCGGAATGAGAACACCGAGAGTCATGTAATCTCTGTAAGGAAGTCCTGCTGCGATTCTTGCAGGATCTGCAGGCACATCGTTCATTCCCGCTACTAGATCCTTGATAGGCATTGAGCTGATTACATAATCGCCCTCAAGTGTAACTTCCTTTCCATCCTTGAGATATGTAACACCTGAAAGGTGATCTCCTGTCTTATTTATCTTTACAACCTTGGCACCCGTAATGATAGTGCCACCCTTTTTCCTGATCTCCTCTGCAGTTACATCCCAGAGCTGTCCGGGACCAAGCTTAGGATAGCTGAACTCCTCGATAAGAGATGTCTCAACCTTACCGCCTGTCTTGCCGCTCTTTTTCTTAAAAGCGTTTGCAAGTACTGCCATAATGGACACACCCTTAACTCTCTGAGCACCCCAGCTGGGATCAATTTCAGAAGGATGTCTGCCCCACAGGTTTGCTGTGTAGTGCTCGAAGAACATTGAGTACAGCTTCTTACCGAACCGATTTACATAGAAATCCTCAAGTGAGTTCTCCTTGCGCTTAAAAAGCATCGCCTTAATATATGAAAAACCGGCAACAATAGTAGTTCCCAGTCCCATGTTTGTAAAAGTCTCAACCTTGAGAGTTATCGGATAATCAAAGAACTTACTGTTGAAGAAAATGCGGGAGATACGATTTCTCCTGAGCATTACTCTGTCCTCAGTTTCAGGGTCCGGTCCACCCTCCTTCAGTGATGAGGGACGATCAAGAACTATGTCATCGTAGGATGCCTTACCCTGTCTGGGAAGCATGTTGTCCCACCACTCATTTACCTCGGGTACCTTGGAGAAAAAGCGGTGACCACCCATATCCATTCTGTTACCATGATATTCAACAGTTCTGGAGATACCGCCGAATTTCTCGGTCTCCTCTAAAACGACCACCTCTATGTCCTGAGATTTTTTCAGTAATTCATAGGCTGCAGTAAGTCCGGCCGGACCTGCACCGATGATTAAAGCTTTTTTCATTTCATTTGCTCCATTATTTTTATTTATAGTCATACCAATTTATAATAACACGCCATAGACCTTATGTCGACTCATTATTTACCTTCAGACCACCTATAGTATCCTCCAGAACCCGCATATCTATTGGCTTTGATACGTGTGCATTCATTCCGGATTTGACCGCTTTTTGCACATCATCGGCATAGGCATTTGCTGTCATCGCTATGATCGGTATGTCTTTTGCATCTTCTTTTTCAAGTTTTCTGATAGCTTCTGCTGCCTGATATCCATTCATGACAGGCATCTGAATATCCATAAGGATCATGTCGAAGCTGCCGGGTTCAGCCTTTTCAAACATCTCCACCGCTTCGGCACCATCTTTTGCCCTGACAACAATCGCACCTTCCATTGCCATGAGCTCTGTAAGAATGTCGGCATTGATATCATTATCCTCTGCTGCCAGGAATCGCATGCCCATTATGGAATTCTCTCTCTCCTGCATTGCCTGGAGATTCCTGTTTACAATATCCGTGATTATCTGCTGGAAAGTGGACATGAAAAACGGCTTCGTAAGAAAATCAGTGATTCCCGACTCCCTTGCTTTCTCGGCAATTTCCTCCCACTCTTCAGTAAGAAGGAGAATAATCGGCTGTCTTCTGAACTTCTTGAACCTTATCCTTTCTGCCACTTCGAAACAGTCAAGTCTCAACACCTTCATTCCAAGAAGAATAACATCAAAGCCTTTCTCATCTTCATCGCTTACATCAACAAGATGCAGCGCTCTGTAACCGCTAGTTGAAAAGAATACTTCAACATCCGTATCATGAAGCGCCATTTCTATCTTTTCGCATTCCTTAAGGTCATCGTCAATAACCAGGATTCTGCGTATCCCGTGCTCTGACCAGAATTTTCCCTGATCCTGACTTAGCCCCGGAAGCCTTAACTTTACAACAAAAACAGAACCCTTTCCCTCTTCTGCATCCACGGAAATCGTTCCGCCCATCATTTCCACCAGGCTCTTGGTAATTGCCATTCCAAGACCGGTTCCCTGAATTCCTCTTGTAGATGCCTTATCTTCTCTGGTAAAAGCTTCAAAGATAGTCTCCTGAAAACTCTTGCTCATACCGATTCCGTTATCTTTGATCTCGAATTTCACATCCCAATAACCGGTTGTAAGAGCTTTCTCTTCAGTTATGGTAAAATCAATTCTTCCACCTTCGGGCGTGTATTTGACCGCATTTCCGAGAATATTTACAAGGATCTCGTTTATCCTCTGTTTATCTCCCTTAAAGAGATCCTGCTGCATTCCACCAGCGTGTACACAGTATTCCTGCTTTTTACCCTTTGCCTGAAAGGCCACAACAGAATTGACTTCTTCCAGCAAAAGTCCCAGTGCAAACTCTTCATTGTTCAGCTTAGCCTTACCGCTCTCAATTTTGCTCATATCAAGAACATCATTAAGAAGTCCCAAAAGGCTTTCGCATGACAGCTCTATCTTGTGGGTGTAATCCCTTACTTTCTGCGGATTTTCCGAGTTCTTTGCAATCAGCAGATTAAAATTCGTAATGGCATTCATTGGCGTCCTGAAATCATGGGACATATTCGCAAGAAAATTGGTCTTTGCCTGATTTGCCGCATTGGCCACATCAATCATTTCCTGCATCTGATGCCTTCGACTGACCTCATCAGTCTTGTCTGTTACAACAATGAAAAAGATATCCTCGCCCTCGATGATATTTCTTTTTATATGTCCCTGTAAAAACTTCTTCTCCCCTGTTTTGGGATTAGTCCATCTGATGACATCTGCTTCCACACTGTCGCCGGGATTTAATCTGTCCAAAAATATGTCCGCCGGGATTTCCGGTCTGTTATCTCTGGTTCCCATCTCAAGGAGATTAATTATATTTCCCAGATAATCTTTCTTTTCAACACCCAAAAGTTCCTCAGCATTGTCACTGATATACAGAACACTGTAATCCTCTGCGGAAAAAATGGCCGTAATACTCCTGGTCTGCTCGACGGTATAGTCAAACAGCTCCTCCATATCCTTTTGAAAAACACTTGGATTTCTATTCTGTCTATATCTCATGCGCCTTTATGTCCCCTGATTTTCAACGCCCTTACTGTGCTCTCAAAAACTTTGTTATCTATAGGTTTGGGTATGTGGGCATCCATTCCCGACTCACTGGTTTTTTCTATATCATCCTTGAATGCATTGGCACTCATTGCAAGGATCGGTATCTTTGAAGCATCATCCCTTCCTTCATCGGCAAGAGCTCTTATGGCTGCTGCCGCCTGATATCCATCCATATTCGGCATCTGGATATCCATAAGAATCATGTCATAATATCCGGGTTCGGAATTCTTGAAGACTTCAAGAGCCTTCTCTCCATCCTCGGCAACATCGCAGCCTGCTGCCCCCTTCATATTGAGTATCTCAACAATTATCTCCGCGTTCAGCTCGTTATCCTCAGCCGCAAGGAATCTCATATCCGTAAACGCACTCTTTTCTTCGTCCTGTCTGGGTTCAGTCTCAGCTTCTGCCTGCTCAATTGTCTCCTGAATCTCATCCATGAGCTCTGTTTCGGATTTTTCGGGATAATCAAGCTTCAATCTGACAATAAATGTGGTTCCCTCGTCTACTCTGCTCTGGGCTTCAATCGTTCCTCCAAGCATTTCAACCATATTCCTGGTAACCGCAAGCCCAAGTCCTGTTCCCTGTTCTTTGCTGGCATTCTGCCTGCGCTCCCTTTCAAAGGGATCAAAAACATGCTTCAGGAACTCCTCACTCATTCCTATTCCATTATCTACAACTTTGATCTTGAGGTAAACAGAATTGTCTTCCCTTCCGTCTTCCTCAAAAACAAGCCTGATGTCACCGCTGTCCTTTGTAAATGTAATTGCGTTCTGTAAGAGATTAACCAGAATAGTTTCAATCTTCTCTCTGTCACCTATAAAAACATCCTCAATGACATTCATTCTGTCAACGGTCAGCTTATGATTCTTCTGCATAAGCATGCCGGCCATGTCATTTTTCAGGCTCTCAATAAGCTCATCAAGAGAAAATTCCTCACGGTTTATATCATGCCCGCCGACTTCCATCTTGCTAAGATCAAGAACACTGTTGATCATTCCCATCATATTTCTGCAGGCAGCCTCTGCCTTTTCACTGTATTCCTTCACCTTCTCGGGATCATCTGCATTTTCTCTCATAAGTGTGAGATATCCAACAGTGGCATTCATAGGCGTCCTGAAATCATGGGACATATTTGCAAGAAACTTTGTCTTGGTATCGTTGGTAGTTCTCATAACCGCAAGTATATCCTGAACCTTCATATACCTGAGAATGAGGAAAATAAGAAGCATTACCACGAAAAATGCAGTCAGAAGGAATATCAGGCTTAGTCTTCTAACCCTGATAATACCTGCTTCTGCCTGTTTCTCCGGAGTCAGGCAGATAAGCATTGTATCAAGTGTGCTGCAGGGAAGATAAGTTATGTAATACTCCGTTTCATCCAACTCTATGAGGCATGAGCCTGTCTCCCTGTTTTCTATTTTTTCGCTCAACTTCTCATAACTGGTATTCTCTAAAACACCCTCGGTCCTGAAATATTCCAGAATATTATCATGCTCTTTCCATTTGGATACTGAGCTGATGATCATATTTCCATATCTGTCAGTTAAATAATTCTCGGTCTTGGTGAATTTATCGTTGCCAAAGGACATCCGCTCTTTCATTTGGGTTATACTGATTCCCATTGCCATGGCGGAATAATCAAAATTCATATACGTGCCCGGATTTACGGACAGAATGAATAAATCCTGCCTTTTCCCCTCGTCAGTGGTGTACTTGAGTATCTGCTGATTGCCGATCTTGTCAAAGCCATCAATAACCTCCTGACTAAGTCCTGAATTTCCAGGATTTCCTCCGATCTTCAGATATCTTCCGCTCTTGTTTAACAGATAAATATCCTCTACATCCCATATTCTTTTTTCTGATGAAATATATTGCTGAAAACTTTCTATACCGGTTGAATCCTGGTGCTTAAGATGATAAGTCCAGCTGGTAAGAAGTCTGAAATGTCTCTTGAATCTGTGCGTGATAACAGAATCCAACTGCTCATAGTACATCTGCAGTTGGGCCGTTCTGTCGTTGTAGATGAACTTTCGCTGTATGCCGTCAACAGCGAAGATCAGCATGATTAAAAGAATACCTATGGCTGCAAAAAGCGGCCATCTTTTCATTTTTTTTGCGCCCATAGAAGCCCCTCAATTTTTAGCGCATTTTACCGAAGTTCATACATGCGGTCCTGTTTGAAATACTCACCGCATTTACTCAACTCTCCAAGTATAAGATTGTAGCTTTTTTGCGTATCCATCCAGGTGTCGATACTTATACCTCTTGTCACCACAGGACATACTGTTATTTTTATGTCCCTGAGTTCTGACTGAAAGGTCATAAGAGCTCTTCTTGCATGGAATGCCTGACAGCAAAGAAGTATATGCTTCACCGGATTATCTTTAAATTCGTTCTCTATTACCTTTTTGGCATTAATAGCATTTTCAAAAGTACTCATTGATTCTTTTTCAAGGATAATGGCATCCTCCGGAACACCCTCTCCCATCAAAAGTGTTTTTAAATATTCAGCCTCTGTCTCCTGTCCGAGACAGTCCTTGCTGCTTGCAGAAAATCTGTCAAACTCATCCTGCAGGCTGTCATATTTAAAATAGTATTTACCTGTTGCCAGGATTTTTTTTGCATAGCCCTCGTTGTAAAGCTTTGCTCCGTGAATCCCCAGTTCCATGATCGGCGCGCCGGGTATCAGTATCAAATCAGCTTCGCAGGGTGTATCGGATATAAAAATAAAATCTCCGATATCTTTAAAGCTTCTGTCGTTAGCAATACTCATCTGATCATTACCTGCTTGATCTCAGCGATATACATATAGTGATAATCACCCTTGCTGTAATTATCAGCAATAAGGCGTCCGCTGAGGAAGCAATTCTCCTCCATATGCTGTCTGTACAAAACTTTGCAGACAATTACGTTATCCGCTTCATCAATAAAAGGAACCTCGTCCTCAAAATAATTCACATTGAGCTTGGCATTTGAAATCTTGTCCTCATCTCTTCCGGAAACAGAACCAAGATAGTTTTTCAATCCGCGGAATTCATTGCGGTTCAGGAAAGAAAGCGAAAATTTCTTGCTGGCGTCAATAAATTCCTTTGTGTATCTGCTCTCTCTGACATAAACAATTACGCAGATCTTATTCCAAACGTAAGTAATACCTCCCCAGGAAACAGTCATCGTATTTACCTTGTCGTCCTTTTTGGCAGTCAGAAGTGCCCATGTATCTCCACCAAATCTGAAAGCTCCCTCTAAAATGTCATCAAGTTCCACAGGTTGAAATACGTGCAGGTTATCGTTCATAGTGTGTACCCTCCTCATGGCGGTGGCTGTTTCCAGTGTGCTGACTCGTTAATTTTAATCAAACCGCAAAGAATATGACTTTATAAAGAGATGATCAAAAATCTCTCAGCTTGTCATCTTCTGTAAGCTCTGTATTTTCAATCTTTAAAATAGTAAGTTCGTAGCTGTAGTCCTTGTTGACTTCGATATTTAGCTTTTCGCCAACCTTATGTCCCATAAGCTGCTTTCCAAGAGGTGATTCCACACTGATCAGTCCCTTTAAAGCATTGCCTCTCATGGTTGTGACTATCTTGTAGGTCTCCTCACTGCCATCCTCTTCGATTCTGACAGTTACGGTCTTGTTCATTCCAACCTCATCCTCTGCGCTGGAATCATCTATAATCTCCGCAGTTTTAATCATTCTCTCAAGGAAACGTATCCTTGACTCATTCTGATTCTTTGCCTTCTTTGCTGCGTAATATTCGAAGTTCTCACTGAGATCGCCCTGTGCCCTGGCTTCCTTGACATCCTCTAAAAGCTCTTTTCTGACAACAGCTTTGCGGTGCTCAATCTCCTCTTCCATATCCTGAATATCTTTTTTGGTTAACTGATTGTGCATTATAAAAACCTCTCTTATTAGACTCCTTTAATTTTACACAATTTGTGAGAAAAATTAAAGTTTCTTCGTTAACAGGACGACGGTCTCGATTTGCGATCCATTGTCCAAACTAATCTTCATATCTTTTGATATGATAGGAAGCTTGAATTCAATGGACTTAAGCCATTGGCCGTTCTCTTGTTCTTCTTCGTAAATCTCAACCTTTTCAATAAATTGTGTCAGGAACTCTCTGCGTTCCGCTTCATTCATTGGCTCATACATTTTGTCAAAAAAGATTAAAGCTTTGTAGATATTGTCTCCGCAAACCTTTTCAGCAAGTATCGACCGCTTCTTAGCTTTAGCCTCTACTAAGGCATTTTCTGTCTCTTCGATTTTATCATAAGTCTTACTGAGGCGATCCTCTAAATCTGCTTTTCTTCTCTTGTAATGCTTATCTTCATAATCCAAGTTGTCCAAATCTGAAAGTATGGCATCTTTATTCAAGTAACTCTGGCGTAGCGTCTTTTCCTGAGCAGATATTTCCTGATCAAGTGCTGTGGTATCAACTTCCATAT
>CAMVLM010000123.1 GCA_947168335.1 uncultured Butyrivibrio sp. | reverse complement strand
TGAAGCAGGAAGCTCCGACTTCAAATGCGTAGCATTAAGTCGGAGTAGTTCACAACAGCATTGGAAACCTGCTCAATAATATGCATGCACCAGGAATTATCCGCAATTGACAGCAATAATCTAATTGATCCAGTTTGGTATATTTAATAGTTATTTAATATTATATAACATGTTTAATACATGTTATAAACAATCACATTAACAGTAATAAAAGATAGGCAGCTACCACAAACAATCTTTTTGTGGTAGCTACTTGCCATTTTGTGGTAGTAAAAATTCAAGCCAAATAAAAAGGCGGGTTTATGGCCAAATATCAGCCTTCCGAACCTTCTTTATCTTGTTAGAAATATTGCTTAATAAGGGAGCTCATCAGGATAGAGTATATCTAAAGTATAGATATGTATAGTAAGTATAGCAGAACTCCGTAGATGCGCTTAAATAAAGGGTTACGGGCATTGAACTACCACAGTTTGACAAGTAACTACCACAAATAAAAAACTGTGGTAGCTACCACAATTTGACAAGTAGCCACCACAAAAATGAAAAATTGTTCTTATTTTTTCTTATTCATAACTTTCTTGCGAACAACCTGTCCTGTAATCAGATTTATTTGCTCTGCATTTACCGTATACAAATCATTATCAAAATCAAAATGAGCCTGCAGATTTCTGGTTTCAACTATGGAACCTGTAGAAAACAAATAACTGTTAACTTCATATATTCCTCTGGCCGTTGATCGAATAATATTATATTTCTGACATTCTTTAATCAGTTTATTAACTCTGTCCAATGAAACGTTCAGTATCTTTGCAAACTCCTCTTTTATAGGTTTCAGAAGATATATTCTGTTTGTATTAACTTCCATTTCCTGCACTATAAGAAGACTTATATGAACTAAATTAAGTGGAATGTTATTGTAGGCAAAAATGGTATTCAGATATTTAGAAACTTTAATTAAAATCATGAAAGAAGATTTGATCAGCTGATAATACCTGTATAAAAAAACATCTGATTTCGTGAACACTTTCATGGGAAATCTATTATAATATCTTTAAGAAGAAAAGTATAAGCGTTTTTCAGTAGATTCAGGCCTTTTTCTACTTGTATGATCAATTGGAAAACGCTTATATACGGCATAAAGTGTTCACGAAATTATAAGCCCTTTTATTGAACAGTACAGAGGTGTGATTATGTCTAAAATCTATGGATATGCAAGATGCAGCACAAACGAATCCAAGCAGGATATTAACAGACAGAAGCGGGAATTAAAGAAGCTTGGAGTTAATGAAAACAAAAATATTTACTGGGAGTATGAGTCTGGGACTAAGACCGAGAGAGCTGAATTTCAAAAGCTTCTTGATACTGTAAAATCAGGCGATACTATTGCTGTTACGGAAGTATCAAGGCTGACTCGTTCAACAAAACATCTTTGTGATATTATGCAGTACGTTCAGGATAAAAAGATAAAGCTTATCATCGGTAGTTTTATCGTAGATTGCAGAAGCGAGGAAATAGATCCCATGACAAAAGGTATGCTTATGATGTGGGGTGTGTTCTCTGAAATGGAAAGGGACATTATTTCACAGCGTGTTAAGTCAGGTATAGAGAATGCCAGGGCAAAAGGCAAAAAAATAGGCAGACCGAAAGTCGATGCTTCTAGTCTGCCCGAAAAGTTTTTGAAATTTTATCCTCTGTATCAGAATGGCAGCATGAACATCACGGATTTGGCAAATCTCATGAATTGCTCACGTACTACCATTTATAAGTATATCCGCCTACTTAAGTGATAAAATATCATTTTTCATCAAAAACATAGCATGGCGGAAATTTCTCATCCTCTTTACCCTTACGGGTATAGTTGGATGAACTGGCATAAGCTTCGTCCTCATTATCAACCTTCTTCTGCAGGGATCTCGCATACATGGCAAGTGCATATAATTCGGGATCATGCTCTTTCAGGTAATCCTTTTCTTCCTGAGTGACCTTTTTACCGGACATTATCTTCGATGCTATGCGCATGCATCTTTCTTTAACCTTATGCAGATCCTTTTCGGAAGATCCTGCAGACATGATTTTTTCCCGGAGCTTTTCTGAGTCAGCCTCTATTTTTGCAAAAACCTTATCACAGTACTTTTTATAAGTTTCATCCACGCTGTTCGCAGTAACATTCAGGTCAATATTATCCATAAAACAGTTGTCACCTCCCTGCGTTCACCTTTCCCGTAAATATATCGGCCTCCGGACATACGGATATTAGGGCTTCGGGCACTGTTTTTTGTATGCAAATTAATAAAGATTAATTAAGAACTTTTTTAGATACATTTTACAGCGTCGTCTAAAAATGTTCACAGGCTCTTGCTATTATATATCTATCAAAAGCAACTGCTTTTTGGAAATACATTAATAAAACCCTTTTTTCATACTCCCCTTTACAGCCGCTTAAAGCAAGACTTTAGGCGGCTTCCTCTTTTTATCCCGGATCCTGATCAGATACAAAATCACATTTTTTTGATGTTTATTAAATAAGTCTCATAATTATTGTATACAAAATGCATATGTGTTATCTTTTCAAATGTCTTCAGACGGAAGATATTCTATTTGAAAGGATTTTATTTATGAAAAGATCAAGAATGGTAACAACATCTAACTGCTGTAAAAGAGCATTAAATGCATTCCGCTCGGTCTGCACGAGTATCAATAATGGCGGAACCGCTGATGAAACCAATTTAAGTTTTAAGCTCAGGCGGCTTAACCGCATCATAAGTGAAAACAAAGACTATAAAACCATGAGGATCGTATCCGAAACAATGTGTGAGATTTTTTCACTTATTCTTGAAAACAGCAGTGTTGCAAATCTCTTTTATGAAAATAATTTTATTCTGGATTTCTCCACGAGATTCAGGAATCTTGATGTTCCTTATAAATACAGAGAAGAATTTTCTGAAAAACTCAGTGAATTCATCAAAAAGACCGGAGGGGATGATGCGAATATCGACATGATCTTCAGTATCGCTGCCAATGCCGGTGTTCTGTGCGATGAACTGGAAATATGCAGGCTCAGGATGGAATTTTACAGGAACCTGAACAAGCTTAACTCTGCTTCGATATATTTCGCAATAATCAACAATATCATCGACATGGATGAAAAAATCCTCTTCAGGATGAAAAGATTATGTGAAAATGTAAAAGGCAGTCCCCTTGCGGAAACTGCCTCGGTGAAAAATCCTGTTTATGTATTGTTGAATCTCTTTCAGCACAGATGTATAAAATCAATCAAGGAATTTGACGAAATTCTCAGCGACAACAACATGTATCTAATGGTCACCCGTACATCCTTATTTGATGCCGAAAATTTCAAGCCCCAGTGGTGGAAGCTTCTGACCGATCCGTATCTGCAGGAAAAGCTTGCTCGCCGTCAGAAAAACGCTGCAATAATCGTTGACCGGATGGCCGAATACAGACACAGGTGTTTCGGAAACAACATCATCTACTATGACGATATAATGGATGCACTCTGTTATTATGGCCGCATCGCCCGATGATAAACAGCATAAATTCTTTAATCCTGCTCGTTCAGAAGATCCCTTATGGTCTGCATTGAAATATCTGTCGATGCCATTTCGTCGGCACATCTCTTTAATTCCGCAACGATTATATCGGTGTTCGAAATATTCTTTTTATACTTAAGCTGGTGCTCGAGTGCAGCCCATGAATCCATCGCAATGGTTCTGAGCTGTATCTCCACATAAAAATGTCCGGGGAAATTCCCGTCAACATCAGCCCATGGCTCTTCAACCGAAAGTATCATGTGATAGCTTCGGTAGCCATTAGGCTTGACGTTTTTTATGTAGTCCTTTTCCGCAATGACCTCACAGCCTTCAAATTCTTTTATTTTCTTTACATTTGTATAGACATCATCGATAAATCCGCAGACTATCCTTAATCCGACAGCATCCGTAAGATCCCGCAATGCGGAATAGGGGCACGGTTTAAGATCCCTCCTGATGCATTTTTCAACCATGCTCTCCTCATCTTTAATCCTGGCCGAGATATGCTCAACCAGTTCAATTCCGCTTGCGTTTAATTCTTCCTCGCAATATCTGTTTATTCTCTCTTCGATATCTTTTAAGGTAAATTCCAGTGCGGGGCGAAATTCCCCATAAATATTCTCATTCATAAATCTATGATAACATTAAACTGTGAAGTTTACATTAAGATAAGGTGCAGAACGAAAGCATTGTACTCACCGGGAATTACAGGTATCGGATATCCCGCACTCATAAGTGCTGCCCCCGAATAGCTCTTCCCGCTGTTCTCGTCCCTGTATACCGCATCTGCCTTAAGACCCTTGAACCTGACATAATTTACGGGTGAATTGCAGTGCGTATCAAGAGTCACGATAGTAACTACAGCCTCCGTTCCATCCTCTGCAGCGATCTCCCATGCAGCAAATTCCCTGTTCTTCATAGGATCTGTAAGCCTGTAATAAAGCCCGTCACGCACAAGTGCATTATATTTATAATAATCAGCTATTCCCTGTCTTACTTCTTCTTTTTCTTCATCCGAGATCAGTCCCAGATCAAGTTCATATCCGAAAGTTCCTGCAAGAGCGACTGCCGTACGCGTCTTCATCGGAACAGACCTTCCCGTCTGCTGATTGGGTACAACACTGACATGTGCTCCCATAGTAACCGGAGGATAAGCGAATGATGTTCCGTACTGTATCTTGACCCTCTCTATTGCATCCGTATTGTCACTGGTCCAGATCTGCGGTGTATAATGCAGCATTCCGGCGTCAAAGCGTCCGCCGCCGCCACTGCATCCCTCTATCAGGATCTCGGGATAACGTTCCCTCAGCCTTTCTATAAAATCATACATTCCAATGCAGTATTTATGCATGATCGTACCATAATTCTGCACCCCGTCACCGGTATAAACATCCGTGATGCTGCGGTTCATGTCCATTTTTATATAATCGATATCTGCATTGTCAATGACTTCCGCCAGTGCGTTAAATATATGATCGACGATCTCTTTTCTGGAGAAATCAAGAACAAGCTGGCTTCTGCTTCTGATAAAGTTCCTGCCCGGTATCCTGTATGCCCAGTCCGGATGCTCTTTATAAAGATCACTGTCCTCGGAGATCATTTCCGGCTCTATCCAGAGGCCGAATTTAAGACCTTTTTCGTGTATCTTAGCCGCAAGCTCTCCCATTGAACAGCCCAGTTTGCCCTCGTTTACATACCAGTCTCCAAGACTGGTGAAATCATCATTCCTGTGACCAAACCAGCCATCATCAAGGACAAGCATCCCGACACCCAATTCCTTTGCATCATCCGCAAGCTTAAGTATTTTTTCTGCATTAAAGTCAAAGAATGCAGCCTCCCAGCTGTTTACAAGCACAGGACGGATACCGTCATTTTCAGGCTTTCTGATAATATTATTCTTTATAAAAGAATGAAGTGAGTGCGATAATTTTGTAAAACCTGTCTCCGAATAAGTCATTGCCGCTTCAGGACTGTCAAAGCTCTCACCCTCATCAAGCGGATATTCAAACATATCCGGCTGTATCCCGAGCATGATTCTCATGGAACCATACTGCTCCCTGAAAGTCTCGGCAAAAAAGTTTCCGCTGTAAAGAAGCATAAAGCCATATGCATCTCCATAATCCTCGTTTGCTTCCCTGTCACATACGATAAAGAAAGGATTGTGCTGGTGGCTTGAAGTTCCGCGCCTTGAACCGATCGAAAGTGCCGTGTCTCCTATATGGCTCCTCTCCGGCATGCGTTCATTTCCATGTCTGCCGTTGAAAGTTATCATGTCGGCATCCATACCGAGCATATCCATCGAGCTGCTCATTATGCGGTTGACAAAAATCTTCCTTTTGCCGGTATTCTTAACCTTTACAGCCCTTGTTATCACATCGGATCTTTCAAAAACCCCGTATTTAAGCTCAACCTCAACCCCGGCATTTTTATCGGATAAAGTTATCACAATTGTTTCAGCTTCATCATCGTTCGCAAATGCTGCCGGAAGTGACGGTATCGAGTATTTTCCCTTTTCTATTCTGTGGCCTTCATATCTCAGGTCACATCCGAAAGTTCCGTCCGCATCCTTCATCAAAAAGGCATTATCCCTGTAATCCCCGTTTCCGTAAGCAGGAAATTCCTGCGGAAGTGCATCGAGGGAAAATGTTCTGTCCTCACCTGTATCGGAAGGATTTCCGGAAAAACCCCTGTCATAGCTCTGTATAAGGTAACTCATATCGGCATTCAATTTCCTGCCGTAATAGAGGTGCAGGAGATAGCCATATTTCCCGATCTGCATCTGATAAGTCGTATTTGCAGTATTCAGGCTTATTATATTGGATTCTTTTTCAAAAATTATGCTCATGGATATTCCTTTCAATACATATAGTAGTCATAAACAATTCCTTATGTCTCTGATTATAGAAAATATCAGCTGTTTTATCCATATCTATTTGAATAATATATATGTCTTTTTGTTGCAGAAAGAACGCCCATGAAAAAACGGAAAATAGCCTGAAATTGAGATAATTACCCGTTATTTAATAGTTATATAAAATTAAAATACATGTTAATTACAATTTTATTACTTGTAATTAACATGTATTTATGCGGTAGTAAATATGAATTATTAAAAAGGTCTGATTATCTTATTTATGCTGCCCCATAAAGCGCAGCAACCGTTTTTATATTTTTTACTGATATAAAGGTCCTTATCATCTCCTCGGTCACTTCATCAAATCTGTGAAAAAGATTTCTTTTCTCATCTGCATTACCGTAAACCTTCCAATAGCCGTTCAAAAGAAAATCCTTACCCCCGTTTTCGACATAACCTAAGACATCTTCTGTAGGATATCCGAGCACTATTCCCAGCTCGTCGGGAAAATCGGATATCTGTTCCATATATCCGGCATACTTGACCGAGATTTCAGAAAGTACCGTTTCCAGAGATGTTTCCCCATACCCCAGCTTTTTAAGAAAAATAATATTCTCATTTTTTTCCATATATTTAATAGTTTTTTCCTTGTTAAAAACAAGGAAAACCACTCTGGACAGCGTTGCATAAAGAAGATATGCTGAAAGATCAAAATTCCGGACAAGTTTTAATGCTTTTGGAGCCTGATTACGGTTTACAATGAGAAGATTGGAAATCTTCAGCCCCGCAAGTACAGGGGCACACTGATATATAAATCTATATTCCAACTCCCCGAAATTAATTTCCTCGTATACATCCCTGCTCATAATTTACGCGATCGCCAGAGCAGATCCAAGTGACTCACATTCAGACACTGCTTCATCATCAGGTGCATTATTTGCAATGACACCATTACCATTTACAACGGTTGCACCGGCAGACTTTACACGCTCAACCCATGCATCCATCCATTCTCCGCTTCCCCATCCGTAGGAACCGAAAAGAGCTACTTTCTTTCCACTGAGTTTTCCTTCAAGTTCTGCGAAGAAAGGTTCTACTTCACCCTCCTCCAGCTGCTCTGCTCCCATTGCTGGGCAGCCGAGTGCAAATTTATCATCGGATGCAAGAGCATCAGCTGTAAGATCACTGAACTGCAGAAGGTCTGCAGAAGCACCTGCTGATTTTATCCCATTGGCAACAGCCTCCGCCATAGCCTGTGTATTTCCTGTCCCACTCCAAAAAACAACTTTAATGTTAGCCATTATCTATCTTCCTTTCCATGTTTTAATGTTAGTTTTAGCTAACACATATATTAGCATATGCTAACTTAAAAGGCAATGGTGTTTTTGAGAATGTTTATCATTATTTGTCTGATTTTTGAACAGCCGGTTTTGCTTGACTAATACCAGACAGGGGTATATCCTAATTTTGAATAAGGAGCCCTTTTTTAATAGGAGAATTTATTTTATGGCTAAGAAAAATATGATCCCGGATGCCTCATCCGAAACTGCTGCAGAAAAAAACCTCACATGTGAAAACTGCGGGAACCGCAAGAAAGCACGTTCCGAAAAAGAATACCAGACCATGATGAACCGTCTGAAGCGCATAGAAGGTCAGGTCAGAGGACTTGAACGCCTTCTGGAGGAAGATGCATACTGTGTTAACATCCTGACTCAGGTAATGGCAGTAAACAGCGCTCTTAACAGCTTCAGTAAAGAACTGCTTGCAGCTCATGTTAAGACATGTGTGAAAAATGACATTCTCGCAGGAAAAGATGAGAGCATTGATGAACTTCTGACCGTATTCCAAAAACTTATGAAATGATATATTACATGTAAAAAACCTGTTATATACATGTTATTTAACATTAATAAACGTGTATATAACAGGTTTTTTATCATCCAGCAGTAGTATTTTAACACGCCGTGAGCAAGAAATCCCCCACCTCTATAGGTGGAGGGATGAAT
>CAMVLM010000122.1 GCA_947168335.1 uncultured Butyrivibrio sp. | reverse complement strand
TTTTGCAATTCTTCTTTGCATAAGCGTGTGGGCATCCCTGCACATGAAACGACACAAGCCTGTGGATATAGTGATGGGAGTGGTGTCCTTTTTAATTTCATATGCTTTGGCGCTTGTTAATACAAGGCTTTTGATATGATATTTGAAAATATGAAAAGCACATTAGGTGAATAAAAATATCAAACAGGAAAGAGAGGTTCTCAAATGTATTATTCAAGTGGTAACTATGAGGCTTTTGCAAGACCAAGAAAGCCAATAAATGTTGAAGAAAAATCTGCGTACATTATCGGATCAGGACTTGCTGCCCTATCTGCTGCTTGCTTTCTTGTGAGGGATGGGCAGATGGATGGCAAACATATCCATATTTTAGAAAAGGATCCTGTTGCCGGCGGAGCATGTGATGGTATGTACATCAATGATATTGGATATGTGATGCGTGGTGGAAGGGAAATGGATAATCACTTCGAGTGCATGTGGGATCTGTTCAGATCAATTCCCTCGATAGAAACAGAAGGAGTCAGTGTACTTGATGAATATTACTGGCTAAACAAAGATGATCCTAACTATTCCCTTTGCAGAGCTACGGAGAACAGAGGAAAGGATGCTCATACTGATAAGAAATTTGGACTATCAGACAAGGGAGCTTCACAGCTCATGAAGTTGTATCTGACTCCTGATGAGGATCTGTACAATAAGAAGATAACGGATGTTTTTGATGACGAAGTACTTGACTCAAATTTCTGGATGTATTGGAGAACCATGTTTGCTTTTGAAAACTGGCATAGTGCATTGGAAATGAAGCTGTATATGCACAGATTTGTTCACCATATAGGAGGGCTTCCTGATTTCACAGCACTTCGTTTTACAAGATACAACCAATATGAATCAATGATCCTTCCCATGGTAAGGTATCTGGAAAGCTTTGATGTACAGTTTCATTTTGGAACAAAGGTAAACAATGTAATCTTTGAGAAAAACGGCGAGAAGAAAACAGCCACGCAGATAGAGATAACTGTGAATGGTAAGAACGATGTGATAGGACTGACTGAAAACGACCTTGTATTTATAACAAATGGAGGGTGTGTTGAGAACTCAACAATTGGAAGTCAGGATGAGCCTGCAAAGTTCAACAAAGAAATAAAGCCTGGTGGTGGCTGGGACATGTGGAAAAAGATTGCGGCCCAGGATGCTTCATTTGGCAAACCTGATAAATTCTGCCACGAACCTGAACTGACAAACTGGATGAGTGCAACAGTAACAACTCTGGACGATAAGGTTATTCCTTACATAAAGAAAATATGTAAAAGAGATCCTTTCTCAGGCGGAGTTGTAACAGGCGGAATAGTGACCTGCAGAGACTCTTCATGGCTTCTTAGCTGGACTATCAACAGGCAGCCACAGTTCAGAAACCAGCCTAAGGATCAGTGCCTTGTCTGGGTATATAGTCTGTTTACAGACAGACCTGGTGATTATGTGAAAAAGCCAATGAGAAGCTGCACAGGTAAAGAGATATGTATGGAGTGGTTGTATCATCTTGGAGTTCCTGAGAACGAAATCAAGGAACTTGCGGAGAAGAGCTGTAATACAGTGCCTGTAATGATGCCCTATGTAACGGCATTCTTTATGCCAAGACAGGCTGGAGACAGACCTGATGTCGTTCCGAAGGGAGCCGTCAACTTCGCATTTCTGGGACAGTTTGCAGAGACAAAGAGAGATACGATTTTTACTACGGAATACTCCATAAGAACAGGAATGGAGGCAGTATATACGCTTCTTGATATAGAAAGAGCTGTTCCGGAAGTATGGGGAAGCACATATGACATCAGAGACCTGCTTAAGGCTACCGTAGCACTAAGAGACGGAAAAGCTATAAATGATGGCAGTCTTGGACCTGTCGCTGACGTGGCAATAGCAGCAGTGTTGTCAAAGATTCATGGGACAGAAATTGAAAAACTTCTAAGACGCTATGGCGTGACAGACCCTTCAAAACAGCAAAATCCGGTTATAAAGAGCATAGATAAAGCAAAAGAGAATAAGTCAAAGGTCGGAGCCATAGCAGGAGGGATAGCAGCTCTTGTGATTACAGGGAAAATCATTAAAAGAATCAAGGGTAGATAATACTGAAAGTTTTAATAGAAGGGAGAAAATAAAATGGGTATCGTTATAAAGCATTCTGCAGAGAGACTTGCGTTTGAAGGAGCATTTGATGCAGCTGTACATAGGCTGGACAGAGATCCCAATGAGGGATATCTGAAGATTATTGACCTTATTCAAAGGGTTCTTGGAGATGCATGGCCGGATTATGCATATGACAATCTAAGAGAAGCATTCTCGGGGGATGGAAAATGGAAGCTGTTTTTTGACAACCTACTCCAAACTGCTGACAGGGAGTATCTCAGAGGATTGTTTATGGCATTTGGTTTTGAAGGAGCTTTTTGCGGATTTCACAGGACCAAAGAAGTGGGGAAAAAGCTTGGAGTACATGTTCCATGGGTAATCCTTTTTGATCCTACCAGTGCTTGCAATCTTCACTGCACCGGATGTTGGGCGGCTGAATATGAAAAACAGTGTAATCTGTCCTTTGAGGATATGGACAGACTGGTCAGCGAAGGCAAAGAGCTTGGGATTCATGCATACGTGATGACCGGTGGGGAGCCTCTTGTGAGGAAAAATGATATTGTACGCCTTGCAGAAAAGCACAATGATTGTGGATTCATGATCTTTACAAATGGAACTCTAGTTGATCAGAAGTTCTGTGAAGATATAAAGAGAGTTAAGAACATAGTGCTTTCACTCAGCATCGAGGGGGATGAGAAGGCAACGGATTCCAGACGTGGTGAGGGGACATTCAGGAAGATAATGAACGCTATGGATATTCTGAGGAGCAACGGACTTGTATACGGAACATCTATCTGCTATACAGCATACAATTGCATGGCAGTTACTTCAGACCAGTTCTATGACTTCCTGATTGATAAAGGGGTGGCTTTCTCATGGTATTTCCATTACATGCCTGTCGGAATGGATGCTTCAGAAGAACTGATCCCTTCTCCCGAGCAGAGAGCTTATATGTATCGCAGAATACGGGAAATCAGGGCATTTAAAGGCGGCAAGCCAATTTTTTGCATGGATTTCCAAAATGATGGAGAGTTTGTTGGAGGATGCATCGCAGGAGGTAAGTACTATTGCCATGTTAATCCAAATGGTGATGTTGAACCTTGTGTATTTATCCATTATTCCGGAGCGAATATACACGACATGACTTTAGTAGAATGTCTTAAGCAGCCACTTTTCAGGGCATATCAAAAGGGACAGCCTTTTAATGACAATCCTCTAAGACCTTGTCCGATGCTGGAAAATCCTGAGAAATTAAGGGCAATCATAGAAGAAACAGGAGCAAAGAGCACTGATATGATCAGCCCTGAGAGCTGTGAACATCTATGCGCAAAATGTGACAGATATGCAGAACACTGGACCCCTGTTGCAGAGAAGCTTGCTGGAACTAATAAAAGGAAGAGTAGTGAAAAGACTGCTTGAGATAACGGTGTGCGGATGAAGAAAGAGAAATATAAGGGACTGCTGCAGCGCATCAATACCAAACTTGGAATATTAAAGTGTGTCATATACGCACTTTTGTTGATCGCGCAGGTTTGGTACATAGTCTTAACTGTGCTTAGACTCCAAACGAGATCTCCCTGGGTCCTTACAATAACTCCCTATGTTGCTGTAGCAGTCTCCTTATATATATACTCCAGGCAATCAAATTCTTCGTTCAGGATAATGTGGATACTTCTTATAAGCGCATTCCCAATTCTGGGAGTGTGTTTATATCTGCTGGCAGGAAGGCAATCCGCAACAAAAAGAATAGGTGAAAGGTTTAATGAGTCAGAGGAAAAGAATTTAGAGTATCTTCCCGAGGACAGAGCTGCTTTGGAAAAGTTTCAGGCGGAAAATAAAGACCATTATGGTCAGGCATATTATCTTTCACATTATGCAAGAGCTCCACTGTATGATGATTCCCGAGTGATATACATTAATGATGCGCTTTTGGGTTATAAACAGCAGGTTGAAGATGCCGGGAATGCAAAACGCTTTATATTTCTTGAATATCTCCAGATAGAAAACGATGAATGCTTTGCAGAACTTAGGTCAGTACTGATACAAAAAGCTTCTGAGGGTGTATGCATAAGAATTATTTATGATGATATTGGCAGCATAGCCTTTTTAAATAAGCGTTTTATGCTGGATATGAAGAAATATGGAATAGAATGCAGGGTATTTAATCCGCTTGCGCCAGTATTCAAAGTTTTTATGAATAACAGGGATCATAGAAAAATAATGGTGGTGGATGGCAATATAGGATATTCCGGAGGATACAATATCACAAGAGAGTACTTTCATTTAACGGAGCCTTTTGGGCATTGGAAAGATAC
Source organism: uncultured Butyrivibrio sp. (assembly GCA_947168335.1). GTDB lineage: Bacteria > Bacillota > Clostridia > Lachnospirales > Lachnospiraceae > Butyrivibrio. The sequence goes on along the minus strand of CAMVLM010000122.1, from coordinate 4,120 downwards.
AGCTGTGAGAATAACAGGTGAAGCAGTGGATTCGCTCACGGCATTCTTTTTATCGATGTGGGATACCATTGGAGCGGAAGAGGTTAATCCCTCATGGTTCTTTCTGCCGGTACATTCAAAAGACAGCTCGATTCAAAATATGTACATACAGCCTTATGCTGATGATCCGCTGGATGATGAGAGGGTTGGATTCGAAGTCTATATGAATATTCTTCGTGGAGCTAAAGAATATGTTTATTTTAGTACGCCATATTTGGTTATTACAGATGAATTTAAGGAAGAACTTGTTTCAGCTAAAAAAAGAGGCGTCGATGTAAGAATTATAATTCCCGGGATACCTGATAAAAGGCTCATATATCATGTGACCAGGTCCTATGCCAGAGAACTTGTTTTGGCAGGAGTATCGGTCTACAGGTACTATATTGGCTTTAACCACGCAAAGATGTGTTTGTGTGATGATTTTGTAACAGTAGTTTCATCAGTCAATCTGGACTACAGGAGTCTTTACCATCATTTTGAAAATGGAACGGTTATTTATGATGGTATGTTTGCAAAAACAGTTTCAGATGACTTCGATGATATGTTTTCAGCTTCAAGCAATATCACAAAGGATGATTTAAGAAAAACAGGTCTTATAGAGAGCGCATTAGGGGCATTTTGGAGGCTGTTTGCTCCTCTTTTATAAAACAGAACAGGAGGAAATGCAACGGATTACAGGAAGATAGTAGTTGCAGGAGGCGGAGTGCTTGGAAGTCAGATCGCATTTCAGGCAGCATATTGTGGTTTTGATGTCACCATATGGCTTAGAAGCGAGGATAGTATGGGTCGCACTACTCCCAAGCTTACAAAGCTGTATGAGACATATTGCAATACAATAGAAGCCATGGCAACTGATGATGGAAAACTTGCTGAAAATTGGGCGCGTGGAATTTCTGAACATGAAAGCTTCAGTAAAAGCGTGTGCATGAGCAGAGCCCAGGATGCATGTCAAAATATAAAAATGACTATAAATATGGAAAGTGCGGTTGATGACGCGGACCTGGTTATCGAATCAATGGCAGAGAACCTTGATGATAAGATATCGTTTTATAAAAAGATGGCACCACTACTGCCTGAAAAAATAGTAATTGTAACAAATTCATCTACTCTACTGCCATCAAAACTTGCGCCTTACACAAAGAGACCGGATAGATTTCTTGCAATGCATTTTGCAAATTCTATTTGGAAGAATAATATGGTTGAGGTAATGACGCATGATGGAACAGACAAGAAGTACTTCTATGACATTATTGAGTTTGCTACAGAGATCAATATGATCCCATTACCTGTTAGAAAAGAAAAATCAGGGTATCTGTTAAACTCTATGCTCGTGCCGCTTTTATTTTCCGGGATGGATCTGTATGTAAATGAAATCTCTGATTCCAGGAGCATAGACAGAGCTTGGACGCTTGGTACAGGAGCACCGAAGGGACCGTTTCAGATTCTTGATATTGTTGGACTAAATACTGTTTACAACATTGTACATGAGTATGAGAAAACACCTTCATTCCTGGCTCCCTATAACTTCAAAGGCATGGCGAGAATGCTTAAAACCTATATAGAAGATGGTAAGCTTGGAGTTTCAACCGGAGAAGGATTTTATAAATATGATTGATTAAGAAATGCAAATTAAAGTATTTTTCAGAGTTGAGCGTGAATAATATACATCACTTACACAGCCTCTTTGATTTTGTGAAAGTGGTACAAAAGTGGTACAAATAAAAAGCAGGGTCGGCGAAGCCCCTTTCTCTGCGGCTTTGTGAGACCACTAAAAGTTCGATCCCGGTCGCCGGCAGTAAGAGAGGAGCGAAAGTGCTTCTCTTTTTTTTGTAGTATCGGTAAGGTATAATAGTGCTAACAATTGAATCTATAAATGAGGTGTATATTTTATGGGTGAAATTAAGGAAAAAAATGAATTAGATTATACTTGTGGTCTTTCTGATGATGAACTCACACAGAGATTTATTGAGTCAGTTCGAATAGATGAAGAGATAAGAAAAATCAAAGGGCTTCCTACATCGGGATATGATGCTGATCTTAAAAAGGCATATCTGCTGTATCCAGATGGGAGGAAAGAATATGTCTGATCAAGAGAAAATAATGCTTCCGGAAGTTATGGTTTTTGCAGGGCCGAACGGAAGTGGTAAGTCCACGATTACCAGAATGGCTAAGACTGTAGGCATATACATAAATGCCGATGATATCAAGAGGTCAAGTTTATGCAGTGATATGGAAGCTGCTGTAAAAGCTGAGGAACTAAGAGAAAAAGCTCTTTCGGATAAAATGGATTTTACGTTTGAAACAGTTCTATCAACAGATAGAAACTTAAAACTATTGAAGAGAGCAAAAGATCATGGTTACTTTATCAGAGGAATATATGTATTAACAGCATCCCATGAAATCAATATAGCAAGAGTAAAGGTAAGAGAAGCATCTGGTGGGCATGGCGTTCCGGAAGATAAGATACGATCCAGATATGAAAAGGCATTAGGGCTTATTCCGCAGCTTGTTCAAATCTGCGATATCTTACATGTTTACGATAACTCAGACAAACCATTTAGAATATTTAAGAAGCGAAAAGATATCTATTTTCGTTGGGAAAATGATTTTTGGAATGCGGATGCAATTGAGAAGTTAACAGGAATTGACACATATTCAGAATATAAAAAGATTTGACTGAATTAAGGAAATGAGAGAGGCGTATAGTACACGCTTCTCTTTTTTTGTTATAGTTGGTTATGTGGGATAATCAAGGTATAGAAAAGTATCTAATTAGTAGAGGGATTAGACTTGAAAGTTACAATAATCCGTCATGGAAAAGTTAAACACATATGGAAAAAGTTTTGCTCTGCGGATGAATTTGATGAAGAGTGCAGGATTTACGACATCGCTCCAATTGAAGAAATGGCAAGTGCCACTATTCGCGATGTTTCTAATATCTATATAAGTACCTTGGACAGATCCTATCAAACGGCAAAGAAGATGTATGGCGAGGGAGGCTTTTGCAGAACTGAGCTGATTAACGAAGTACCTTTGAAATCAGCATTTGACACAAAACTAAAGCTTCCTACATGGTTTTGGAATATCTTAGGACGTCTGCAATGGATGGTCAACAGCAAAAGACAGCCTGAGTCAAGGCTGCAAACGATAAAAAGAGCTGAACGTTTTACACAGGATATAATTGGAAAAAATGAAGACTGTGTGTTGGTGACACACGGCTTTTTCATGCATACGCTGATATCTGTCATGAAAAGAAGAGGATTTAACTGTGATAAGACAAGTGCACATTATAAAAATGGAGAGGCAATTATAATGACGTTGTGATAATTATCTGGGGAGGAAATACAATGGTTCGACTTGAGAAAATAAATGGGAAAAATGTCTGGGGGGCTCTGAGACTTTCTGTAAAAGAAGATCAAAGAGAGTTTGTTGCCAGTAATGACGTAAGTATCATTGAAGCCTATACTACTATAACTGCGAATGGATACGCTTTTCCGTTTGGAATATACGATGATGAGCAGATTGTGGGTTTTCTTATGATTGGTTTTGACAAGGATGATTACTGGGATGATGTACCTGATATCGCGAATGGCAATTACAACTTATGGAGGCTGATGATAGATCAGAAATACCAGCATAGAGGATATGGAAAAAGAGCTATAGAGCTTGCACTAGAATTTGTCAGGACATTTCCTTGTGGAGAGGCTGATTACTGCTGGTTATCCTATGAGCCTGAGAATGTAGTAGCGAAAGAACTTTACGCATCCTTTGGCTTTACAGAAACAGGTGAAAAAGATGGAGAGGAATTAATAGCAGTTCTGAAATTATGAATAACTAATATTAATAAGTGGTGCAATCATATTCACATTATATTCAGTATCTAAGCGGATTTGGGACGAATGAAAGTGGTACAAATTTGGTACAAAAGAAAGGCGGGGTCGGCGAAGCTCCTTTCTATGCGGCTTTGCGAGACCACTAAAAGTTCGATCCCGGTCGCCGGCAGTAATGTGTATGGCTGTAAACTTGGATTTTATCTGAGTTTGCAGCCTCTTTCTTTATTTTATACATTTGGTACAAATCA
>CAMVLM010000121.1 GCA_947168335.1 uncultured Butyrivibrio sp. | reverse complement strand
CCTCTGGGAAGCCAGTAAGGCATTCCGGGAGCTGTCTCATCAAACATGAAAAGATCAAGCTGTGCACCGATCTTCTTGTGATCACGCTCAAGTGCTTCCTGAATCATCTTAAGATGCTGCTTAAGCTCATCCTTTGAAGGGAAAGCATAAAGATAGATTCTTGTCATGGAATCTCTCTTCTCATCACCTCTCCAGTAAGCGCCTGATACAGCCTTAACTTTATATGAAACATTCATCAGCTCCTGAGAGTTGTCAACGTGAGGTCCACGGCACAGATCGATGAAATCATCACCTGTGTTATAAGTAGTGATTGTTTCTCCTTCAGGAAGGTCCTGAATAAGCTCTGTCTTAAACTTCTGATCCTTGAAGATCTCAAGTGCCTCTTCTTTGGATACCTCTTTTCTTGTCCAGTCCTCTCTTCTCTTGATGATCTCACGCATCTTATCTTCGATTGCCTTGAAATCATCCTCTGTCACAGCCTTAGGCAAAACAAAATCATAGTAGCAACCGTCTGCCACCTGCGGACCAATTGCGTACTGTGTTTCCTTACCGTAAAGTTCGATTACGGCCTTTGCCAGGATGTGTGCCAATGAATGGCGGTAAACTTCGTTAAAATCTTCTCTTGCCATTTTTTCTCCTCTCCGTACCTACCGGGTACAGTTCTTTTATTTTTGAAACTCAAAACCGGGCAAATTCCCAAAAGCATTTCATGAAATTGTTCCATCAGATGCATTCTTCGTCCCGGTTCTGAATATCAGTTCTATTTAGAATTTGCCTTTTCCGTGGCACTTCTTATACTTCTTGCCACTTCCGCAAGGGCAGGGATCGTTGGGATAAATCTTGTTTTCCTTGCGTACTGTCTGTGAAGCCTTCTGCTCCTTGTAAAGATCCTTCTGCTTCTCCTCAGTGAAAATGTCGTTCCACTCCTCGAGTCCATAGAGCCAGTCAGCACCTGCTGCTACCATGTTCTTATAAAGAAGCTCTTTGTCAAAGCCAAGCTGAACCTCTGTATCCTCTTCCATCTCTTCGATGTTGTTTGCTTCCTTGAGGGAATCGTTTATACCATCAAGAAATCCTGTCATTGTCATAATGTCAACGCTATATTTATCAGCCAGTTCCTTGACTGTACCCTTGACTTCTTCGTCAGGGTTCTTAAGAAGCTCAGCGTAAATATCACGCTCCTTCTGAAAATAATCTGTCCAAAGTTTCTGCAGCTGTGCCTTATCAGCTTTTTCTGAATAAGCCATATCACGCCACTGTTTTAATAAAGCCATATTTGTAACCTCACTTCCGATATAAAAAATAGTATGATCATGCTTCTATAATCTAAACGTCATAATCTTTCATATTATATTATTTTTTCATATGAATGTAAATATTCATAACCGGGTTACAATACAGCTGTTTACACCATGCAGTACTCACAATAACACAATTTGCCTACTACTTAACGGTGTGATATTATAACTTCATAAATAAGGGGGCTTTTTATGAGTGAGAATATTAAACCAAAAAAGCACAGACATAAACGTCATTATACATTCATGATCATATCCGGAGATTCTGACGGAAGTAGCGGAAGCTTCCATCTGGGACATGTAGCTACTCAGGTTCTTGCATTTTCAATCTTTGCCATAATTGTGGCATTGGTCTGCTTTGTAATTCATTCTGCAATTACAATTTCATCATTAAAAAAACAATCAGCAAAACAGGCTCTTACAATACAGGAACTGGAAGAAACCAATGCTTCTTTGGAATCTGACAATTCAGAACTGCAAAGTGAAGTCACCCAGCTAAGTCAGGCACTCAATCAAAAGGTTGAAGCCGAAGCACAGACTGAAGCTGAGGAAAAAGAGCTCAGTATACCTACGCTCCTTCCCATTTCCAACGGAACAGCATCCATGGTCAGTGCCTTCGACGATCCCAACTCCACAGAGATAACTCTTCCCGAAGAGAAGAAAAAGGATGAGGCCGATGGCGAAAAAGCTGAAAATACAGATGGTGAGACCACAGATGAAAGTACACAGGAAGCATCTGACACGCAGACAGGTGATCCCATTATGATCATCACTGCTGAAGAAGGCGCCACTGTTATTGCTGCCGGTTCCGGAACAGTATCATCCATCACGGCGGATATCAAGTATGGCAATGTAATTACCATAGAACATGGCAACGGTTATTTGTCTATCTACAGAAATTCAGGTGACAGCCTTGTTCACGAAGGCGACCAGGTAGCACGAGGCACAACACTAATCGTGGTAGGAAGCGATAACACAACTCTCGGATATCAGATTAAACAAGGTGAAAACTTCATTGATCCGGAAACCTTAGTTGAGATCAACGGTTGATTAAGAATTAAGAAAACAAAGGAGATGAAAAAATGGCACTTTTTAACACCAATAAACAGGGAGATCAGGCTGACGCCAGCCTGGATCAGATCACAACCATAATCGCTGCGGGTGCGATACTTGATGGTCCTCTTACAACAAGAGAAGGCACAAGAATCGACGGTACCATCAATGGAAATGTCACAGTGAACGGATCACTGATCGTGGGCCAGGAAGGAAAGATTCTTGGTGCGGTTACTGCAACCAACCTTTTCCTTGCAGGTGAAATACAGGGAAATGTAAGTGCTTCAAGCGGAAAAGTAGAGATCAGCGACACCGGAAAGCTTATTGGCGATCTGGCTGCAAAGACCCTTGTAATTGATGAGAATGCGGTATTCCAGGGACAGTGTACAATGACTACCGAGAAATCATCGGCAGAGACAGCAAAAGAAAGAGCTGCCGGCGGTAAAGAAGAATAAACTAATAATTACAGAATAAAAAAATCGGAAGGATTAACCTTCCGATTTTTTACTTCTCGCGAAGTCTTTTGAAAACCAATGCGTAACCATCATCACCATAATTCAGTGATCTGTTTACTCTGCTGATTGTTGCAGTAGATGCTCCAGTCTTCTCAGCAATCTCAAGATAGGTCTTATGCTCTCTGAGCATTGCAGCCACCTCAAATCTCTGTGAAAGAGACATAAGCTCGTTTACAGTGCATAGATCTTCAAAAAAGCTGTAGCATTCCTCTTTATTTTCCAGTGCCAGAATCGCCTCAAAAAGATGATCCACAGCATCTGTTCTGATTTTCTTGTTCATCCCAAAAGCCTCCTAGATATAGTGCAGCAAAAAAATGAATCTAACACAAATCAAGTCAGTTTACAAGTGCACAATAGTGACACATATTTACAATATATCGTTAATTCACTTTACTGCTTGCATATTTTACCACACTAAATTCTTAAAGTAAAGTGATGTGCCCTGACGTCAGACAAATTGTGATTTTTTTCGCGAATATTTTAATAATTCCTTTACTTTTAAAAAGCTGTGTGATATCCTAATTATGTTGTTTTAATACAACATATCGTCAATCATACCCGATTGCGATAAGAACTATTTTTATTTTTTAGTGGAGGTAAGCTATGAACAAGGGTACAGTTAAGTGGTTCAACAACCAGAAGGGTTACGGCTTCATTTCTGATGAGGCAGGCAATGATGTATTCGTACATTATTCTGGACTCAACATGGAGGGCTTCAAGTCTCTTGACGAGGGCGCTGCAGTTGATTACGACGTAATCCAGGGTGAAAAAGGACCTCAGGCCGTTAACGTAAACAAGCTTTAATTAGCGGTCAACATTTTAATCAAGAATACAATGTGCCTTATTCTTTACATATATAGAATCAGCAAGTGTACTAATGATTAAATCAAAACCCATCCGGTAACGGATGGGTTTTTTGAGCGTACTTCTGTACGGTTATTCCAAGCCCTCACAGGCTTTCACAACTTCTTCTATGGTGAGGCTTCCTCCAAATATCTCAAGTGCACTTCCGACAGTTACATCCAGGTGTCCTCTTCCGTGTTCCTTAAGCATCATTATATCTTCCATACTGTGAACACCTCCCGCGTAGGTAATCGGCTTTTTTCCCCATTTACCAAGAATATCTGCTACTCCGCACTCTATTCCGGATTGTTTTCCCTCAACATCCACTGCATGAACCAAAAACTCATCACAGTAATCCGTGAGCATATCAAGAGTTTCCTCATTGACTTTAAGTTCGGTTATCTTCTGCCATCTGTCGGTGACAATATAATATTCACCGTCCTTTTTCCTGCAGCTAAGATCCAGTACAAGATGCTCCTTTCCTACCGCAGCAACCAGCTTTTTGAGATTGTCAAAATTCACTTCTCCACCCGAAAAAACATAACTGGTGACAATAACGTGAGAAGCGCCTGCAGCAATAAATGAAGCAGCATTATCAGCGTTTATCCCGCCTCCTATCTGCATATTTCCAAAAGAAGCTGCAAGTGCCCGGCGCGCCTGATCAAGGGATGCCTCATAATAAGGGCTGTCCACTGAATTAAGGATTATTATATGTCCGCCTTTTAAATTCATTTTTTCATACATAACGGCATAAAATGAAGCATCCTGACCTGACACAAAGTTTTCTGCAGCATAATCACCGCTGTCCTTAAGGCTTCCTCCGACGATCTGTTTTACCTGTCCGTTATGAATATCAATACATGGGCGAAATCTCATTTAACTGCTCCTTCTATATTCTAAAAATGTCTCGTTAATACTCACAGTGAAAACTGCTCATAATAACAAGACATTTTATCTTACTTTATAACATCAGACATATCATACATTCCGGAGCCCTTGCCGCTTAAGAACTTGGCAGCCTCGATGGCACCCTTTCCAAATACTGTTCTGGAATAAGCCCTGTGTGAAAGAGTTATAACTTCATCGGTTCCGGCGAATATAACATCATGATCTCCAACGATTGTTCCGCCTCTTACAGCAGATATACCGATTTCTTTCTTAGGCCTCTTCTCTCTGCGTGTACTTCTGTCATAGACATAATCATATTTTTCTTCAAGAGAATCATTTATACTGTCAGCCAGAGCAAGAGCTGTTCCGCTGGGAGAATCCAGTTTCTGATTGTGATGCTTCTCCACAATCTCGATATCAAAGCCCGCAGCTGCCAGCATGGGTGAAATCTCTGAAAGCACCTTCAACAGAGTGTTGATACCAACAGACATGTTCGCTGACTTAAGTACAGCTATGTCCCTGGAAGTATTCTTCATAAGTTCAAGCTGCTCATCCGATAATCCTGTAGTGCAAAGTACTACAGGAAGCTTTTTCTCACTGCAAGCCTTAAGGAGTCCCTCTACAGCTGACGCATTTGAAAAATCCACAACTACATCTGCCTGAACATCGCATTTATCAAGTGAATCAAATACCGGGAAATCATAATTGTTCTCGCCATAGGCATCTACACCGGCAACAACTTCTATATCAGGATCAGATAAAGTAAGTTCTACAATGGCTCTGCCCATGCGGCCATTACAGCCGTGCATAATCATTTTTGTCATATTAAATATCCTCTATTATTCTCAGATAAGTCCGAATTTCTTCATTTCCTGCTCAAGAACCACTCTCTTCTCCTCAGTCATGGTTGTAAGAGGAAGACGAAGCGGGCCTGCCTTAAATCCAATCATCTCAAGAGCTGATTTAACAGGAATAGGATTAACCTCTGAGAAAAGCGCATCGATCAGAGGAAGTGCCTTGAACTGAATATCGCGGGCACCCTTAAAGTCGCCATCAAGTGCCTTCATGCACATATCATGTGTCTGTGTGGGTGCAACATTAGAAAGGACTGAAATAACACCAATTCCGCCAAGTGAAATGATCGGCACTACAAGACCATCCTCACCTGAATAAAGATCTATGCATCCGTCTGCAAGCTGCATCATCTTGGATGTCTGTGCAAGGTTGCCTGTAGCATCCTTGATTCCGACGATGTTGTCCACTTCCTTGCAGAGTTTCACTGCTGTCTCAGGCAGAATATTGCAGCCTGTTCTGCTGGGAACATTATAAAGGATTACAGGAATATCAATAGCCTTGGCAATGGATGTAAAATGCTGAATGAGGCCGCCCTGTGTAGCCTTGTTATAATAAGGAGTTACAGATAAGATTCCGTCGGCTCCTGCTTTGGCAGCATCAACAGACAGATCGATCGCGGTCTGTGTGCAGTTTGAACCAGCACCTGCAATAACCGGTACTCTCTTATTTACATAGCTGATGCAGTGTCTTACAACTTCCATGTGCTCCTGTTCACTCATGGTAGCACTCTCACCGGTTGTACCACATACAACTATAGCGTCTGTTCCATTATCAATCTGAAAATCGATCAGTCTGTCAAATTCCTGATAGTTAACTGATCCATCCTCAAAAAACGGTGTTGCAATAGCACATCCTGCGCCTTTGAATATAGCCATATTCCCTCCCTTATTAAACATAATATAAGCCAACTCATCGTAAAACGAGTCGGCTTAAAATCAATTCTGATCCAATTTGCCTTGATAGCTCCCCATCCTACGATGACAGTCATACAGTTCTTAACTGCATGCCCAGGCATATTCTCTGCAGATGAAGAATACCCTTCGGCGTATGCTCCTTTTTGCATCAGTCATTTGCGTCTGCCGCATCCTGATACATACTGATAGAATACGCAACCTCTATCTAAATTATTCATGCAAAAGCATCATAGCACCGGCAACATAATGTGTCAACGGTATAACAAAACAATTTACTTGTCGCCGTCCATAAATCGCATCTTTTTATTGCCGTCACCCTGAGGCTTGCCAATAGCGACACCCTGAATATTTTCCTTTTTCTTTTCCTTCATACACTTGGGACAGATTGTTCCAAAGTTGGTGGGCTGGCCGCAGACCTGACAGTAATTCCCCATTATGACAGACTTCATGGTAGGATCGTTTTTATACTGAATCCTGCCCTGTCTGATCCATTCCTTAACCTTATTAAGAGGAATCCCAAACTTCTGGGCAACATCATAATCCTTAACATCATTGGCCCTTATATAATCACGGACCTCATTAAAAAGTTCCTGCTCAGCGCACATAGGACACAGTCCGTTTTCTGATGACCTTACAAGGCGTCTGCCACAATTGACACACACCTTCACATTGCTTCTCTGTTTACTTTTACCTTTTTTGCTCTCAAGAAGATCATTGAACTCTTGAAGGCGTTTAGCTTCACTGTTTTCCATATCTATATTTTAAATCAATCTCCGCGAAATAAAAAGGGGGTGCACAAAATGAAAAATCATTTCATACATCCCCAATAATATTACTTTTTATTTTTAGCTGCGAAACCGGCTCTCTTTCTGAGAGTAGGATCAAGAATCTTCTTTCTGATACGGAGTGTTGTAGGTGTTACCTCCAAAAGCTCATCTGTATCAATAAAGTCAATGCACTGCTCAAGTGACATGATTCTCGGAGGAACAAGACGAAGAGCTTCATCGGAAGATGATGTTCTTGTGTTTGTGAGGTGCTTGGTCTTACATACGTTAACCTCGATATCCTCACTCTTGCCACTTGAACCGATTACCATTCCAGAGTAAACCTTGTCTCCAGGGCTGATAAAGAGCTGTCCACGCTCCTGAGCATTGAAAAGTCCGTAGGTTACTGCCTCACCTGTCTCGAAAGCAATAAGTGAACCCTGCTTACGATAGGAAATATCTCCCTTGTAAGGTGCATAACCATCAAAAATAGTATTCATGATACCGTTACCCTTGGTATCTGTCATGAACTCGCCTCTGTATCCGATAAGTCCTCTTGAAGGAATCAGGAACTCAAGACGTGTATATCCACCGTTTGCAAGACCCATATTGATCATCTCGCCCTTACGCTCTCCAAGCTTCTGGATTACGCTTCCTGAAAATTCCTCGGGAACATCGATGTAGCACTTCTCCATAGGCTCAAGCTTCTTGCCGTTCTCATCCTGCTTGTAGATAACCTCAGCCTTACTTACCGCGAACTCATAGCCCTCACGACGCATTGTCTCGATCAGGACTGAGAGGTGAAGTTCTCCTCTGCCAGATACTTTGAAGGTCTCTGTTGAATCAGTATCCTCAACTCTAAGAGAAACATCGGTATTAAGTTCCTTATACAATCTATCACGTATGTGACGGGAAGTGACATATTTACCCTCCTGTCCGGCAAGCGGAGAATCGTTGACAATAAAGTTCATTGAAATTGTAGGCTCTGAAATCTTCTGGAACGGGATCGCATTGATTGCATCAACTGCGCAAAGTGTATCACCGATCTTAAGATCTTCGATACCGGAAATGGCTACGATTGAACCAATTCCTGCCTCCTGAACTTCCTTCTTGCCAAGTCCCTCAAATTCATAAAGCTTGCTGACCTTGGTCTTGAATGATCTGTCAGGCTCATGGTGGTTAACTACCATAACTTCCTGATTGACCTTAATGCTGCCGTTATCTATCTTGCCGACACCGATACGTCCTACATATTCGTTGTAATCGATTGTGCTGATAAGCATCTGCGTGCCTGCATCAGGATCACCAACAGGGGCGGGAATATAGTTGATGATTGTATCAAGAAGAGGCTTTAAGTCGCTTCCGGGCTCATCAAGTGACATTGATGATGTTCCGGCCTTGGCTGATGCGAATACAAAAGGACAGTCAAGCTGCTTGTCATCAGCACCAAGATCAAGAAGAAGCTCTAATACTTCATCAATAACTTCACTGGGACGTGCCTCAGGAGATCGGAAGAGCGTCGTGTAG
>CAMVLM010000120.1 GCA_947168335.1 uncultured Butyrivibrio sp. | reverse complement strand
ATAATAAGTGTAGTCCTCTAAAAATTCAGTATCAATTAAATTGAAATAAAATTTCTATAATCAGAAATTACTTCACGTTATTTTTTCTTTGCATTTGTCTGCTTCTTCAGCTTCTTGATAAATGCTCTTATATTAAACGTTGATCTCTGCAGTAAGACCAAGTTCGTCCTTATTAGCCTCAAGAATAGGATTAACAACTTCATCAAGGAAGCGCTCAACCTGATGTGCACTGCATCCTGTGTACTTCTTGGGATCCATGCAATCCTTGATCTTATCCTCATCCATGTGGAATGCAGGATCCTTAACGATCATCTCAAGAAGGTCATTGTCCTTACCCTCTTTCTTTACATGATCTCCTGCGATCATGGAAAGCTCTCTTATTTTCTCATGAAGCTCCTGTCTGTTACCGCCAAGCTTAACAGCATCCATCATGATATTCTCTGTTGCCATGAAAGGAAGTTCAGACATAAGTCTCTTCTCAATAACCTTGGGATAAACAACAAGGCCGTCAGTTACATTCATGCAAAGATCAAGTATTCCGTCTACTGCAAGGAAGCCTTCGGGAATAGAAAGTCTCTTATTTGCAGAATCATCAAGTGTTCTCTCAAACCACTGTGAAATCTCAGTGATTGCAGGATTAAGAGTATCAACAATAACATATCTTGAAAGAGAACAGATTCTCTCACTTCTCATGGGATTTCTCTTATATGCCATAGCTGAAGATCCGATCTGCTTAGCTTCATGGGGTTCTTCAACTTCCTTAAGATGCTGGAGAAGTCTGATATCCTGGGCCATCTTTGTTGCAGATGATGCGATTCCGGCAAGAACATTAACAACCTTCATATCAATCTTACGGCTATAGGTCTGTCCTGAAACAGCCATGCATCCCTTAAATCCCATCTTCTCAGCAAGCATGGGATCAAGCTTATCAACTTTGGTAAGGTCTCCGTCGAAAAGCTCAAGGAAGGACGCCTGTGTTCCTGTTGTTCCCTTGGAACCGAGAAGCTTCATGTTATCAAGAACATAATCAAGATCCTCAAGGTCGATTGTGAAATCCTGCAGCCAGAGAGATGCTCTCTTACCTACTGTTGTAGGCTGTGCAGGCTGGAAATGAGTAAAACCAAGTGTAGGAAGATCCTTATATTCATCAGCAAACTTTGCAAGTGATGCGATTACATTGAGGAGCTTTTTACGAACAAGCTTAAGACCCTCAGTCATAATAATAATATCTGTATTGTCACCAACATAGCAGCTTGTTGCTCCAAGATGGATGATACCTGCTGCCTTGGGACACTGCTGACCGTATGCATATACATGGCTCATTACATCATGACGTACTTCCTTCTCACGAGCCTTGGCAACATCATAGTTGATGTCATCCTGATGAGATTTAAGTTCATCAATCTGCTCCTGTGTAATGTTAAGGCCAAGCTCCTTCTCGATTTCAGCAAGGGCTATCCAAAGTTTTCTCCAGGTTCTGAACTTCATATCCTGTGAAAAAATATACTGCATTTCCTTACTCGCATAACGCTCTGAAAGTGGGCTGCTGTAACGGTCTGTACTCATTCTTCAATCTCCTTATAAATATAGAAATTCTAATTTACTTATTACTTTTATTATTGGAAATCAGAGTTGATTTCTAAAGTCAAATATATCAACACTTCTCATACTCACCACGGATATCCTCTGATGGCGGTGCAACCGGATATTCGCCTGTAAAGCATCCTTTACAGATTGTGAGCTTATTATTTACGATTTCCTCAAGTCTGTTAATTCCAAGATACGCCAGTGAATCAGCACCGATGATCTGGCGTATTTCCTCAATACTCCTATTATACGCTATAAGCTGCTCTCTTGCAGGCACATCAGTGCCAAAGTAGCAGGGCCATAAGAACGGAGGAGAACTGATTCTCATATGAACCTCAGTTGCACCGGCATCTCTGAGCATTCTCACGATTCTGTCAGAGGTGGTTCCGCGTACTATGGAATCATCAATCATAATGACTCTTTTACCCTTAACGGCATTACCAAGAGCATTGAGCTTAACCTGAACACTGCTCTCTCTGCTCTTTTGACCGGGCTTGATGAAAGTTCTTCCAATGTACTGGTTCTTTACAAGAGCCTGTCCATAAGGAATTCCGGACTCCATAGCATAGCCAAGAGCTGCACAGTTACCGGATTCAGGAACTCCGACAACCACATCAGCCTCAACAGGAGAATCCATGGCAAGGAATTTTCCCGCTTTTATTCTTGATTCATAAACACTGACGCCATCGAGCACACTGTCCGGTCTTGCAAAATAAATATATTCGAAGATGCAGTGTCCATGTTTAACAGAATCACACATCTGTGTGTTGGACTCAATTCCTTTGTCAGGAGAAATCGTAACTATCTCTCCGGGCTTAACATCCCTGATATACTCCGCACCTATTGTATCAAGCGCACAGGTCTCAGATGCAAGGATATAGCAGTTATCTCTCTTACCGATAACAAGAGGTCTGAATCCATTGGGATCCCTTGCTCCGATAAGTTTTCTGGGAGACATTACTACCAATGAATAAGCTCCCTTTATCTTTTGCATAGCGCGGGCAACTGCATTCTCAACGCTATTGGTGTTAAGTCTTTCTCTTGCAATATGATAGGCTATTACCTCAGAATCAATGGTAGTCTGGAAAATAGCACCTGTATAAGCCAGCTCTCTTCTAAGCTCCGGAGCATTCACCAAATTACCGTTATGAGCCATCGCAAGAGTCCCCTTAACGTAATTAAGGACAAGGGGCTGAGCGTTTTCTCTGGTGCTGCTGCCTGCCGTTGAATAACGTACATGGCCGACACCAATATCACCTCTCATCCCATGCAGGATATCAGAGTTGAACGCCTCATTAACCAGTCCCATGTCCTTATGACTCGTAACCTTACCTTTTGGACCATTAGTCTCGCTGACAGCGATACCGCAGCTCTCCTGCCCTCTATGCTGCAAAGACAATAGCCCGTAATAAATTGAAGGAGCTACATCACCGCCATCGAAATCGTACATTCCGAAGACTCCACACTCCTCGCCAATCTTATCATTTTCGTTTAGAAAATATTTCTGCATATGTTTTATTCCTACTTCTTAGAATAACCAAACCAACAGAAAACATCTTAACATTATATAATTTTGTAGGCAATATATATTTCCATTCTTTTTTACTTAATTCTGAGCGTGCATTCTTTTAAGTTCCAGGATATTACACTCTAAATATTAAGCTTCCAAATATCAAGCTCTCAGGATATCACGCTCCCGGGTATTGTTCTTCATACTTGGAAACCATATCAAGGATTTCCTTGCGATATACAGGATACTCGCTTACAAGCTCCTCAATCTCAGACTTGGCATTGCCTGCAACAATGTCACGGTTATAATCCATCTGCTTACGAAGCTGCTGTCTCTGACCGACAAGTGCGTGTCTGATTTCTACCTCTTCGTTGTGATTTACAAGAGCTATAGCCTGATGTATCCAGATCTCGGGATCCTTTATCCTGTATTTCCTGAGTGCGACAACAAGAGCTTTCTGGTTTGCATCAAGCTGCTTTGCTGCCTCTGCGTACTTTGCTCTTTCCTCTTTTTCCTGGAGGAATTTTTCGTAAAGCTGATAAAGCTCCTTGGAATTGTTTACACCATACTTCAGGCACTCGTAATCGATAAGATTCTTGTTATTGACGTACCTTATCTTAACAGTGTTCTGAATCTGGATAATTCTTGCGATAGTGTTTAATACCTGCTTCTTCTCTTTTCTGTACTCATGAATCTTCTGATTGAGCCAGAAAAAAGACAATGCTGCTATAACTATAAGAACCATATAGCCGTAAATAACGTTCAGCTTCAGAATTGCGGAGATAACTGCCAGAACCAGTGTCAGGACACCTGCTGCAACTGCGGTGACAAGCATCATCTTCTGCATATTATCAACTGCAATCTCTATCTCTGCCCTGCGAAATTCATTAGCCTTCCGCTCACCATCAAGACGGCGAAGGTCGTTCTTTACCTTCTTGCGATACTCCTCAGCTTCCTTAAGCTGCTGTGCTCCGTATCTCACATCGCCCTGCAGCCTTTCCATCTTCTCAAACTCCGCATCAGTCATGCGGCTTTTTCTTCTGTTGAAGTTCTTCTGCTTTTCCTCACTGTCAAGGATTCGCTCTGCAAGTCTGTTGATCTCCGCCCTGTTTTCAGGTGGCAGCGCATCAATTTCCTCCATATCCCTCAAGTGGGAAGTTACAACCCTGTACTCAAACTGGAGGGAGTCCATATCCCTGCTGGCCTCTGCCATCTGCTGAAGGCAGTTGCCTATGTACTCTCGTCTTTGAGAAGTATCATCCATATCGATGTTTTTTCTGGTATAAACGATATCATTCCAGTTTTCTATCTTCGCCTGTTCCTGGCGTTCCATACGATATGTGTCTTTTTTTCTGAATAAGTCAAAGAACCCCATCCTTTTTTCTATCCCCTTTTATGGTTTAACCAGTTCACGATATTCCGCCTTCATATCGCTGCTTAAACGTTCAACCTCCGTGTAGTACTCACTCATCTTTGCACCGGATCTGTAAAGCTCAAGGCTTCGCAGTTTAATATTGGCGCTGCTGGAGTCATACAGATCATTTACCTCATCCATGCGCTGTTCCAGACGAAGGGAAAGATTTCTGGCCTCTTTGTGCTCCCCCACAAATGCCACATATTCCCTTTCTCCAAGAATCATTCGCTTACAGGTCAGATAGCACATGTATGACTCCTCATCCTCGCTATCTTCCCATGCCTTCAGGAACATTTCAGCAGCCCTGTCATACATAAAAAGATAAGCATACATCACGCCTTCATTGTGCTCGATCTTGGCCTTAATATTTTTATCCATCTCAGGCATATGCTTCCAGAGATACTCATACTCAGCAAATGCCTGATGCAGATGCCCCATCTTCATCAGATAATCAGCTCTGGCCATACGCTTTTCGTAAACATCCATATCGGCGTTACTTCTGAGCGTCTCGATTGTCTTATCTGAATCCTCCTTGGAAACATAACCCACATAGTCGATTATCATTCCGAAAAATGAAGCAGCCGAGCAATTGTGGACCAGCATCTTGCGAAGCTCATCAGCGAGTTTCTCAAGGAGCAGTTCATCGGAAATCCAGTCTACCAGCGCCATATCAAAAGAATCGGAATCTATCATATAAGCATTCTGAACTATGCAATAACATAATTCCTCAATTGAGTATATTCTTCTGCCGATCTTCTCAAGATAATAAGGTCTGGTCGCATATTTACCTGTACATAAAATAGGCACGCTCATACCGTCACCTCCTCAGTCCAGGTCAGATTTGAGCTCTCAAACAATTCTCCAAAGCCCATATCTTCAACATCTATAACCGCTTTATCTGCAGCCTTCATCCTGATCTTAAGCCTGAGTCTGGTGGTTCTGGCAGGTCTTAACGGAAGCCCTTCAAATTCTATTCTGTGAACATGTTTCTCACCGCCTGTAAGAGGTGTGATGATTATATCAATAAAAGCTTCCAGCTCCAGAATAATGTCCATGCAATTTCGTACATCGTACCAGTTTTCACCGGCGTCAAGAAGCGCATAATAAGCATCCTGACCCTGCTTTTTGACCATAAGTCCCACATTGGATTTAAGCTTGTCACCGTCAAGAAGAACGTATTTTTCAAGTCTGTCTGTAGGCGCAACCTTCTCTCTGGCAGCTATGCTGGCACCCTTGCTGAAAAGATTATTTCCCTGAAAAACACGTCTGGTTCTGCACAGAAATTCCAGTGACTTGTTTATCCACTGTTCTCTGAAACCGTCTCCCAAAAGGAAAACAGCACTGACGATCCTGCCATCCATCATCTCCTGACAGATATCCAGGAACCTGCTGTCAAGCTTCTCCTTCTCCGCACCTTTATCTGCAAGATTCTCGGAAAAGCCACCCGCCGCAAGTGCAAGGTCATCCTTTATGGTTTTATCAATAGTTACAACAATGGGCTGAGTCTTATGATTCAACTTCATGTCGTAAATGGTCATCTCTCCGAAATTATAATCACATGCAATAACAGCGTGATTCAGAAGCTCTTCGGGCTGATACATCATGTAATTATAAAGGCTGTCCTCGTAGCTCTGATAATAAAGATTCTTAACCGGAAGTGACAGTGCTCCGGCCACATCTGAAAGAACCTCTATCATTCTCGCATCCATTATTCTGGTGGTCACAACTATTGCATCCACCATATCCATGCTCATCTCCATAGATAAAAGTGAAAGTGTTCTTTTTATAAAAAGAGTAAGCAGAGAGACAGGATCATAACCTGTTCCGTCAACATCTATTCGCTTTCCATCCCTTGCCTTTTCTATCAGATGATCAACCCTTATGCCCTCTTCATTCTCAATCTTGGCCAGGGCATCCTTGCCATAAAACCACTGATTTACGTCCTTCCTTTTGCACAGGACAGTGGGGATATTATAAGCCTCCGCCCCTGCCAGGGTGGACAGCGTCTCAGGAAGATCCGAATCCGAGGCAAGAAAACTTATCTGCGAGACTTCCTCTCCCAGATCGTAACCAAGCACGAACCTCCTTGAATTTTTAACCCCCTTAAATAGTGACATAATGCTCAAAACCTTTATTTCATCCTAAACAATTTACTGGTCATAAATCTCTTTTTGTAATACTCGTTGAGAAGCCTGTTTACGGTCTCGTAGTCCTGAAGCGTCTTGCCTATCATAATATCATTTATAATCGAATATCTTCCGGCAACTGTCTCCTGAACAATATCGCTCTTTGAAAGCATTCCGCTCTCTGTCAGCTTCTCACTTCGGCCCTCAAAAGCCTCTTCGGTTATATAGTACTGAAGCTGCTCTCCGAAAAACAGAACAAAAGATACCTCATAGATACCGGGATACATTTCCTGCATCTCCACTGTGTGATACTCTTCATCCTCCTCTGCTCCACCAAGATAATGAACTATACACTTGGTGCCGGGAGCCGTTTTGTACTCAATAATCGTCTTATCGCAAAACATCTGCATCTGAGGAAGCACGTTCAGATAGTGGATGAAAAATGCGAAGTATATTTTTTTATTGAGAAGATCAAGAAGAAATCTCTTAATGATCTCATCTTCAGGCTTCAGATCTTCTCTGTGAGATTCTGTAAAGCTTCTCAAATATGCCATTTTGCATACATCCAGAAGCTCAGCATTTTCAAGCGCAAGTTTACCGATTCTCTCAAAAACAAAACTGTCGGTTATCATGTTACGCACAAAGTAATCGTTGGCTTCCTGCGCAAGGAACGCTCTCTCAAGATCATCTCCGCCACTGCTTCTGTTTACGTAGCTTCTGAATATTTCTATCTTGTCACCAACATGAGCTCCGGTATAAAGAATCTGAACAAGCATCCTGCCTGTAAGCTCATAAGTATCAATATCGTAAGAACCTGCTGCCTTCCAAAGATCACGCATCTGCCTTGTGGTACCGTTGAAATTCTTCACCAGATAAGTCAGAAGCTGTTCATCATACTTGGACTGCTTAAATGCGTACCAGGCAATCCATGCATTTATTTCATTATCTTCGTAGGCCTCTCTGTCCATTAGACGTCCGCACATACGCATGACAACTCTGGCATCAAGCTTGTAGGTGCCATAATTTTTAATGAGCTCATGAGCCTTGTCATAATTTCCAGACATAACCATAAGTTCAAACATATTGCTGCGCTCTGCGGTAGTCAGTTCATCAAGATCCACATCATCAATATATTCAGACAGCTGTCTCTCGAAATCATTGTCATAATAGAACCTTGTGAGGCACTCTCTGATAAGCGTTCTGCACTTTTTACGAACCTGTCCCGAATCAGCCAGCTCCTTATATCTGCCTACATTTTCCATGGTGATGGTGTAGGTACTCTTCTCTATCTCGCACAGGAAAAGTTCCAGATTCTCCTGTCCGTTCTGGATAAAGGGCTGTATATACTGATTCAGATGCCCTGCAAGCATCAGCTTCTCATTTACAAAAGGAATGCCCTCGGAATATCTGTGCTCATCTCCGTCCTCTAAAAGCACCGAATAATCGCTTCCGTAAAGAGGGACATAAGCTCTGCCCTGAATAAGCGGATACTCCAGCTCTTCCTCAAGCTTATCGTAAACCACTATTACCTTCTTCATTCTGGGATCAGTGGTACGTATCTCATTGCTGTAAAGCACACGCATTACCTTGTCACAGTTGCTGGCATCAACCATCTGTCTTGTGATAAGGTGCCTGTACAGATAGCCAAGATCCTTGCTGACCCTGCCTCTGTCCAGCTGCTCCAAAAGGAATTTCTCAATCTGCATCCTGTAGGAGTCAAATATATCCGGATACTCGTCCCTGTGTTCATGAACATATCTGTACAGAATAGCATTTTTCTCATATTCAAGATCACTCTGGTATGAGAAGAACATCAGAACCATCTTGGATATTTCGCAGGGAAGTACGCCATCCTCATTCACATAGATGGCAGCCATATAATACTCATAGAGCCTGGTGATGTGAATTTCCTCTTCCACACCCCTCTGATACCAGATAAAAGAAGCTCTGTCCGTGCGATTTCCTTTTATAAGAAGTGAACATATAGCTTCCAAAAGCTCCCTGTCCTGTCTGAATTCATAGAGGCCCACGTCATTGAAAAGGACGGAGCC
>CAMVLM010000119.1 GCA_947168335.1 uncultured Butyrivibrio sp. | reverse complement strand
CATGCTTGGTACATCAGTAGGTGCTACAACAAGTGCTGAGGCATTCCTTAACATTACAACTATCAAGATCGTTGTACTTGGACTTATTGCGTTTGTTATCGGTACAGCTGCCGGATGTCTGTTTGGTAAGCTTATGTGTGTTGTCACAGGCGGTAAGGTTAATCCGCTTATCGGTTCTGCAGGTGTTTCTGCGGTTCCTATGGCTGCCAGAGTATCACAGAAGGTTGGTGCTGAGTTTGATCCCAGCAATTTCCTCCTGATGCACGCTATGGGACCTAACGTAGCAGGTGTCGTTGGTACCGCTGTCGTTGCCGGAACATTCATGGCTGTATTCGGAGTATTTTAAAAGTGAGATAGGAAATCTACGATTTCTGTGATCGAACTTCATTATAAATTACTGAAAAGGAGAAAAAATTATGGCAAAGCCTATTAAGATTACAGAGACAGTGCTTCGTGATGCGCATCAGTCTCTGATTGCCACCAGAATGCCTACAGAGCTTATGCTTCCTATTATCCCTACAATGGATAAGGTTGGTTACAACTCAGTAGAGTGCTGGGGTGGTGCTACATTTGACGCATCCATGAGATTCCTTAAGGAAGATCCCTGGGAGAGACTTCGTAAGCTTCGTGATGGATTCAAGAACACAAAGCTTCAGATGCTTCTTCGTGGACAGAACATCCTTGGTTATAAGCATTATCCTGATGACGTTGTTGAGTACTTCGTTCAGAAGTCAATCGCAAACGGTATCGATATCATCAGAATCTTTGACTGCTTAAATGACCTCAGAAACCTTGAGACATCAGTTAAGGCTACAAAGAAAGAGGGCGGACATGCTCAGATCGCTCTTGCATATACACTTGGTGATGCTTACACAGAAGAGTACTGGATGAACATCGCTAAAGATATCGAGAACATGGGTGCAGATTCAATCTGTATCAAGGATATGGCAGGACTTCTTCTTCCTTACGAGGCAGAGAAACTTGTTAAGGCTCTTAAGAGTGCTACAAGCCTTCCTATTGACCTTCATACACACTACACTTCAGGTGTTGCCAGCATGACATACATGAAGGCTGCTGAAGCCGGTGTTGATATTATCGACTGTGCAATTTCACCTTTCGCACTTGGAACATCTCAGCCTGCTACGGAAGTTATGGTTGAGGCATTCAAGGGACAGGAATTCGATACAGGTCTTGATCAGAAGCTTCTTGCTGAGATCGCTGATTACTTCAGACCTTACAGAGAAGAGTGCCTTGCAAGCGGACTTATGGATGCTAAGGTTCTTGGTGTTAACATCAAGACTCTTATGTATCAGGTTCCCGGCGGTATGCTTTCCAACATGGTTAGCCAGCTGAAGGAGCAGAATGCAAGTGACAAGTACAACACAGTTCTTGAGGAGATTCCTCAGGTTCGTAAGGACTTTGGTGAGCCTCCGCTTGTTACACCTTCTTCACAGATCGTTGGTACACAGGCTGTTATGAACGTCCTTATGGGCGAGCGTTACAAGGTTGCTACTGACCAGACAAAGGATCTTCTTGCCGGTGAATACGGTAAGACCATCAAGCCTTTCAATCCTGAAGTTCAGAAGAAGATCATCGGTGACAGAGAAGTTATTACCTGCAGACCTGCAGATAAGCTTGCTCCCGGTCTTCCTAAGTTTGAAGAGGATGTTAAGCAGTGGAAGCAGCAGGATGAGGATGTATTGTCCTATGCTCTGTTCCCTCAGGTTGCTACAGACTTCTTCAAGTATCGTCTTGCACAGCAGGATAAGGTTGATCTGTCAGAAGCAGACACCAAGAATGGTGCATATCCTGCATAATTTTAGAGTAATTAATAAAAAGGGTGCCTTACGGCACCCTTTTTTTGGTTTTGTGGTATAATTAAGTTAGTATTTTATTGCTTTTTCGAAAATTATTCTGGAGAATTATAAATATATATGTCAGAATTTAGAAGACAGAGATCTAAATTTAATGCAACACCCGGTGCTTTCCGATTGGATATTCGTAAGTCTGAAGAGAACAGACAGCTTCTTGCTACTGATATCATCAATGGTTATCGCGTAAGGCCGGGACTCTATGGTATGAATGGCGCCACTGTACTTCCCGATGGCGTTAATTTTACTGTCCATTCAAACGGCGCTACAAAGGTTACTCTTCTTTTATTCCACAGAGGTGAAGAGAGGCCGTATACTTCAATAACTTTTCCTGAAGAATACAGAATCGGTAAAGTGCATTCAATGATCGTGTTCGGTCTTCCCATTGAGAACCTGGAATATGCTTACCGTGTTGACGGACCATGGGATGAGAAGAAAGGACTTTTATTTGACTACAACCATGTCCTTCTGGATCCTTATGCTAAAGCTGTAGTTGGTCAGAAGATATGGGGAGAGACAGTAAAGTTTGAAGGCGCATACAGAGCAAGAGTTGTCAGCAGCGAGTTTGACTGGGGCAACACATCATGGCTCAAGACTCCCATGAGTGATTCTATTATTTATGAGATGCATGTAAGAGGTTTTACCAAACATGAATCTTCAGGTGTTAAATGTAAGGGATCTTTTGCCGGAATAATGGAAAAGGTTGATTATTTAAAACGCCTCGGTGTTACTGCCGTTGAGCTTATGCCTATTTTTGAATTTGACGAAACAAGGGATAAGAGAATTGTAAACGGAAGAACGCTGCTGGATTATTGGGGCTACAACACAGTCAGCTTTTTTGCACCAAATACAAGTTATGCTTACAAGTCCGAATACAACAAAGAGGGCTTTGAATTAAAGGAGATGGTAAAGCTCCTTAAGGAGAACGGAATTGAAGTTATTCTGGATGTAGTGTTTAACCACACTGCTGAGGGTAACGAGAACGGACCGTTTATTTCCTTTAAGGGCTTTGATAATAATATCTATTACATGCTGACACCCGGCGGAGATTACTATAATTTCAGTGGCTGTGGCAATACGCTTAATTGTAATCATCCTATAGTTCAGCAGATGATCGTTGATTGCCTCCACTACTGGGTAGAGGAGTACAAGATCGACGGCTTCAGATTTGATCTTGCAAGTATTCTCGGAAGAGATTTGAACGGTGCTCCTATGGAACAGCCTCCTCTTCTTCACAGACTTGCATTTGATCCCCTTTTGGGTGATGTGAAGCTTATTGCAGAGGCGTGGGATGCAGGCGGAATGTATCAGGTAGGCTCATTCCCTTCCTGGGGCCGATGGGCAGAGTGGAACGGTAAATACAGAGACAGTATCAGGTCATTCTTAAAGGGTGACTACTGGGCAGCACCGGATGCGGTAAGACGTATTACGGGATCCATGGATATGTACGGACATAATTATGCCGGTTATGACTCATCCGTCAATTTCATAACCTGTCACGACGGATTCAGTCTGTATGATATGTTTTCATACAATGATAAGCACAATGAGGCTAATGGCTGGAACAATACAGATGGAGCTAACGATAACAGAAGCTGGAACTGCGGAGTAGAGGGTGAGACCGATGATCCTGCGGTTAATGCACTCAGATTTAAGATGATGCGAAATGCAATTGCTATTCTTATGTGCAGCCGCGGAACTCCCATGATCCTTCAGGGTGATGAGTTTGCAAATACACAGTTTGGCAATAACAATGCATACTGTCAGGATAATGAGATTTCCTGGCTGAACTGGGATTACCTTAATAAGAATAAGACATATTTTGATTTTTACAGAAATATGATCCAGTTCAGAAGAAAGCATCCCAGCATAAGAAAGGATTTAAAGCCTGCTGTAAGCGGACTTCCCAATATAAGTGTATTTACTGACAACCCTTACAACAGGGATGTAAACGACAATACAAAAGTTATAACCGTGATGTTTGCGGGATTTATCAGGAAACTGGGTCATGATGATGTGGTTATCATGTCTGTCAATTCATTCTGGGAGGATATCCAGATAACCTTGCCGGAACCTCCTCAGGGTGCATACTGGACACTGGTTGTAGATACAGCTGCAGAGGATGGCAGATACTTCAACAACAGACCCAAGCCGTTATCAGTTCCTAACTGGAGAATGAAGGCAAGAAGCGTAAGCGTGTTTATAGCAGCTTATGGAGTTGAATATGGCAGATGACATAGAAGTAAAGGACACAACTGAAGAAAATCTGACGGTTGAGGGATATACTTTTCTTTCAAAAGAGGACGCAGAGAAAGCCAGGCTCGACAAGCAAAAGATCAACATGATCTCTCAGAAGGTTCATTCAACCAAGATAGCTGATCTTGAGGCTGTTTATGAAAAAGCGATTTCCAACAGAGTTTTCACAACACCGGTTGGCTGGGAGTATCTTGCGAAACTCAGAAACAGGCTTATTGAAGCAGGGGTAAGTGAACAGGATCTTACACCGATACCCATAACCATCAAATTTACAAATGTGGCGCTGCCTGACGAGTATCATCCCAGGCAGTATATAACTCCCATACCAAAGAAAAAAAGGGATACGAAGACATCGATCATTTTATTGTCTGCGATGAATCTTATCCTGATTGTTCTTGTGGGAGTAATGTTTGCTATTGCATATTTTGGCGAGACGGATAACATAATCAATTACAAACAGAATGTAACCAATCGTTATTCAGAGTGGGAACAGTCTCTTAAGGACAGGGAAAAGGCTGTCAGAATAAAAGAGAGAGATTTGAAAATTGAAGATAATACCGAATACGGTTCAGAAATTAATTTGGATGAAGAAAGTAGTACAGAATCAGAAACAGAAACAGAAAATTCACAAAATTGATGTATTATGTGTCTGATAAACTATGAAAACTATATTTTTCGGGAGTTTAGATAAATGGATAAATTAAAGATACTGGTTGTAGATGATGAAGCCAGAATGAGGAAGCTGGTGAAAGACTTCCTGATAAAGAGTAACTTTGATGTGGTAGAGGCAGAGGACGGTCAGAAGGCTCTTGATATATTCTTCGAGAATCAGAATGATATTTCACTTATTATTCTGGATGTCATGATGCCTAAGATGGACGGTTGGCAGGTTTGCCGTGAAGTCCGGGCTTATTCAAAAGTGCCGATCATCATGCTTACTGCCAAGACTGAAGAGAGGGATGAGCTTCAGGGATTTGAGCTTGGCGTTGATGAGTACATCGGAAAGCCCTTTAGTCCCAAAATTCTTGTTGCAAGAGTTGATGCTATCTTGAGAAGAACCACCCAGGTTTCCAGTGATGACATTCTTGAAGCAGGCGGTATAGTGATAAATAAGGCAGCTCACAGCGTACAGATTGACGGAAAAGAAATTGAACTCAGCTTCAAGGAATTTGAGCTTTTAACATATTTTATCGAGAATAAGGGAATAGCTCTTTCCAGAGAAAAAATACTCAACAACGTCTGGAACTATGATTATTTCGGCGATGCGCGGACTATAGATACTCATGTTAAAAAACTCAGAGGAAAAATGGGAGATAAAGGTGAGCTTATAAAGACCATCTGGGGAATGGGCTACAAGTTCGAAGAGTAAGACAATGACAGTTTTTTCAGAAAAAGTAAATGCAAGTGAAAAGAAAGTAAAGTGGTCCCTCAGAACGGAATTTAACTGCCTGTTCATTCTTGTTATGGTGGGAATGATCGGCTTTTGTTTCCTGGCAAACATAGCACTTCTTGAGAGAGTGTACCTGTCTCACCAGACAAGTGTTGTTAAGGAGGCTTATAAAAATATCAATGAAGCTTCTACAAAAGACAGCTTCATGACTGATGACTATAATATTGAGCTTCAGAGTATATGCGATACCTACGGCATAGAACTGATAGTTCTTGATGCCGATTCACAGATGATAAAATCTTCCTCCTCGGATGCGGATTATATGGTGCATGTTTTTTGGGATAATCTCTTGGGTGAGGATTCTGTCAGTGCATTGAACGGCAAGGTTATACTTGAGAAAAACAGCAGTTATACCCTTCAGATTGAAGTTGATAAAAGGCTGAACACAGAATACCTGGAAATATGGGGAGTTATTGATTCGGGCTATATCGTAATGGTCAGATGTGCTGTTGCCGGAATTAAGGAAAGCGTTTCCATTTTCAACAGATTCATGGGAACTGTGGGCGTTGCAGCAATAGCTATTGGCTCGATACTGCTTGTTTTCCTTACCAACAGAATTACCAGACCTATTCTGCAGCTTAGTGAAATTTCAAGTGAGATGAAAAATCTCAACTTTGAAGCAAAATATAAGTCAAAGAGCACCAACAAGAACGAGCTGGATATTCTTGGCGATAATATCAATGAGCTTTCGGAGACTCTTGAGACAACCATAAGAGAACTGAAGACAGCCAATAACGAGCTGAAGCAGGATATTGCCCACAAAGAAGAAATAGATGAGATGCGAAGGGAATTTCTTTCAAACGTATCCCATGAGCTTAAGACACCGATAGCTCTTATACAGGGCTATGCAGAGGGCTTACAGGAAGGCATTATTGATGACAGAGAGAGTATGGATTTTTACTGTGAAGTCATCCGTGATGAAGCTTCCAAGATGGATACGCTTGTTAAGAAACTGCTGACACTGAACCAGCTTGAGTTTGGCAATGATGTTGTTAAAATGGAACGTTTTGATATCGTTGCAGCTATAAATAATTACCTTAAATCTGCCGATATATTAACGAAGCAGAAAAATGCTACTGTTCATATGGCAGATTATGAGCCTATATATGTTTGGGCTGATGAATTCAAGATTGGCGAAGTAATAATGAACTATTATACCAACGCACTCAATCATCTTTCGGGTGAGTGTATAATAGATATAAAGATAATCAGGGAAAAAGATAAAGTAAGAGTTTCGGTATTCAACACCGGCGAACCGATTCCTGAAGACAGCATAGACCACATATGGGAGAAATTCTATAAGGTGGACAAAGCAAGGACCAGAGAATATGGCGGTAGCGGTGTCGGATTGTCAATAGTCAAGGCAATAATGGAATCCATGCATCAGGACTATGGCGTAAAGAATTACGATAACGGAGTAGAGTTTTACTTTGAACTTGAAAGCAGCGCGGCTACAACAGACTGATCTTTAGGTCAGAATCAGGGGGCAAATATGAAGAAGGGTGTACTGAAAGTTATAACTGCCAGTTTAATATCCGGTATGCTTCTGTCAGGATGTGGTGCTCAGTTTCCGGAGATGACGGAGGATGAGTATCAACAGATTGTACAGTATTCAGTCAGCGTGCTTTTGAAACACTCAAACAATGGAGTGGAGAGGCTTTCATCACTTTCTGCTCTTGACCTGAGGAAACAGCTGGCCAAGGAAGCAAGAGAAAAAGCAAAGGCTGAAAGAGATGCTGAATTTGAAGCTAATCTGGATGCAAATGAAGATGGAGAAGAGAACACGGATCTTGCCCTTGCAAATGAAGAGAACTCCGCTGATACAGAAAATTCCGCAGATACCAAGACAGGTATTGAGGAAACTGAGCCTGAGACAAATTCGGGTGAAGAAAAGTCCGATGATGAGAATATCGATGATCTTCTGAATAAGTACGAGGATGATCTTAAAGAAGGAATTGAAAACGCCGGAAAAGATTCAACCGGAGATGAGGATGAGGACGAAGAGAATGCAGATGTTTCCAATTCCTCCAGTGAGAGCTCATCAGCAAATGATGCAGCAAGCACGGCTTCATCAGAGGAAAAACCTCTTGATGAGCAGCTTGATGACCTTGCAAACAGTTCAAATTCTTCAGAAGAAGCATCACAGACCGTGTCCGGATCTGAAGAAGGAAGTTCTTCGTCAGAAACGGGAACTACAGTTGATGGCATGAGACAGGAGATTTCAAAGGGAATTTTCCTTACATATTCAGGATACAGTGTTTCATCATCATATGCGGATGAGGATGATGTATTTTCCATCACTGCAACATCCGGAAATAAGCTTCTTGTGCTCAATTTTAAGCTGATAAATACCAGCGGTATGGATGTGACAGTTGATATGGTCAAGGCAAACCCGCACTTCCAGATTATCCTTAACGGGTCAAATGTTGGATATACAAACGTGACTATGCTTCAGAATGACCTTAGCAGTTTTGCCGGTACAATTAAGGCCGGTGAAAAGATCAATATGGTTCTTATAAAGCAGATGAAAGCTGAAAAGGTGAAGACCGTTGACAGCCTTGGTCTTATAGGAGATATGCAGG
Source organism: uncultured Butyrivibrio sp. (assembly GCA_947168335.1). Classification (GTDB taxonomy): domain Bacteria; phylum Bacillota; class Clostridia; order Lachnospirales; family Lachnospiraceae; genus Butyrivibrio. Next base: position 541 of record CAMVLM010000119.1, on the reverse strand, counting down.
GAGATACAACCACCTTTAATCTCGAATAAATTTTTAGCGCTTTGCCCACAGGGTAAGGCGCTTTTTATATGAGTACTTTTCATGTTTTTATGATAAAATTGTGATATACTGTTTAGGTTAAGTGAAAATATTTTTGTTCATGATTGATTTCAGCGACCAAAAACGTGATTCACACTAGTATTTTAATGAGGTATAAGAATGAAAAAATTAGACGAATACGTAAGAACAATACCTGATTTCCCGGAGCCGGGAATCATGTTCCGCGATATTACAAGTGTTTTGCAGGATGCAGACGGACTGCAGCTTGCCATAAATGAGATGCAGGATCTTGTTAAAGACCTGGATTTTGATGTTGTTGTAGGTGCAGAGTCAAGAGGATTTATCTTCGGTACTGCAATCGCTTACAATATGAAGAAGCCTTTCGTAATGATCCGTAAAAAGGGTAAGCTTCCCTGCGAGACCATTTCTGAGGATTATGAGCTTGAGTATGGCACAGCCACACTTGAAATGCACAAGGATTCGATCAAACCCGGACAGAAGG
>CAMVLM010000118.1 GCA_947168335.1 uncultured Butyrivibrio sp. | reverse complement strand
CAGGTAGTGTCAAATTTACTACCTCTTTTTTGTTCTAAAGCCTTGATTTATCGGGAGTTCAAAATAAAATGAGCATTGACCTCCCTTTTTGGTATAATGTCAGCGACCAAACTCACAAAAAACCAGGAGACAATGCTCGTGAACATTATACTTTATTTACTTGAAATCATCCACCAACTCTATCAGCAGAATTGCTGGCTGGTAAACTTCATATGCAGATATATACCGCTAAAACAGTGGGCTTTCGACGATTCCCATTCTCCCAAATATCAAAAGTTCAAAGTTGATAAGCTTCCCGTCATCATAAAAGTAGAGCCATGGGATTACCGTGATTTCATGGCTTATCTTAAATGGCGCTACCCTGAGGACAAGCCCATCAAACCGATAAAACGTCGCTCCGAATGCAACATACCTGCGGACTGCAAGTGCCCAAGATGTAACGCTCCTCAGTCTTATCTCTACCGCAATAACGGTTCAAAAGGGCAACTCATGTGCAAGGTTTGCGGCACTAAATTTACTTCTGAAGAAGGACGTTACACATCGATAAAAATCAGATGTCCTTACTGTCTCAACGCCCTGACTCCCAAAAAGGAACGAAAGCATTTCATTGTTCACAAATGTGTGAATCCAAAATGTCCTTACTATCTTCACAACCTCAAAAAAGTTGACAAAGAAGATCTCTCCGAAGACTACGGAAAGAACAAATATAAGCTCCATTACATCTACCGTGAATTCACGATAGATTTCTTTAAGATGAAGTTGGATTCGCTCCCTGAGAATGCATCCTCTCTTAAGTTCAGCATGCATAATGCCCACATAATGTCCTTATGCCTTACTTATCATGTAAACCTTGGCCTTTCACTCAGAAAAACCAAGCAGGCATTGCTCGATATCCATGGCATTTCCATTTCGCATCAGCAGATAGCTAATTACTGCAAAACAGCTGCCATCTGTGTGAAACCATTTGTTGATCACTACCCTTACGAAAAAGGAAATGTTTTTACTGCTGATGAAACATACATCAAAGTCCGAGGTATAAAAGGCTATATCTGGCTTATCCTGGATGCAGCCAGCAGAGCCATTATCGGCTACCAGGTGTCTGACAACCGTGGTGTCGGTCCCTGTATCCTTGCCATGCGAATGGCATTCAGAGGGATTTCTGAACTACCTAAAAACTTCAGGTTCATCGCAGATGGTTACAGTGCATATCCACTAGCTGCACAGGAATTCTTCAAGAATTTCGGTGACAAGCTTAAGTTCGAAATCACACAGGTCATCGGGCTCCAGAATGAAGATGCCGTATCCAAGGAATTCCGTCCCTATAAACAGATGATAGAGCGTCTCAACCGCACATATAAAGCTTCTTACCGCATAACCAACGGATTCGATAACTATGATGGAGCTAACTACGACCTTACACTATGGGTTGCTTATTATAACTTTCTCAGACCACACAGGCACAATGGTTACAAGCCACCTGTCGTAGATGATCTCTTTTCCGCTCCCGGAAACATGCCCGGCAAATGGCAGGTCATGATCTATTACGGTCAGCAAAAAATAATTGAGCTCCAGGCTGCAGGCTGATTGTTCTTAGATTCTGAGCCAGAGGTAATAGCCTAGCCACCGCGTTAGCGGCTTGCCCTTGATGGCACAAAAAATAACTGCTACACTGCTGCAAACGACGGAGAAAATCTGATTGTTCTTGAGTTCTTCGCCGTCGGTGATTAACCGTCAGCAGTTATTTTTTGTGCTGTCAAGGGTGGCGTCCGGCTACCTCAACATATATATCTGCAATTTTCAAGGTTCATCTGAGCCTATTTTTTTGACCCAGTTTTTTCATAGATTATTTGACACTATCTATCGGCATGGCATATTGTTATACTATTAGCTTATCTCATTTACGTAAATTTGTACACGACTTTGTATAATATCTGCAACTTCCTTAGCAGTTTTCTGTCCGCTGAAGTATGCTGCAGCTTCTTCATAAATAATATTCTTAATAGAGTCGTTGTAATTACCTACCTGATTAACAGTTCCCAGATAATCAATAACCTTATTGACTTCATCATCCGTCATAGGATCAATAACAATCTCAGTCTCACCTATATACCAGGTATCATCATATTCAACCTCTTTGCCGGTCTCTTCATCGACATAAGAAGGCTTCTTCTTTGCTTTCTCAGCAAGAGCATCAACTCTGTCTTTACTTACAGGCCATGAAGAATCGATTGTATTCTGATATTCCTCTGTAAGGAAGTATCTGATGAACTGCCAGCAGCCATCCTTCACTGAAGAAGTTGAGCTTATTGTAAGCTGAAGGTTCGGGAAGATAGCCGCACCGCTTCCATTATCTGAAGGGAAGCCTACAAGTGAGATGTCCTTACCATATGAACCCTTCGCCTCATAATTGTAATCTGAGAATCCACTTAAGTAGAAACGTGCTGCAAGAGCTTTTCCATCTCTCCAGTATGCTGATGAATCAGCGTACAAATCATCTTCCGGCAGATCTGCAGGGAACTCATTAACAAGCTCGAGAAGATGAATAAATGCATCTGAGTTGTAACTGCACTTCTGCTTTGACCAGTCAATAAACTGAGAACCGCCAAGGCTGAGCGCCATATCAAATACATCTTCTCTTGTGAGAGGTCCGAAAATGTTCTTATACTCGATGTTCTTATCCTTAACAAGCTTTTCAAGCTGATCGATTGTCCATGTATTTACTTCACCAACATCTTCAGTAGCTGCTGCTACAGTCTCGATATAGAAGCTGGGAATGAGCTTATACATTTTTCCGTCAGTCTTGAACACATTCATTACATTTTCAAGATAATTGATCTTCTTGAGATCCTCATCATTTGTAAAGTAATCTGTAAGATCCTGGAACAGGCCCTTTGCGATATAACTGTCTACAGGCATATCGTTATCAAGTACAAGGATATCAGGCACATTACCTGAAACAATATCTGTGTTAAGCTTTGTAGCACCACCTGAATAGTTATTCTCTTCTGTATCAAACTTGGAGTAATCACTGATTACAATACGATACTCGTCACTTGCCTTGTTGAATTTTACAACCTGAGAACGTACATCATAGTCAATATAGTTACATCCGAGTGTAATAGTCTTTTTATCCTTAACATCAGAAGGATCAACCTTGTTCATCATTGCAAGGACATATGACTCATCATTAGGAACCAGGCAGAGGAAGCTCTTCTCTGATGCACCGACAATCTGATAAATTCCGTAAGAACTGATATCAGAATCCACATAGTTCATGAGCATTGTAGGTTCCTGATCTCCGATATTGTAACCATATATAGCTTCAGAGTCTGACAGGAAGAGGTCATAACCTGCTCCACTGTTGATTGTGTATTTATACTGTGAAATCTTGGCATTTTCAATGGGTGCAACAGTTCCGGCATCAAGATCCAATGTATAGAAAAGGAAATCCTCTCCTGTAGAAAGAGCTCCGACTATTGATCCATCACCCTTTTTGAAAAGCTGGAAATAATTACCTGAATCACTGTCATTGTACTCAGAAGTATCAACATCCTTGATTTTGCTGCCATCATCTGCACTAAAGAGATGAATTCCACTATTGTCAGAAACAACTATGCCTTTACCCTCAACTATAAAAAGCGCTGTTGCTGTGTAATAGCTGTCTGCATCCTGATCAGCATTAAGCTGTATTCTCCATAACTCTGATCCATTGGCATCTCTTTTGACGAGATTATATGTTTCTGAGCTTGAATATGAATAGTCATCTGAAAATTCAGCTGAACCGTCACTTCCGCCAACAATAAATGTATCACCTGAATCACTTGTAGTTGTAGCTGCATCCTCAGAAGTACCACTCTCAGTACTTTCTGTACTCTCTGTACTTTCAGCACCCTCTGTATCTACTACAGCTTCTGAAGATGTACCGGGAATAGCAGGTAATGAAGGTGTGTTAACACCCTTAATTGATGCTGAATCATCATTTGAATCAGAACCTGCATCGGCATCTGTATCTGACTCTGAATCAGTGTCAGTATCCTTGTCAGTGTCTGCATCATCAACATTGTAATAATCACTGCTTGATTCTTTTTCAGTACTGTCCTCTGTTGTGCTTAAATCTTCTGTAGAAGACGTTGAATCTGTTACAGAAGCGTCAGTTCCTGCATCAGATGTTCCTTCAGTTGTTGAAACGCCGGCATCTGTACCGGACTCTGTGCTTGTTTCGTTAGTTTCATCAAAAAGCGGTACAGGCTGGAAATCACCTGTGTAACCTGAACTGCCATAGTTTGACTCAATTGTATAAATAGAACCGTCTTCAGCAATTGCAAAATATGACATACTTGATGCTGAATCCATATCAAACTTTACAGTTTTATCAAGTTTTCCATCAGAATTGATTATATAAGCATTTACTACAGTTCCTTCATCTGTGTAATCTGATCCTGCTGCGTAAAACTTATCACCAATCTTTCCAAGAAAACTGATGCTGTTATAATTCACATCTGAACCAAGATCCAGATCAGTCTCTTTAAATACAAAATTCTTAACATCATGATTTACAGAACTTGCATCATCAGAGCCTGTGGTTTTTTTCTTTCCACAGCCAACTGCTGTGACCGTCATAACCATGGCAAGGCCAAGGCTAAGCGCACGTTTAAGATAAATTCTTTTCATATAATTACCTCCATTAAAAATAACAAAATGAAAATCAGAAGTACTTCCATTTGTTGTTATGCTTCTTTACGCCGGACTCGATATCATACTTCCAGTCAAGGAATTTCTCAACCAATTGACCGACTCTCCACTTTCTGTGTCTGTAACTCTGAACCACAAAAATGGCAAGCATTATAAATACTACAATCGCGCATACAAGCTGAACCATCATGAATATGGCAAGTATATTCTCATGCGCTCTTGCATTATTTTCCCAATAAGGATAAATAACGGGTTTAAGCTGCATACCCCTGATGTGGAAATTCTTCATGACATTAAGCAGATTCTTGTTTTCAAATCTGTTTGTATTGTCAATAACATCCACAACATTTGTATTTATACCAAGTTTTTCAATAAGAAAATTCTTGGCATAGTTCTCTACAGGATTGGGCATTACCACTTCCATACAGATAATACCTTTGCTGTCAGTGTCAGATGCTGACTCTGAAGCCTTCGTGGCATCTTCAACTTCAGATGCCTTCTTCTCTGTGACACTTCCAAGAGAACCATTCGTAGCAAGAACGGAAGCATCAATTGTTCCGTATGCTGCCAATGACTGATAGGACAGATATATCGTAGGGAAATTAAGCCCTGCGGACTTAACATATTTACCGTTGTCTCTTTCCACAACACCAGCAATAAAATGCGGTATACCTTCAAGAGTGATGGTCTGTCCGACAATATCGTTTGAACCAAAAAGCTGCCATGCAAGCTCTTCATCAAGAATAACATTATCCTTCATGAGGTCATCTCCGGAGAAATAGTTACCGGATAACAGCTTCATCGGATGAAACTGGAAGAAATCTCCTCCGACACCGACTGCAACAGCATCTACTGATCTCTTATCTCTTGTTACGGTTATACTACCCATGGCACTGTAGCAATCATTCCATACAGCACCGCCTTCGGTAAGTGATGCACCTGATTCCTGATATCCGTCAGCTATAAGTCCCTTATTGATGTTGTACTCAAATTCAGCAATCTTATCAGCATTTACAGCATAGGATTCACTGAAGAACATGCTTACCTGTCCGCATCTTACTTTACTTGACCAACGCTGCCCCTCCTGCTGATCATAAAGCTTTTCCGTGACATGATTTCTGTAGATATTTATTACCCCGATTATCAAAAGTAAAACGATAATAAATGCGAAATATATGATCTGCTTTAATCGCAGATGTTTAAATCTATCAATTATTTTCCCAAAAAACTTACTCATTTTCGTTAGCCAGTCTCACCTGATCTCCTGCTTTAATAGGACTTGTTGCGGTGGTGATAACGTACTCATCTCCCTCCAAACTTCCACTGATAGCTGCGGTGGTATCGTCGGATGCAAGAACCTCCACATCAACTCTGGAAGCAATGTATCTGTTTCCAAGAGGACTGGACTTTGACTTAACAACAAGGATAAACTTACCGTTTGAATCCTCTCTTACTGAACCTGCAGGAATAGTAAGATCATAAGTATCTGATTTCTGACCAACCTGAAGACTTACAGACTGTCCTGCCTGTACTTCTGTACTCTGAATTGAGAATGTGAGAATCTTCTTGGTGTTGGGATTCTGAGAATCTGCAGTTATAGACTTAAGTGTCGCCTTGAAGTCTGTGTAATACCATGCATTCTGAGGCTCTGCAATATCTCCAACCTTAAGGTTCTTGGCCTGGTCAATGGTTACTGAGAAGCTTGCAACCATATCCTTACCATCTATCTGAATAACAGCAACTTCGTTCTCTGCGTTTGTTGACTCACCTGCTTTAAGCTTCAGATCAGCAACAGTACCTGCTACAGGTGCCTCAATCTGTCCACCTGTTGATTCCTTCTTAAGCTTATCAACAGTCTCCTGCTGTTCCTGTATTTCAGATCTCTGACCAACAAGATCGATTTCCTTTGCAATTCCTGTAAGAATTTCCTGTTTCTCTGTATTGGCCTGATCAAGTTCAGCAGCAGTTTTATTCTTAATATCCTGAAGACTTGCAAGTCTTCTGTTGTAATCTGAATCAACCTGACCTGCCTGTGTTGAAAGCTGGGTATTATCTTTTGTAAGATTGGCCTGCATATCCTGAAGCTGTGTTTTTCTCTCGCTGTAATCATAACCCTTGAGCTGTTCTTCATTCTCAAGTCTGGCAAGCTCAGCGGTTATCTCAGCATCAAGATACTGGGTTGAAGCTGTGTCATAACTGTACTGTGCACTTGTATATGACTGTGCAGACTGAAGTTCATCGATTGCAGCCTGTGCAAGTTCATCAGCCTTCTTTGCAGCATCGTATCTGTCTGTAGCAGCTTTAAGTTTTGCCTGGTACTGATCCATTGTAAGGGTTCCGCCGCCTCTTACACGATTGATGGCATCATTATCTATATCTCCGGAAAAAAGAGCTGTCTCATAGGCCTGCATAAGATCATCCAGTTTTTTCTGAGCTTCCGTAAGCTCAGTTGACTGCTTATCCTCCAGATAATAAAGCACATCGCCCTTTTCAACATGATCACCCACAGCTACAGCAACGCTCTTGATTACACGCTCCTGTGTCACCTTTACATTGTAGGGATCAGCTGCCTCAACGGTACCTGTACCTCTTACCATAGGTGAAATTGTACCTGATTCGATCTGCTGAATAGCAACCTCAGGTAATGAATAATTCATGATGGTGTTTGAGAAGAATGTTAACAGTAACAGGATTGAAAGGAACGCTATCGCAATATCTTTGATAATATCCTTCCTGCTCTTCTTAACCTTCTCAGTAACTACTTCTGACATACCTTTTTTCCTCTTCCCTTAATAAAAAACTATATTATTAACCTTTCAGACCACCCTGATATGAAATACCTTCTACAAGATATTCCTCTCCATATAAGAAGATAAGCAGCGGTGGTACAAGGTAAATAACCGCAACGGCAAATGCAAGACTTATTTCCCCTGAATTGATTTTGGACAAGAATACCGACAATGGATGCAGCTCGTCATTTGATAAAAGAATAAGTGGCTGCTCAACCATGTTCCAGTAATCTATGAACACAAGAATGGCAATTGATATAAGTCCGCTCTTACAAAGTGGCATACATATTTTTGAAAAAATCTGCCACTCACCCGCTCCGTCGATGGATGCAGCTTCCATAACCTCTGTCGGTATACGTCTTATGAACTTGGTCAAAAGATAAACCGCAAAAGGTGAAAAGAATCCCGGAAGCCATATTGCCCATCTGGTATCAAGTATTCCAAGCCATGAAGAAACCAGATAATTCGGAACAAGTGTAACCTGATATGGCATCAGCATAAGTATTATGTAAACAAAGAAAATAATTTCTCTGACTTTACCCTGATATCTTGCAAAACCATAGGATGCAAGCATCGCTATCATCAGCTGGAATCCAAGGATCGGAACAACATAGATTACACTGTTCCAAAACTTTACCAGATATTCCGGTGATTTAAACAGCACTGTATAGTACTGACTGAACGATACAATATCCGGAATAAATTTCAAATTGACGGTCTTTGATACAAAGACCTTTCCGCCCGACTCCGTAGTCTTGAAGATAACACCGTAATTGGCGCTTATCTCCGACGAACTCATAAAGGAGTTTGTTACCGTAAGTATTATGGGCGTCATGAACAATATTGCAAAAATGGCTGCTATTATTGTTCCGATTATAATACTGTATCTGTATATTCTTTTTTTTCTATGTGCCTTTCGAATCGCTCTCTCGTAAAAGACCGTTTCGCTCTGAGGCAGCCTCATTCCTGACATTTAGCCTTCTATATCCCTTCCGTAACGGTCTTCCGTAATAAACATAATAAGCATCAGTACCACGATAACAAGAGCCATCATAATAGCTGAAGCAGACAGCTTCTGATAATCCACAGAAGAAAACGTATTATTCATGAAATGCTGCATCATGTACAGCGTATCGTAAGGGTAATCACCTGTAAGCAGATAGATTTCCCTGAATACCTTGAAGGAATTTATTAAGGACATGATTGTAACAAACAGTATTGTGGAGGACAGATATCTCATT
>CAMVLM010000117.1 GCA_947168335.1 uncultured Butyrivibrio sp. | reverse complement strand
GGTTTACAAAGTCCAAGTTCGAAGATCAGGCACTTAAGTGGGACAGCCCATGGGGCGTTGGATACCCTGGCTGGCATATAGAGTGCTCATGCATCTCAATGAAGCATCTCGGTGAATACATGGATATTCATTGTGGCGGTGTTGATAATATTTTCCCTCACCACACAAATGAGATTGCACAGAGCGAATCATATCTGGGACATAAGTGGTGCAATTACTGGTTCCATGTACATCACTTAAATGATCAGACAGGAAAAATGAGTAAGAGCAAAGGCGAATTCCTTACAGTGTCTCTTCTTGAGGAAAAGGGATACAATCCTGTAGTTTACAGATTGTTCTGCCTGCAGAGTCATTACCGCAAGCCCCTTATGTTTTCCTATGATGCTCTTGATCAGGCTGCTTCAACTTATGAGAAGCTCAAGAAAAAGACTCTTGCTCTTACAGCTGACGGACAGGTTGACCAGAAGGTATTTGCAGAGTACAGAACAAAATTTGAGGATGCGCTTTGCGCTGATATAAACACATCAAGTGCAATTACAGTTGTTTATGATGTCCTTAAGGCAGATACAAATGATGCCACAAAGAAGGCTCTTATCGAGAGCTTTGATGAGGTACTTTCACTTGATCTTCTTAAGGAAGATGCTACTGCAGGAGCAGATGTTGATGATGAGCTTGCGGCATTCATCGAAGAGATGATTGAAAAGAGAAAAGAAGCCAAGAAAGCCAAGGATTTCGCAACAGCTGATGCTATTCGTGAAGAGCTTGCACAAAAGGGAATCGCAATAAAGGATACCAGAGAAGGTACTGTCTGGGAGAAAATCTGATAATTCACAGATTTCTTTGCCGGCTTTTACTGAGACAGGGGGTAATAAATGGAGTCCAGAGATATACGGGAAATACTGCAATCTGTTTCAACCGGTAATCTTTCAGTGGAAGATGCGCTGCTAAAGATAAAGGAAGCACCCTATGAAGATCTGGGATTTGCAAAACCTGATTTTCACAGAGGGGTCAGGCAGGGAGCTGCTGAGGTTATTTATGGAGCAGGCAAAACTCCGGAACAGGTTTTAAAGATTACAAATTCCCTCAGAGAGCATGGACAAAAGACTGTGCTTATTACAAGGATGAAGGATGAAGCGGCAGACCTTCTTAAGAAAAACATTCCCGATTTTACCTATGATGAATTAAGTCATGTGGGTATAGCGGGTGAGCTTCCGCTTAAAGACGGTAAAGGCAAGATCGTGGTGGCTACAGGCGGTACAAGTGATATTCCTGTTGCTGAGGAAGCCGCTAAAACAGCCGAGGTTTATGGCAATGAAGTAGTAAGGCTTTATGATGTGGGGGTTGCCGGACTTCACAGACTCCTTGATCACATGGATGAAATCATGTCTGCCAGAGTTATCATAGCAATTGCCGGAATGGAAGGCGCTCTGGCAAGTGTGATAGGAGGTCTTGCAGACTGTCCTGTTATAGCTGTTCCTACCAGCGTCGGTTATGGTGCAGCTTTTGGCGGAATTTCCGCACTTTTATCGATGCTTAACTCCTGTGCAAGCGGAGTGAGCGTTGTAAATATTGATAATGGTTTTGGCGCCGGTTACATGGCGTCTATGATAAATCACCTGTAATCATCGGTGGATGGAGGACTTTTTATGAATATGCTCTACATTGAATGTAAAATGGGCATTGCAGGTGATATGCTTACCGCAGCCCTCCTTGAACTGATATCTGATAAAGAAGAAATCATAAGCACTCTGAACAATATGGGCCTTGAGGGTGTGTCTTTTTCATTGAACGCATCAGAAAAATGCGGAATTATGGGTAGCCATATGACTGTTACCGTAAATGGTGAAGAAGAGGTCAGCTATGACTATAACCATGACCACCATCATGATGAACATGACCATGATCATTATCATGACCACCATCATGATGGACATGACCATGATCATCACCATCACGATCACGGAGAGCATGATCATCACCACCATGAAGGCCATGAGCATGACCATCACGGCCATCGTGGTATCAGAGAAATTGAAGAGATAGTGTCATCTCTGAAAATTCCGGAAAAGGTAAAAAAAGATGTAATCAGAGTATATGGTCTGATTGCTGAGGCAGAAAGCCATGTACACGGAACAAAAGTATCTGAGATACATTTCCATGAAGTCGGCAATCTGGATGCGATAGCTGATATTACAGCAGTATGTCTGTTGATGGACAGGCTGTCTCCGGACAGGGTTGTGGTATCTCCCATTCATGTGGGAAGCGGACAGGTAAAATGTGCTCACGGAATACTTCCTGTTCCCACACCCGCAACAGCATTTTTGTTAAAGGGGATACCCACTTACAGTGGCGATATCAGAGGTGAATTATGCACTCCCACCGGAGCAGCACTTGCAAAATACTTTGCTTCTGAATTTGGCCCCCAGCCTGTTATGGAAATAAGTTCAATTGGCTATGGAATGGGAAATAAAGATTTTCCGCAGGCAAACTGTGTAAGAGTGATGCTTGGACAAAGCGTGGAAAAAGGAAGTGACAGTGTAATAGAACTTGTCTGTAACCTTGATGATATGACTCCGGAAGAGGTGGGCTTTGCAACTGAAAAGCTCATGGAAGAAGGTGCACTGGATGTATTTACAACTTCAATTTATATGAAGAAAAACCGTCCGGGTTTTATGCTGACTGTGCTGTGCAGGGACGACAGAAAAGAGCACCTTGTGCAAATGATTTTTAAACATACTACCACCATTGGAATCCGTGAGAGCATCTGCAGTCGTTACATTCTTGACCGCATGGAAACAACAGCAGAAATTGCCGGTGAATCCGTCCGCGTAAAAAATGTATCGGGCTATGGAGTCAGCCGCTCCAAAGCGGAGTATGACGATCTGGCAGAGATTGCCAGAAAAAAGGACCTGGGTTTGCGAGACTTGAAATAAATATCGAGTCCATATAATATAAGGAGATGAGCATGGAACAGGGCATTGGTCAGGAACTGAGTATGACCCAGACAGGCTTCCTTACTTCCAAGCAGGGGAAGCGTTTTATTCGTGTGGAATTTTCCAGAATGGGTAAAAAAGGTCTTGAAACTGCAGAGGGGATACTTCCCGGTGGCAAGATCATTAAGCAGAATGGTTTTTCAGAGAAAGAGATTGCCAGCCTTGAATTTTACCTGCGTCATAATAAAGAAGAAATTGTAAAAAGAGCAAAAGAACTCAGCAATCCACTCCACTGGTTTGGATGATGAGATAAAAGTATTTAAGAGGAGTATTTATGGCACTTATTAAAAAGCCTGTGACAGGCATGAAAGATATCCTTCCCGAGGAGATGAAACTCAGAGATTACGTAATCGGAGTTATCAAGGAAACCTATGCAGGTTTTGGATTTACATCAATTGATACACCCTGTGTTGAATCTCTTGCAAACCTTAACAGCAAGCAGGGCGGAGAAAATGAGAAACTTATTTTCAAGGTAATGAAGCGAGGCGAGAAGCTTAATCTTGAAACAGCAAAAGAAGAGAATGACCTTACTGATTCAGGTCTCAGATATGACCTTACGGTTCCGCTTGTAAGATATTATTCAAATCATGCCAACGATCTGCCGTCACCTTTCAAGGCACTTCAGATGGGTTATGTATGGAGAGCTGACAGACCTCAGAAGGGCAGATATCGTCAGTTCATGCAGTGCGACATAGATATTCTCGGAGAACCTTCCAACCTTGCTGAGATAGAGCTTATTCTTGCAACTACCACAACTCTTGGCAAACTTGGATTTAAGGGCTTCCAGATCAGAATAAACGAGAGACGTATGCTCAAGGCAATGGCTGCTTACAGTGGATTTGCTGAGGAGAGTTATGACTCTGTTTTCATCACTCTTGATAAGATGGATAAGATCGGCATCGATGGCGTTGCAGAAGAGCTTTTGAAGGATGGCTTTGACAAGGCTTCCATTGATAAGTACCTTGATCTTTTCAGAGGAGTTGAGGGCAAGGGCGCTGTGGAAGGAATAAGATTCCTTGCAGATACACTTGGGGATTTCCTTGAAGAGGATGTAAAGAACAATCTCGAGGAGATCATTGAGAGTGTTGATTCCACAAAGAGCGCGGAATTTGAGCTTGTATTTGATCCTACACTTGTTCGTGGAATGTCTTACTATACAGGAACAATTTTCGAGGTTGCAATGCCTCAGTATGGCGGAAGCTGTGGTGGCGGCGGACGTTATGACAAGATGGTTGGAAAGTTCACCGGTCAGGATACTCCTGCATGTGGATTCTCAATCGGATTTGAGCGTATCATCATGATCATGATGGATGAGGGCTTCAAGATTCCTGACGAGAAGGAAAAGATTGCTTTCCTTGTAGAAAAAGGAATCGGCGGAAAGCAGCTTTCAGAAATCATAGCTGAAGCTCAGAAAGAAAGAGCGGACGGACGACAGGTTCTTGTCGCTCGCATGAACAAAAACAAGAAATTCCAGAAGGAACAGCTCACAGCTCAGGGCTATGCGCAGTTCAAGGATTTCTACAAAACGGAACTTAAGCACTAAGGTAAAGTAATGAATTCCAAAACCAAGAAATATGAAATAGATATGACGGAGGGGGCTCTTCTGCCGAAGATTCTCCTCTTTTCAATTCCACTAATGATCTCAAGTATACTGCAGCTTTTATTCAATGCTGCAGATATCGTTGTAGTAGGTCAGTTTTCCGGTGACGAGACAATGGGGGCCAATTGTGTGGCAGCAATAGGATCAACTGGTGCTGTTATCAATATGCTCCTTAGTGTTTTCATGGGCTTGTCAGTGGGAGTTAATGTTTTGGCTGCAAGATATTTTGCAGGAAAACAGGATAAAGAGATGAGCGATACTGTTCACACGACAGTTGCACTTGCTCTGGTCGGAGGCATAATAATTGCAGTAATAGGCTGTGTAGCTTCCAGACCTATACTTGAGTTAATGGGCTCTCCGGATGAAGTAATAGATCTTTCTACCACGTATATGAGAATATATTTTATCGGAATGCCGGTAACTCTTTTGTATAACTTTGGCGCAGCCATCTTGCGTGCAACAGGAGATACCAGAAGACCGCTTTATTATCTTATGGTCGCTGGTGTCATAAATGTAATCCTCAATCTTGTTTTTGTAATCGGGTTCGGTATGCATGTTGCAGGTGTGGCACTTGCGACAATCCTTGCACAATGTGTTTCTGCAGCGCTTATAATCAAGGCGCTCGTAAGAACGGAAGAGAATTATAAGCTTGATATCAGGAAGATAAGAATAGATCTGGATAAGGCAAAAAGAATTATAAGAGTCGGACTTCCCGCAGGACTTCAGGGAACGATCTTCTCTTTTTCAAATGTCCTCATTCAGTCATCCATAAACGAATTCGGATCCACTGCAATGGCAGGAAGTGCGGCAGGAGCTAATCTTGAGGGATTTGTTTATATGGCAATGAACTCTGTCTATCAGGCATGTGTATCCTTTACAAGTCAGAATGTAGGTGCAGGAAAAGCTGACAGAATAGGCAAGGTCCTTGCTAATTGCCTGGGACTGGTGACTGTTGTGGGACTTGTTATGGGAAACCTTTTCTATTTGTTCGGCAATGTGCTTGTTGGAATATACACCGCAGAACCTGCAACCATCCAGTATGGCGTACAGAGAATGGCTGTAATATGCACTTTGTATTTCCTGTGCGGTGCAATGGATGTAATATGCGGAAGCCTTAGAGGAATGGGTTATTCTACGGTTCCGATGATCGTGTCGATAATAGGTGCCTGCGGACTTAGAATTGTCTGGATATTAACTGTGTTCAGGGCATATCATTCCCTGACAGTTCTTTATATTTCGTATCCGGTGACCTGGTTTATAACAGCCTCGGCGCACCTTTTATGTTATTTTATGATCAAAAAAATAGTTATTTCCAAAATGGGGAACGGAAAGGTTAGTGCTGCGTAATGAAGAATATTAAAGCTGTGATCTTCGATCTTGACGGTACATTGCTCTATACTCTGGAAGATCTGATGATAAGCACAAATTATGCTTTGGAGAAGCATGGAATGAAGACCTGCACCCTTCATGAAATTCAGTATCGTGTAGGCAACGGGGTTCAGAAACTGATGGAAAGATGCATCGACGGTGGTCTTGATAATCCGGAGTTTGAAGCAACTTTTTCTGACTTTAAGGAGCACTACAAGATTCACTGTAATGACAACAGCGGACCCTACGAGGGAATTCCTGAACTTCTTAAGGCACTTAAACAAAAGGGATACAAGCTTGCGATAGTATCCAACAAATTTATGGATGCGACCAGAGAACTGGCAGAGCTTTATTTCAAAGACACAATAGATGTTGCAATAGGTGAGTCAAAGGGTATTCGTAAAAAGCCCGCTCCCGATACAGTAAATGAGGCAATGAGGATTCTCGGTGTCACTGCAGATCAGTGTATTTATGTGGGCGATTCGGATGTGGATGTAAAGACGGCTGAAAATTCGGGCATGCCCTGTATCTGTTGCGCATGGGGATTCAGGACCAGGCAGGAACAGGAAGAAGCGGGCGGAAAAATCTTTGCAGAGAAGCCCATGGATATCTTTGATATAGTTGCAGTTGACTAACGGAGGTAATTATTTTGCAGCAAAACATGATTCAGTTTGGAATTCTGGTTTTACTGGTATTTCTTTCAGCATTCTTTTCATCTGCTGAAACGGCCATGAGCTGTGTTAGCAGGGTGAGAATAAAAACTCTTGTGGAAGAAAACAATAAGAAAGCAGTTGCGGTTCAGAGTATTCTTGATAATTATCAGAAAATGCTTTCTGCAATCCTTATCGGAAATAATATTGTGAACCTGTCGGCATCAGCGCTTGCGACGATTTTTGTTCAGAGAATATGGGGCGATTGGGCGATCAGTATCGGCACCGGGATTCTGACAATTGTTGTTCTGATCATCGGTGAGATAATCCCGAAGACAATTGCCACTACCAATGCTGAGAATATTTCTCTTGCTTATGCCAGAATTATTCTTTTTATCATGTGGGTATTAACACCTGTTATCTGGATAGTGAATATCGTGGCTGACGGTGTGCTTGCAGTCCTTCGCATAGACAAGAATAACAAGACTGTCATGACTGAAAAAGAGCTTAAGACATACGTGGATGTAAGTCATGAGGATGGCGTTATTGAAAGCGGTGAGAAGGAAATCATTTATAATGTGTTTGAATTCAGCGATGCTGTAGCCAAGGATGTTATGATTCCCAGAATAGATATGAGCTGTGTCAGTTCCGATGCTGAATATCATGAAGTCATGAGAGTCTTTAAACAGGAGATGTACACAAGAATTCCTGTTTACGAGGATAACCAGGATAATATCATCGGCCTTATCAACATCAAGGATATGGTACTGGTTTCTGACAAGGATAATTTCAAGATCAGGGATTATCTGAGAGAGGCATATTACACTTACGAGTATAAGAAAACGGCGGATCTTCTTGTTGAGATGAGAAAAAATGCCCAGAATGTTGCCTTTGTTCTCAGTGAATATGGAGCAACAGTCGGTATGATCACACTGGAAGATCTTCTTGAAGAGATCGTCGGCGAGATCAGAGATGAGTATGACAGTGATGAGGAAGAACAGATCAGAGAGCTTGGCGGCGGACGTTTCCTTGTTGAAGGAAATATGAAGCTTGACGATATCAATGATGCTCTCGGAACAGCCTTTGAATCAGATGACTATGATTCGATCGGAGGATTGATGATTGAAAATCTGGACAGACTTCCCAGAGGCGGTGAAACCACTAAACTGGAAAATGGTGTTGAGCTGACAGCGAGTGCTATCAAGCGAAACCGTATTACGGATGTTCTTGTCTATATTCCCGAAGGTGCCTTCGACCTTAAGGATAAGCAGACGGAACCTGAAACTGCAGATGAATAAAAATTTAGGGGTAGGATTAAATTCCTACCCCTAATTCGTTGTCTATGGCTTTCTGAATTTTATCTTTGACCATGGCCGCTATTTCTTTTGTTGTCATTCCTTTGTATTCATCATAATAAATCGGTTGTAAATAACGGACCTTAGTGGTTACTTTTCTGAGACTGCTTATTTCAAAAGGCTTATAAGAATCTATCAGAGCAACCGGAACTATAGGACTTTTGGACCATACAGCTGTTTTGAAAGCTCCGGGCAGAAAATCCTTAACATTGTTCTGGTTGTGATCATATCCGCCTTCGGGAAAGATTATAAATCTTCGGCCTTCTTTAACTTCATCGGAGAGTTGTTTTAAGCTTTCCATCTGCTGTCTCATGTCAGTCCTGTCAAGACGGATACCCTTAAGGAGCATTATGAATTCATTTGTGAGAATCATTTTGGAGCGCTGCATGTCTATTACAATTGAACATGGCTTGTCGTGGGAATGGATAATGCCCAGAGCGTCAAATTTTCCCTGGTGATTGGGGAACATTATATATCCGCCCTCTTTCGGAAGGTTTTCCACGCCTGACGCTGTGGTTTTGATGTGACCGTTCCTCATCATTTTTCTGACCATATTGCGGGCAACCACGTAACAGTATTCATCATCATACCTGTCGAAATGTCTGACGATATACCTGGATCTCAAAATGTAATAGATTATAAGCGGCATAGAAACAATGATTACGTAATAAAACCTGAGCATTTAATCTGAACCTCGTTTTTGTTATATATTTAATTATATACAATTCATAAATAAAAATACAAGGATGCATACCTTCCCGAACTGTTAAAAAGTGCTTTTAACAATGAGCAAAGTATGCTATACTCCCATCTTTGACACCTAAAAAGCCGCAATCCCAGTGTACATCTAGGATTCCGGC
>CAMVLM010000116.1 GCA_947168335.1 uncultured Butyrivibrio sp. | reverse complement strand
GAAGAGTCTTCTGATACATTTCAAGATAGCGGAAGGCCTCATTGATATCGTTAATTCGTGATGATTTAGCTTTGATATCTTTTTCCAGGCTGTTGACCTTTGCATAGGAGTTTTTTACAAAAGCTTCCAATTCTTCAAAAGAACTGATGTGGTGCTGTTCAAGAAAAAGAATTACATTAGAACGTTCCTTGATGTTTGCAATCTTTGCTTTTTTACTCCAGGCATTGTGATAACGTTTGTCATAATAATCATTGAGTAGTCTGTCGAGACCGGGAGCATAGACTTTTTTCTCTTTGCATTCCTTTAGGAATGCAGAAAGCCAATCAAAGACATTACAAAACTTGTCAGCAAGCTTAATAAGAAGTTTGTTAAGCTGTTTGATCTGTCTGTTGTGATCTCCTATTTCTGTTCGGATACCTTTAACTTCCATGGAATGAATGATGGTAAGATAATTTGATCATAAAAAACTGTGGAAGCAATATAAAGAATAAGGATAATTCCAAAAAAAGAACATATGTACGAAAAGAGAACTTTGAGTTATAATTAAGCAGTTGGAAAACTACAAATTATAAGGTGAGGAGCATCATGATGAGCGTGTATGAGAATTGTCCAGTATTAGAGAATGAAAAATATGTACTTAGGTTTGTGAAGAAGGATGATGCAAGCGATTTACTGAAGGTATATAGCGATAAGCATGCTTTGCCTTTTTTTAACAGTGATAACTGTGATGGCGATAATTTTTATTATTCGTCAGTAGAGCGTATGGAAAAGGCAATTGACTTTTGGCTAAGCTCTTACGAAACAAGGTGGTTTGTACGTTGGGCCATAATCGATAAAGAAACGTCAAAAGCAATTGGCACAATAGAGTTGTTTCACAGAGTGGCAGATGATGATTTTAATGGTGTAGGGGTCCTCAGATTAGATGTAGGCAGTTGTCATGAGGAAGCCGAAGGACTGGAAAGAATTCTTTCTCTTATTTTAAAATCTGCATTTGAATTATTTGAGTGCGATACGATCATCACAAAAGCACCAATTTATGCAGTTGAAAGAATTAAAGCACTTCAGCAGTGCGGTTTTGAAAAATCTGATAGCCTGTTAGTTGGAACCAATGACCATTATGCCTATAACGGTTATTGGAGTATCAAGAAATAATTGAGTTTTATATTTTATAGAGGAAGTAACCGTGATATCACAGATTGTGATTTCGTGGTGATGAGAGAAGTGGATTATGGATCAGAAATACAGAGATGCCGTACAACTTATTAAAACGGCTATACTTCAGAGTCAGTATGAGGCTGCAAGGTCAGCTAACGAAAAGCAGCTGATGCTCTATTATGGTATTGGGAAATATATATCGCTTAATTCTCGCAATGGATTTTGGGGACAGGGAGCTATTGATACTATAAGTGAGCAATTATGTCGGGAATTGCCAGGTTTAAGAGGATTTACAGGTAGAAATCTTAGATATATGAGAACTTTTTATGAAGAATGGCAAGTGCTTGATAAATGCAATAGTGCTCCGCTGATAAATAAGAGTCCTATTTTGGAACTCATGAGTTCCAAAATGGAAGAAGAGCCAATTAATGAAATATGGAACTCACGAGTTCCAAGTTTAGATGATTTTCCGATGACTGATTTTATGAGCATTGGATTTACTCATCATAGGATTATACTTGGAAAAGCAAAGGAGTATTCCGAAAGACTATTCTATATTTCTGAGTGTGCAAATAATAATTGGGGAACACGAGAATTAGAGAATAAGATCAAGGAAGACTTATTTCATCATCAGGGAAAACTTCCTAACAATTTTGTGCAAACAATGACTCCGGGTATGCAGGCACTTAAGGCTGTTAGTTCTTTTAAGGATGAATACCTCTTGGATTTCATAAATGTTGAAGAGATAGATGTTCGCGATGCGGCAGATATAGATGAGAGAGTTGTTGAGAACTCGATTGTTAACAATGTAAAGAATTTTATTCTTACTTTTGGAAAGGATTTTGCATTCGTTAGCAGTCAGTATCACTTGGATGCATTCGGAGAAGACCAGTATATCGATTTGCTTTTCTTTAATAGAGAACTGAACTGCTTGGTAGCAGTTGAACTTAAGAGGGGAAAGTTTAAAACATCGTATTTAGGGCAGCTTCAGGGATATTTGAGTGTGCTGGATGGCTTTGAGAAGAAACCTCATGAGAATCCTGCCATTGGTCTTATTCTGTGCAAGGATATGAATAAATCTTTTGTGGATTATGTTATCCAGGATTATTCAAAGCCTATGGGAGTGGCAACTTATAAAACATCAAGGGATATGTCAGAAGAGCTAAGGAAAGCACTGCCGGATATAGAAGAACTAAAGAGGCTGCTTGATACAGAAGAATAGATAGTTGTTTCAGAAAGAAATATACCTTTAAGAAAAAATACTTTAGATTTGACTGAAGTTTGATAAAATGACCGAAGTTTGACTGAAGTTATGACCGAAGTTTTTTTGAAATTAATGATGAGAAATATATGAGAAGAACAGAAAATGTGGAACTGACAGTACTATGTCTTATTACGGACGGTGACAGAGTACTTCTTCAAAACAGAATCAAAGAAGATTGGAAAGGCTACGCTTTGCCAGGTGGGCATGTGGAAATTGGTGAATCCTTTGTCGATGCTGTTATTCGTGAGATGAAAGAGGAGACAGGGCTGGATATTAAGAATCCAAAGCTCGCGGGTATTAAGCAGTTTCCGATACAAGATGGAAAATATGAGAATGGAAGATACATTGTGCTTCTGTTTAAGACATGCGAGTTTTCTGGGGAAGTTATCTCTTCTGTAGAAGGACAGATGGAATGGGTTGAATACAGCCATCTGGCAGAAATTGATGCGGTAGATGACCTTGAAGAACTTATAAATGTTATCAATGATCAGAATCTTACGGAATTCCAATACTTGATCAGTGGAGATGAGTGGTCTGTCTCGGTAAAATAATAGAATACTTTATGGGAGCGAGCTTGTAATGGCAATAGAAAAAAGTATTTTTGATCATGATAAGATGCAGATGTTATTGTTGCAAGAATATGGTTTTCATTTGATTAAGAATCAGCATCTTCCGTTGGGAACTGCAAATTGTTATAAGATTAGTTGCGAGGAAGGAGCATATTTTTTCAAAGAATATCAAAAAGAATTCACTATTCAAGATGTAAAGAGAGAGGCAGAACTTGTTGAATATCTGAATTCAAAAGATTTTCCTGCGGCAAGATTTATAAAGACGATAAACGGGAATAGCTGCATTTTGTTTGAAGGACATGTGATCATTGTACAGGAATACCTAGAAGGAAAATCATATCTGAACGATTTGCCACATAATCTTTTAAAAGAAAGTGCCAAATATCTGGGAATACTGCATACCCTACTCAGGGACTATCCTATGGAATCACAACTTGACGAAAAATGGGCTAATGGTGTTTCTGTGGAAGCGGTAAATAAGAAATATGACAGGCTGCTTGAAGCTTTGGAAATGGAGAATACGGATCCTAATTACAGCAGGATTAAAGAAGATTTTCTATTTAAGAAAGAACTATTTAGTCATATTGAGGATATGAAAAGATTCTTTAAGGGAATTACATATACTCCGAGCCATGGAGATTATACGGCTTGCCAGTTATTATGCGATGAAGATCATGTGAAGGCAGTAATAGATTTTGCCTCAGCAGCAAAGCTACCTGCTATTTGGGAGATTATGAGGTCATATGTGCAAGCTGGGGCTTGCCACGAAGGAGAGGCTTTTGATATCGAGGATTTTGCACAGTATGTAAAGGAATATATGAAATATGCGCAGCTTACAGAAAGAGATCTGAGAGCCATGCCTTATGTTTATCTGTTTCAACTATCACGCAGTGCTTATGGATATGAGGAATATCTGATTACAAAAACAGAAAACAGGGATGCTTTGCTGGAGTTTGCATTTTGGCGCACGGATATATGCAGAAAAATATATAGGAACGCTGATGCCATATCTAGGGAATTATTGCAACTAGTTTGAATTAGCGGTACAGGAATTGAATAGACAGACTGAAAATTTGAGGCAGAATATGATAGAAACAGAAAATGTAATAAATAAATTCGTTAAGGAATCTCAGGAAATCCTGAAGGACAATCTTACAGGCATTTATTTGCATGGCTCAGCTGTGATGGGATGTTTCAATCCGGAAAAGAGTGATCTGGATCTTATTGTGGTAGTGAACGAACCTTTGCAGGATGATGTGAAGCGCAAGTTCATGAATATGGTTATAGAAGTCAATGAGGCTGGCCCAGCAAAGGGCATTGAGATGAGCATTGTAACGAAAGATGTTTGCAAGCCCTTTGTTTATCCAACTCCCTTTGAGCTGCATTTTTCCGAAATGCATCTTGGGTGGTACAAGGATGATCCGCAGGATTATGTTCGGAAGATGAAGGGAACAGACAAGGATCTGGCAGCGCATTTTACAATTATTGGTAAAAGAGGAAAGTGCCTGTGGGGCCAACCTATCGAAGAGGTTTTTGCTCTGGTGCCTAAGGCGGATTACATGGATTCAATATGGGAAGATATTGCCGATGCCTGGGAAGATATTTTGGATAATACGATGTATATTACGCTGAACCTTGCAAGAGTTCTGGCATATAAGAATGAAGGCTTGATCCTCTCAAAAAAAGAGGGAGGAGAATGGGCGATTAAAAATGTCCCGGAAGAATATCATTCATTGATTAAAGCGGCCATGAGCGAATACGCTGATGCTAATGACGTTTCTTATGAATATGACATTGCTAAGCAATATGCGGGATATATGTTACAAGAGATACAGAGTTAATGCATAGGCATTATATAATGCCGGAAAGCTATGATTGGGGGATCAGCACATGAGTATAACGTTGAAAACTGTAGAACGAGATGATGTTGAAATACTATGGAAGATGCAGATAGAGGGATTCTCAGGGCTGTTGGAGAAATATCATGATTACGATTTGAGTCCGGCTGCGGAAGGCATGGATAAAGTGATGGCAAGGTTTGAGCAGCCTTGGACTACTTACTTTTTCATCATGGCAGATGATGAAAAGGTTGGTGCTATCCGCATAGTAGATAAAAAAGACGGTAGCAGAAAACGCATCTCACCAATATGGATCATGTCGGAGCATAGGAATAAAGGATATGCCCAGCAGGCAATCCTTGAGGCAGAGAAGATATACGGACCGGATAATTGGTGCCTGGACACGATACTACAAGAGAAGGGCAACCTTCATCTATATGAGAAACTTGGCTACCATCAGACCGGCAAGATTGATAAGATAAGCGACTGTATGGATATTGTTTTCTATGAGAAAGATTGAGGTAGCTAATAATGATCACACATCCAATAGCTCCGGTTTTTGATAAGGAATCAAGAGTTTTGATATTGGGAAGTTTTCCTTCAGTCAAGTCGCGGGAAGCTATGTTTTTCTATGGGCATCCACAGAATAGATTCTGGAAGGTGATAGCGACGGTATGCAATGAGGAGCTTCCGGATACTATCGAAGAGAAGAAAGCTCTTTTACTTAGGAACCATATAGCGGTTTGGGATGTGATAGCAAGCTGCGATATTGAAGGATCCTCCGATTCAAGCATTAAGAATGTCAAGGCCAATGACCTCTCTGTGATTCTTGATAATGCCAGAATCCGGGCTATTTATGTTAATGGTAAAACTGCTGAGAAATATTATAAGAAATATATTGAGAAAAAGATAAACAGAAAGGCTCTGTGTCTTCCCTCAACGAGCCCCGCTAATGCAGCCTGGAATATAGAGCGGCTTACAGAGGAATGGCGTGTGATCAGAGACGAATAGGAGGCAGAATAGATGTATGAAGAACTGATAGCTCCAAGCTTCAGGGGTGTTGCATATGTACTCGGGAATGATGAAGTGGTATTGGAATATGCCGGCGGTTGCAGAGATTATGCCAATGAATTGCCCAATACCATTGATACTAAGTTTGCCAGCGCTTCAGCGGGAAAAGTATTCGTGGCTGTAGGGATTTTGCAGCTGATTGAAAAAGGTAAGCTAAGGTTCGAGGACACAATAGGTGAGCTGATTCGGATTGACTGGAAAGATATTGATCCGGGAATAACGGTGGAGCAGCTATTGCAGCATACATCTGGGATTCCGGACTATTTTGATGAGACGGTCATGGAGGAGTACGAGGAGCTCTGGGTAGATTATCCGAATTACAAGATCAGACAAAATGATGATCTGCTACCTCTGTTCATCGATAAGCCAATGATGTATCCTAAGGGAACTAAGTTCCAATACAACAATACCGGCTATGTGGTTCTTGCAATGATCATTGAGCGGTTAACAAGGCAGCCTTTTGACGAGTATCTAAGAGAAAATGTCTTTGAGCCTTGTAATATGTCGGGCACAGGGTATTATGAACTGGACAGGTTACCTGCAAATTGCGCGGTTAACTATGTGTGGTGTAACAGTGCGGAGGATCTTAGGACGAACATTTTCTGTGTGGATGCAAAAGGAACGGGTGCCGGAGGAGCATTTATCACGGTAAAGGATATAGCGAACTTTTGGAAAGGTCTGCTTGAAGGTAAGCTTCTGTCTACAGAAATGACAGCTTCTATGTTAAAAAAACATAGCGGAGAAGGTGATGATCCGGAAGAAGGATACTACGGATACGGAGTATGGATCATTGATGGCAATGGCGGAGAGGATATTCCATACTTTCAGGGCTGCGATCCCGGAGTTAGCTTTATCTCGGAGTACAATCCAAACAAAAACATGATCTCAGTGTATGTAAGTAATTACGGCGATAATGTCTGGAAGATAGCCAGGGACATCAGAAACGCCTTAAATTGAGGATAGTATAAAAAAGTTAGTTGGAGGACGGGGAATTTATGGCATCAAGTATAATACATCTGGCGGTTACAAAAGAACTGACTAAGAGATATAAATTCAAGGATGAGAACAGGCTTAAGCTCGGGGCAATCCTTCCGGACGCGGGAAGGGGAAAGGACAGTCATTTAAAAAAGGCTGTTTGGGGATTAAACAAAAGAGTATATGACTTTGAGCGCTTCAGAGCTGAATACGGGGAGCTTATGAAGAGCGATGATCTGTATCTTGGCTATTATCTTCACCTTGTTCAGGACATCTGCTACAGACATTTTGTCTATGATAAATATAACTGGAATCCCACGATTCCGGGGAATGTTGAGAAGCTTCACAAGGATTATTCAATAATCAATTCTTATGTGATTTCCAAATATGAATTAAAGAACGACATTGAAGCTCCTGCTGATTTTGATAAAGAGCAGCTGGCGAGCCTCAGTGCTTTTGATGTGCCCTGGCTCATGAAGTCAATGGCTGATTATTTTGTTCCTGTGCCGGAGGAGGATATATTCTTTTTCACAAAGGAGATGGCTGATGAGTTCATTGCAGAAGCGGTGGAGCTGTGCCTTAAGGAGCTGAAAGCACTGGAAACAGGGGAAGGCATGATAGAGAGCTACGACAATGCCTGGGGAAACAAGCCCTATTCATTATTGGAGACAACCCTGAATACTAGAGATCTGGCCGGATACAGGATTGACGGTACAGAGAATTATACAAGCTATGGCAGAGTCATAAGAAGCGATGTGGCTAATTACCCTTCCGAGAAGGATATCGCTTTTTTACAGAATTCCCATATTACAACTATTATCGATATGAGATCTGCGGAGGAAAAAGAGAGAAAGCCACATGGCCTTGCGAACATGGAAGGCTTCCATTATCACGACATTACCATAGATGAGGGCAGCGGAGTTCCTGAAAGTGTGGAGGGTGTTCCGGGCAGCTATTTCAAAATAGCGCATTCGCCTAAACTGGCAGAAGTATTCAGGACAATTGCCTGGTCAGAGGCAGGAGTTATGTTTAACTGCTCTGCGGGAAAAGACAGGTCCGGCGTAGTAGCAGCGCTTTTGTTGTGGCTGTGCGGCGTAAGGAAAAGCGATATTGTCTACGATTATATGAGGACCAAGGAGAATGACAGGGAGCGCTTTGAGCTTATACACAAGAACTTCCCTGATCTGGACATGAATATCGTCATTCCCAATGAGAATAATATGTACAGATTTATGGAGCTGATAGAAGCTAATCATGGAACTGTTCAGGATTATTTTTCTTCGATTGGAATCACAACTGATATTCAGCAAAAGATTATAGAAAAGCTATGTGGATGAAGTGGATGTAGCTATAGTAAAAATCTTGGGATAATGTGCTATTGGGGAGTTGGTATGAATAAGATTAGTGTACACAGATTGACGCCTGATATGGCAGAGCAATATGTAGCTTATTTTGATAATTGGGCGTTTTCAGATGGTAATGAGCAAAAAGGTTGTTATTGTGTTTGGCATCATTGGACCGAGCAGAAGGAAGCAGAAAGAAATGCACTTCCGGAAAATGAACGACCTTTCAGCAAAAGAAATTATGTATATGAATTGGTTAAGAACGGTAGATTAAACGGATTTGTTGCAATTTCTGGAGGAGAGATTGTTGGATTCTGCAATGCTGATTTAAAAGAAAACTACTTCAGGCACAGTAGAGAAAATGATCCTGAAAGCTGGGAAGGGATAGATCCTGATTCCAAGGTGTTAGCTATAGTATGCATTTTGATATGTGTAAGAACTTTTTGAAATAAGTCGAAAAAGCCGGATAAAGGTCCCCAAAACAGCGCTTATAAAACCGATAATATTCAGTAAATATGTGCATCCTTTATCATACAAAAGTGGTACAAATTTGGTACTAAAAAGAGGCGTGGCCGGCGAAACCCCTTTCTCTGCGGTTTCGCGAGACTACTAAAAGTTCGATCCCGGTCGCCGGCAGTAATGTGTATGGCTGTAAACTTAGATTTTATCT
>CAMVLM010000115.1 GCA_947168335.1 uncultured Butyrivibrio sp. | reverse complement strand
AGAGCATTCGGCTGTTAACCGAAGTGTCGTAGGTTCGAGTCCTACTTGGGGAGTTAAATGTACGGAGACCTAATAATCCGAACATACCTGTAGCTCAGGAAATACGGCTCCGTGGTCAAGTGGTTAAGACATCGCCCTTTCACGGCGGTAACACGAGTTCGAGCCTCGTCGGAGTCATTTAATAAGATTTGGTGACTTAGCCAAGTGGTAAGGCGTGGGACTGCAACTCCCTGATCGTCGGTTCAAATCCGTCAGTCACCTTTATAATTTAGCCTTAAATGTCAAAATTGACATTTAAGGCTTTTTTCGTGCATACAAGGCGGTGTATAATCTAATTGTTTGAAAAAACTATTAGTTTATGAAAAAGAAGGGGAGGTTTTAGCAAATGGAATCAATGGAAGATTACAAGGATGAAATAGACAGATCCTTTAGAAAACTCAAGGAGGGTGATATAGTAACCGGAACCGTTATCGGTGTCGATGAAAAAGAAGTACTCCTTGATATCAAATATTTTACACAGGGCGTTATAAAAGCAGAGGATTTGAGTGATGATCCTAAGTTCTCAATCCGTACAGATATAAATGTAGGTGATGAGATATCAGCTACTGTTGTTGCAACTGATGACGGCAATGGAAATATTCTGCTTTCTAAGCGCGAGGCTACCAAGGTACTTGCATGGGATAGACTTAAACAGATGCTTGAGAGCGGTGAGAATGTAACTGTTACAGTTGCAGAAGCAGTTAAAAGCGGAGTTGTCTGCTTCCTGGAAGGAATAAGAGGCTTTATACCTGCATCCAAGCTTTCTCTTGATTATGTTGAAGAAGATGCTTTAAATGATTATGTTGGCAAGAAGCTTCAGGTAAGAGTAATTACAGCCGATGAGAAGGATCAGAAGCTTGTTTTGTCAGCAAAGGAGATTCTCAGAGAGAAGGCTGATGAAGAGAGAGCTCAGAAGATTTCCAATGTTCAGGTTGGCCTTGTAACAGAGGGAACAGTTGAGAGTCTCCAGAATTATGGTGCTTTTATCAATCTTGGAAATGGATTGTCAGGACTTGTACATATATCACAGATATCCAATCAGAGAATTGCACATCCCAGTGCAGTGCTCAAAGTAGGACAGAAGGTTAAAGTAAAAGTTACTGCAATTAAGGATGGAAAACTCAGCCTTAGCATGAAAGCTCTTGAGGAAATCGCTGCAACAGAGATTACTGAAGAGAAGATAGAGTTCGAGAGTGAGGGAGAAGCTACAACCTCTCTGGCTGATCTGCTTAAAAAAGCCGGATTCTAAAATAAACTTGTGAAGGAGGATAAATAACGATGGATGAATCTGTACTTGAATTAAAGAAAATGATTGATGAAACAGATAACATAGTTTTCTTTGGTGGTGCCGGAGTATCTACTGAAAGTGGTGTTCCGGACTTCAGAAGTGAGGATGGATTATATCATCAGCATTATAAGTATCCTCCGGAGCAAATGCTGAGCCATACTTTTTACGAGAGAATGCCGGAAGAATTCTTCAGGTTTTACAGAGATAAACTGCTGGTAAAGGGAATAGAGCCCAATAAGGCACATAAAAAGCTTGCACAATGGGAAAAGGAAGGAAAGCTTAAGGCGGTCATTACACAGAATATTGATGGCCTGCATCAGGCTGCAGGAAGTAAGGAAGTGCTTGAACTTCATGGTAGTGTCCATCGTAATTATTGCGAGAGATGTGGAAAATTCTATGATTTTGATTTTATGGCAGACTGCGAGGGAGTTCCTTATTGTGAATGCGGCGGAAGGATAAAACCTGATGTTGTGCTTTATGAAGAAGGCCTTGATATGCAGATCATGCAGAAGGCAGTAGATTACATTGCTAATGCAGATGTGCTTATAATTGGAGGTACTTCACTTGTGGTATATCCCGCAGCAGGTTTGATAGACTATTACAGAGGAAATAAACTGGTACTTGTCAATAAGTCAGCAACATCAAGAGACGGACAGGCGGATCTTGTGATACAGGGTCCCATTGGGGAAATTTTTGATCAATTATAAAAATAGTTCTTGCATTCTTTTAGGTTTTATGATAGAGTTTACTTCTGTGATAATTTCCTTGTTACCATAATGTAAATGGTAGCCAGAGACCAAAAGGAGGTAAGAAAGCATGACAAAATATGAGTTAGCCGTTATCGTTAACGCTAAGATCGAAGACGACGCCAGAGCAGCAGCCGTTGACAAGTGCAAGGCTTTGATCGAGAGATTCGGTGGACAGATTAAAGATGTTGATGAGTGGGGCAAGAAGAAGCTTGCATACGAAATCAACAAGATGAATGAGGGCTTCTACTATTTCATTCATTTCGATGCAGAGCCTACTGCACCGGCTGATATCGAGAAGCGTGTCCGCATCGTTGATGGCGTCATTCGTTATCTGATCGTTAAGCAGAACGAGGCCTAAATAGAGAAGAGGACGAAAGATATGAATAAAGTTATACTTATGGGACGATTAACAAGAGACCCCGAGGTTAGATACTCACAGGGTGAGAACTCAATGGCGATTGCAAGATATACACTTGCTGTAGATCGCAGAGGCAGAAGAAGTGACAATGGTGATCAGCAGACAGCTGATTTCATCGGTTGCGTAGCATTCGGCCGTAACGGAGAGTTCGCTGAGAAGTATCTCAAGAAGGGTACCAAGATTTGCGTCACAGGTCGTATCCAGACTGGTAGCTATACCAATAAGGACGGTCAGAAAGTATACACAACTGATGTAGTTGTAGAGGATCATGAGTTTGCTGAGAGCAAGAACGCAGCAGGTAATACAGGATCCTTCGGCGGAAGCCAGGCACCCGCATTTGATTCAAACAGCAATTCACAGGATGCAGGCGATGGTTTCATCAACATTCCCGATGGAATTGATGAAGAGCTTCCGTTTAACTAATTTATGATTTTACAGTCCGCGAGGACATGTTGACTGAATTTTGATAAGGAGGTACCACAATGGCTTTCAATAAGTCTGATAGAACCGATTCTCCGGTAAGAAGAAAAGGTGGTATGCACAGAAGAAAGAAAGTTTGCGTATTCTGTGGAAAAGACAATGTGATTGATTACAAGGATACAGCAAAGCTTAAGAAGTTCGTTTCTGAGAGTGGAAAGATCCTTCCCAGACGTATCACAGGCAACTGTGCTAAGCACCAGAGAGAGCTTACTACTGCTATTAAGCGTGCAAGACATCTTGCACTTATGCCTTACGAAGCAGAATAATAGTGTAATATTAGAACTTACAAAGACTGACGAATTTTTGTTCGTCAGTCTTTTTTCGTATATATAATCTGTTAAATTAGTGGTTTTGTGGTATCATAGAAAGGTATAAGTAGCGAAAAATCTCATAGGGGATGGAGAATATATGCAAGGTTCCAGAATAAAGTTAAAGGGAAAACTCAAGACATTTCTTCATGTATTTATTTATCTTGGAGTGCTGCTTGCGCTGGTTACAATTGCAGTGCTGACTGTTGATTTTACAGCGGGATTGATTGTTGCGGCATTTGCGCTGTTATATTACATGGCCGTACTTTATCTTGATTTCTATAATAAGCCTATCATTATGAATGAGCTTATAAGCTTTGCGACGGAGTACGGGCAGATTCAGAAGAAGCTTTTAAGAGAACTGGATCTTCCGCATGCGCTTCTTGATGACTCCGGTAAGATAGTATGGACTAATCTGGCATTTGAGAGGGCCATTCATCAGGAAAAGGGATACCATAAATCGATCAATACCATTTTTCCGACGATAACAGCTGATAAGTACCCTGCAGTGGATGAAGAAGTTCATTATGATGTAACTTATGAAGAGAGTTCATATGTGCTTAAGATGAAGAGAATCTCGCTTGATGAGATGGCTGTTAACAGTGATATCATTGATGCCAGTGGCTATGAGGGCTTTTTGATAGCAGTGTATCTCTTTGATGAGACTGCACTGAGACTGGCTATAAATGAGGTTGATTCGCAGAGTCTTGCAGCAGGACTTATTTACATCGATAACTATGATGAAGCCCTTGAGAGTGTCGAGGAAGTAAGACGCTCACTTTTGACAGCTCTTATAGACAGAAAGATAAATAAATATATTGCAACCTGCGACGGTATTGCCAAGAAGATTGAGAAGGACAAGTACTTTGTAGTCATGCCCAAGAAATCAGCGCAATATCTCAAAGAGGTCAGATTTGATATTCTCGAGGATGTTAAGACTGTAAATATCGGTAATGAGATGGCAGTTACACTTAGTATCGGTATCGGAGTTGATGGTCTATCATATTCTCAGAATTATGAGTTTGCCAGAAATGCCATAGATCTCGCTCTTGGTAGAGGTGGTGATCAGGCAGTTGTTAAGACTTCTGATGAGATAATGTATTTTGGCGGTAAGAGCCAGAAGGTTGAGAAGAGCACAAGAGTAAAGGCAAGAGTAAAGGCTCATGCACTGAAGGAAATCATTAATGGTAAGGATACCGTTATCGTTATGGGCCACAGAATCGGAGATGTTGACAGTTTCGGTTCATCTGTAGGTATTTATAGAATTGCCAGAACACTTGATAGAAAGTGCCATATCGTTTTAAACGATGTTACTAATTCGATGAGACCGTTGGTTGATCTGTTTAAGGATAATCCTGAATATGAGCAGGATATGATCATAAACAATCAGCAGGCCATTGATATAGCAGGCAACAATGCAGTACTTGTTGTTGTGGATGTAAACAAGCCAAGTATTACAGAGTGCCCTGAACTTTTGAAATTCTGTAAGTCTATTGTAGTACTGGACCATCACAGACAGGGAACAGAGGTAATTGAGAATGCGACTCTTTCCTATGTTGAACCCTATGCATCAAGTGCCTGTGAGATGGTTTCTGAGATCCTTCAGTACATTGATGAGACAGTTAAGATCAGACCTGAAGAAGCTGACAGCATGTATTCCGGAATTATGGT
Organism: uncultured Butyrivibrio sp.; assembly: GCA_947168335.1. Classification (GTDB taxonomy): domain Bacteria; phylum Bacillota; class Clostridia; order Lachnospirales; family Lachnospiraceae; genus Butyrivibrio. The sequence continues at coordinate 4,069 of CAMVLM010000115.1, read as the reverse complement.
TGATACCAATAATTTCATGAACAAAACAGGTGTCAGAACCTTCGAAGCAGCTGCATTTCTTAGAAGAAACGGTGCCGATGTTACCAGAGTGCGTAAACTTTTCAGAGAGGATGCAGGCGAATACAAGGCTAAGGCTGATGCTGTAAGTCAGGCTGAGATATATCGCGGGGCATATGCTATTTCTGTCTGCGCAAGCGATAATCTGCAGAGTCCTACGATTGTGGCAGCTCAGGCAGCTAACGAGCTTCTGAATATCAAGGGTGTAAGAGCAAGTTTTACATGTACAGAGTATCAGAATCAGATTTATGTAAGTGCCAGATCCATAGATGAGGTTAATGTACAGGTTATTATGGAAAAACTGGGTGGCGGTGGACATATCAGTTCCGCAGGCTGCCAGTTTGAAGGTGTTACTACAGAGGAAGCAATTTCGATGATCAAGAGTCAGCTGGATGCAATGATAGAAGCAGGAGAGCTGACCTGACTAATCTGATGAAAAGAGTATTATTCAGTTTATAAAGAAGTGGAGGAGTTAAAGTGGAAGTTATTCTTTTGGAAGATGTTAAATCTTTAGGAAAAAAAGGAGATATTGTAAAGGTAAGTGATGGCTATGCAGCAAACTTCATTTTACCCAAAAAGTTGGGAGTTGAGGCAAATAAGGCTAATCTCAACGCATTAAAGAATCAGAAAAAGCGTGATGAAAAAGAGGCGCAGGAGCTTCTTGAAAGCATGCAGGCTTATGCAAAGGAGATTGAAAAGGCAACAGTCCGTGTAACCATGAAATCCGGTGAAGGCGGAAGAGTATTTGGTTCAGTGTCTTCTAAAGAGATTGCTACCGAAGCAAAGAAGCAGTTTGGTCTTGATATTGATAAGAAAAAGATCCAGCTTCCTGAACCCATCAGGAATTTTGGAACAACTGAGGTACAGGTTAAACTTCATCCTCAGGTTACTGCAACACTCAGGGTTTCTGTTACGGAGGCTTAAAGAATGCCTGAAGAAAATCTGCTACAGCGAAATATGCCAAACAGCCTGGAAGCTGAACAGTCAGTTGTAGGTGCGATGCTGATCGACAGAGATGCAATACAGATAGCATCTGAGATGATAGGTCCTGATGATTTTTATAATCAGCAATTGGGAATGCTTTTCGAAGCAATGGTGGAACTGCATCAGGAGGGAACGCCTGTTGATAATGTTACACTTCAGAATCATCTAAAGGATAAGAATGCTCCGCCTCAGGTTTACAATATGGATTATATACTGGGAATGGCCAGTAGTGTCCCCACTTCCGCTAATGTTAAGTATTATGCGGAGATAGTCCGTGAAAAGAGTAAACGCCGTGAACTGATCCATTCCTGCCAGGATATAATAAATAACAGTTATCAGGATAATAATGATCTGGAATCGCTGATGAATGATACTGAGAAGGAGATTTTTCGGATTACTCAGTTAAGAGACAGCGGAGAGTTTGTTCCTATCAGTGAGATCGTAATGAATGCTCTTAATAAGATCGAACTTGCAAGTAAATTGCAGGGAACAGTTACAGGTCTTGCTACGGGATTTACGGATCTGGATTATAGAACAGCTGGATTTCAGCCGTCTGATCTTATTCTGATAGCGGCCAGACCTTCAATGGGTAAAACAGCATTTGTACTGAATATTGCCCAGCACATGGCTTTTCATAAGGATAAAACAGTTGCGATCTTTTCTCTGGAAATGTCAAAGGAACAGCTGGTCAACCGTTTGATGTCAATGGAATCTCATGTAGATTCACAGCATATAAGAACGGGTAATATGACGGATATGGACTGGGAAAACCTTATCGAGAGTGCGGATCTTATCGGAAGATCCAATCTGATAATTGATGATACTCCCGGAATATCTGTGCAGGAGCTTCAGTCCAAGTGCAGAAAGTACAAGATGGAGCACAATCTGCAGATTATCATGATCGATTACCTGCAGCTTATGAGCGGAAGCGGAAAGCGTTCCTCAGAATCAAGACAGCAGGAAATATCAGATATTTCACGATCGCTTAAGGCATTGGCCAGAGAGCTTAATGTGCCGGTGGTTGCTCTTTCACAGCTTTCCCGTGCGGTTGAGCAGAGACCTGACCACAGACCCATGCTTTCAGATCTCCGTGAATCCGGAGCCATAGAGCAGGATGCGGATATGGTTATGTTCATATATCGTGATGATTATTATAATAAGGACACTGATAGAAAAGGTGTTTCCGAGATTATAATTGCCAAGCAGAGAAATGGCCCGATTGGTACCGTGGAACTTGCATGGCTGCCTGAATTTACCAAGTTTGCTAATCTGGAACAGTCAAACAGAAGTTATGAATAACAGACAAACAAAAAACTCCGAAGCGTAAGCCTCGGAGTTTTCTTTAATTTCTTCTTCAGAATTAGCCCTGAGAAATAGCTGAAACAGGGCACTGAGCTGCACAAGAACCGCAATCGATGCATGTATCGGGATCGATGTTGAACTGTGTGTCACCCTGAGAAATAGCTGAAACAGGGCACTGACCTGCACAAGAACCGCAGCTGATGCAACCATCACTAATAACGTATGCCATATCAAAAATCTCCTTCCTGATTAAAAAGTTTGTAATACCTCTATATGAGAAGCACTTGCCGATGCCACCCGGTATTACCTACTACAAAAAATATCATAATATAATTCATTTTATTTCGCAAGTTTATTAACGATAAGATTTATCTATAAGATTGCATTTTATAAAACGTTTATTTTTTTTAGAATTTTATAATCATGAAGAGAAAAATTATTAGTGTTTATGCGGAAAATCGGCTTGTTATTTAATTGACACTCCTCGGATGCAATGATAGAATTTAAGTTGCGCACAAGCGCGAATGTGTAGTTTCTTGGGTCTAGGTGTGTAAAAGCTTAACATGCCTATTCCTGAAAAATCCATATTTATATGATCATGGGATTCTGGCAGTTTCTGATGTCCCCTATGGTCAAAACATTTAAAGGTAGGAGGAAATATAAATGGCAAGAAACATGAAAACCATGGACGGCAACGAAGCTGCTGCTTATGCTTCATATGCATTTACCGAAGTTGCTGCCATGTACCCGATCACACCTTCATCAGTTATGCCTGAGCATGTTGATGAGTGGGCAACTGCCGGCAAGAAGAACATCTTCGGCCGTACAGTACAGATCACAGAGATGCAGTCAGAGGCAGGTGCAGCAGGTGCTGTACACGGATCTCTTGTAGCAGGTGCACTTACATCTACTTACACAGCATCTCAGGGTCTTCTTCTTATGATCCCTGATATCTACAAGGTAGCAGGTGAGCGCCTTCCCGGTGTGTTCAATGTATCAGCTCGTTGTGTAGCTTCACATGCGCTGAACATCTTTGGTGATCATTCTGACGTCTATGCATGTCGCCAGACGGGTGCAGCTATGCTCTGCAGCTCAAGTGTACAGGAGGTAATGGACCTTACACCTGTTTCATACATGTCTGCAATCGAGGGTAAGCTCCCGTTCATTAATTTCTTTGATGGTTTCCGTACATCACACGAAATCCAGAAGATCGAAGTTTGGGATTACAAGGATCTCGATGAGATGGTTAATCACGAGGCAATTGACGAGTTCAAGGCTAACGCTCTTAACCCGAATCATCCTCGTCAGATGGGCTCTGCTCAGAACCCTGACATCTTCTTCCAGGCAAGAGAAGCTTGCAACACTGGTTATGATGAGCTTCCTGCAATTGTTCAGAAGTACATGGACAAGGTTAATGCTAAGCTTGGAACAGATTACAAGCTCTTTAACTACTACGGAGATGCTAATGCTGAGACAATCATCATTGCAATGGGTTCCGTAAACGATACAATCGAGGAGACAATCGACTACCTTGCAAATAAGGGTCAGAAGGTCGGCGTAGTTAAGGTTAGACTTTATCGTCCTTTCGATGCTAAGGCACTTGTTGATGCTATCCCTGCAAGCGTTAAGAGAATTGCAGTTCTTGACAGAACAAAGGAGCCCGGTTCTTACCGTGAGCCTCTTGCTCTTGATGTTATTGCAGCTCTTAAGGGAACAAAGTTCGAGT
>CAMVLM010000114.1 GCA_947168335.1 uncultured Butyrivibrio sp. | reverse complement strand
CTATCGTTAAGGCAGCTAAGAAGGTTAACAAGAACGTTAAGATCGTTTACAAGAAATAATTCTTAACAAGTATTATTGAACAAACCTAAAAACGTTCCTACACAGAGTAATTAATTGGAAAGCCCAGGTTTTCACACCTGGGCTTTCTATAATAAATATGGGAGGATCATGTGAATGAACCCGCTAAAGATTCAAACTGAATACGAGATGTCACAGGCTAAAACATTCCGGATTCCGGTGGCTTTTGTAGAGAAGCTGGAACAGCTTGCCAAGCAGCACAACACTTCTATGAACAAGGTTGTGATCCAGTGTCTCGAATTTGCGCTTCAGAACCTGGATGAAAGTGAGTTTGACTGATGGGGAATATGGACACGCATTAAAAAAGGACTATGCACAGTCCTTTTTTGTTGCCTGTTTATAATATTCAATTTATTTACTGAACAACCTGAAAGTCCTTGTTCCAGATAAACTCAAGTCCATCAAAGAGGTAGGTGAGTTTTCCATCGGGGTAGAGGCTTATAAATTTGCTTGTGATATCAGACGGGTTATCCTTGGAATTGTAGAAAACTCCACCGATATCGTTGTACCCCTGTTTGTCATAAACAAAACCGTCAATAGTGATTCTGGTAGGAAATGTTGCTAAATCTGGCATGGCCGGACTCCTTTTCATCTGTTTTTGAAGGGTTGTTATTCTCTCTGAAAAATATTGTAGCACGAAGTAATTGAAATGATTTTTAAGATATTATTAATTTTTTTTTAACAAGAATTTTATTCTTGTAAGGCTTCTGAAAGCCAGTAACCATGGGATTTTCAAATGTTAGACAAATATCTAGTAATAATGTTTGACATATATCAAGCCCTGTGATATTTTATATATATCAAATAACTAGTTCGACATGCATCTAATGTTGGAGGTCCGTTATGAAATTAAAATATCGTGAATTGTTCAGTAATAGTAATTATCGCAAGAATTTAGCAGCATCTCTTATCAATCGTTTTGGCGATTCCATTGATGCAATAGCATCTTCCTGGATCGTATATGAGCTTACAGGTCAGGCAAGCTGGTCTGCTATCATATATGCCATTAACCGCATCCCCACAATTTTCCTCACACCTTTGGCCGGCCCCTGGGTTGAGCGTCATAATAAGAAGATGATCATGGTGATCACTGATCTTATCAGAGCTCTGTGCGTGGGTATTCTTGCAACCGGACTTTTCATGGGATTCTTAAGCGCACCGATCCTGGCAATCCTTAGTCTTATAATTTCAAGCGCAGAGGCTTTCCGTGTTCCTGCAGGCACAGCTCTTTTCCCTCAGATAGTACCGAGAGAGCAGTACGGCGAGGCGATGTCTGTAAGCCGGTCAGCATCAAGTGCTGTGGAGCTTCTTGGAACCGGTGCGGCAGCAGCCATCATTGCACTTATCGGAAGCGCAGGCGCTATATATGTGGATATGATCACTTTTATATTGTCAGCAGCCCTTATTTTCTCAATGAGACTTCATGAGGATACAGCGGCTAAAGCGGAAGCTTTTTCTGTTTCTTCTTATTTTAATGATTTAAAAGACGGATTTATGTACTGTGCTAAAAAGAAGCAGCTTGTAGCAATCACAGTAATGGTTCTTTTCGTAAATGGTATCCTTGTTCCTCTTGATAGTCTCAAGACACCTATGGTAAACGAGCTTTTCCACGGAGAAGCATGGTATCTGTCGGTATTTGGCATCACTTTTGTTGTAAGCATGCTTTTAGGCTCAATAATTTTTCCTGTGGTACAGGGGAAATTAAATGCTAAAATGGTATTAGTGTTTGTGTCTGTTGTGATCACCGGAGTTTATTTCATACTTGTGGCAGGAGCACCCTTATATACGAATCCTTATGTGGCAATCGCATTCCTTGTGATTCTCACAGGACTTTTGGGACTTTCCATCAGTATTGCAAATATGTTCCTTGGAGTTGAATCCATGAAGATAATCGACCGCGAATATCTGGCAAGAACTTCCAGTATTGGTAATGCACTTGGCAGTGCAATCATGCCGGTGACAGCCGGACTTATCGGTTTCGGTCTTAAGTTTGTAGGCGTTTCACAGGTTTTCATATTCACAGGTTTTGTTGCAATAGTATTCTGTGCAGTGCTTCTTACAAAGGGTGATCTGAACTGAGATGACAGACAGGAGATGGAGACATCTACGGAGGCATTATGAATCGTTTTCATTGTGAGATACAGTACGTACCTGAAAGCATTACACTTTTAAATATAATAAGTCAGCCCGCACCATTTATTTCTGAATACATGAACCGCATTGCGGCCAAGTACGGTGTGGATCCTGATCGGCAGATGAATGATGTGGTGGATCTTCTTCAGGAGATAGAGGATGCTGCCCGTGCCGAATTTGCGAAGGATATGGAGGACATCCGCTTTTTCTGTGGAAATCAGAAGGAGAATGAGCGCATAGAGTCTTTTGCGAATATTATGATGCTCGCCCAGGGCAATCACCCCAAAGTGCAGCCGGTTTCTGAGTTTATAGCCGGTCTGAACAGAATGTCTGATGATGAGTACACGGCAGTTTTTTATAAAGGGGTAAAAGAATACGGCTCAATGACGGTAGAGGATCTTGATGATGAGAAGCCCACGGCACTGGATGTGTTTGAGAGGATTCATCAGATGGATGCTTCCGATGGTGAGAAGCTTCATCTGCAGAAACTTTTTATCCATCATAAGGATTATATAAATAAGTTTGCACAGCTTATGGAGCGTTCTGCCGATGTGCTCAAGAAATATGAAAAAAAGCTTATGGCTCTTGGTAATAAGCTGGCAGATTCCTATGAGAGGATTCTGGGCGATACGTCCATGGCAAAATATATCATGCAGGAATTTTATCAGAATCCGCCGATTCCCGGGAATTTAGAGGATTGCGAAATTTATGTCAGCTATATGAAATGTGTCGCCATGGGATGTCTGTTTGAGGGTGATGACATTAAGAATGTAAAAGCTAACGTGAGCCTTGGTGTTATTTTCTGTTCTTCAATTAAGATCAGCGATCTGATGAAAAAGAGGGCAACTCTTGATGAAGAGAAGGTGCTTGCAATGCTTAAGCTCCTTGCGGATAAGAGTAAGTTTGAGATCCTTTCAGCAACGGTGGATGCACCTGCCTATGGAGCACAGCTTGCTTCCATGCTGGGACTTACAACCGCCACCATTTCACATCACACATCCGCTTTGCTCGATCAGAATCTTCTTACGCTGGATAAGGTGGATACAAAGATATATTATCGCGCCAATCCGGATATGATCCGCAGTCTGGTAAAATATCTGCAGGACAATCTGTTGCGCGATTGAGAGGTGAAGTAACAATGAAGATATAGAGAAAATCTATTGATTACCAAACAAACTCTACAGCCTTTGCAACGTCTTCTGTGATTGTGTTATCTTTTACGAGCTTCTTGAGCCATGCTTCGCTGTTGTCGTTTCTGCGTGTTGTCTGGATGAAGTGGATTTTCTTGCCTTCAACAGCATCTGAAAGGAAAAGTTCGTACATATACATAATGGAAAACCTCCGTTAATTCTCTTATTTTTTTCTGTCCTTGTCGCTTACAAAAAATATATCGATTGGTCCTGAAGATTTCTTTAGGGCCTTTTTTAATGTTTTTTAATTTCTTTTTTAAGATATAATTCTGAAACTTTATTTCATATACGGAATGTTTGGGATTATACCGACTATAGAATGTGATAAAATAATGTAAATTGCGAAAAACAGAATGGCGGTATTGATAATGAGATTATTTTTTTACAGACATGGAGACCCGAATTACGAGATAGACGGACTTACTGAAAAGGGAAAACATGAGGCGGAGCTTTTGGCAAAGCATATCGGCTCTATGGGGATAGATGATGTGTATGTTTCTCCTCTCGGAAGGGCTAAGGAGACAGCAGGCTATTCGCTTAAGGCTCTGGGAAAAGAGGCTGTGACTTGCGAATGGCTTCAGGAGTTCCCTGCTTTGTTTGATCCTAATGAAGCAGATGAGGAGACCAGAAGGTCTTATTTTAATGAACTGGCTATAGATAAAGAGACCGGAAAATATCACAAGCGAATAGTCTGGGATGTACTTCCTTCATATTATATGGATCATCCGGAGATCTTTGATGCAAAAAAGTGGAGAGAATCTGAGCTTGTGAAATGCTCGAATATGACTTCGGTTTACGACCACGTTGTTTCTGAGTTTGACAAGCTGCTCTCTAAATATGGTTACGATAGGGATGGCGGAATTTACAGAGTGCGTGAGAATAATGAAAAGAGAGTTGCGTTTTTCTGTCATTTTGGAGTTACTTCGGTGCTGCTTTCATATTTATGGGGAATATCTCCATTTGTTCCCATGCAGTTTCTTGCCATGGCACCCACATCCCTGACTGAAGTTGTAAGTGAGGAGAGGCAGAAGGGCATTGCAATATTCAGAACTCTCAGGGCAGGTGATATTACACACCTTACATTGGGAGATGAAGAGCCCTCATTTTCTGCAAGATTCTGCGAGCGTTTTGAGAATGAAAATGAGAGACACTGATTATAGAAGTGATAAGAGACCGATGGGTATGTGAAAGGTCTGGGTTTTATATTTTTTTATAGGAGGAGAAAAGTAGTATGGGAGTTTTTTCAAAGATTAATCGTTTCAGGGAAGTGGGCGAGAGAGCCAATATCAACAATGTTGAAAGATTTGGCGAGCCAAAGAAGTCTCTGTTTACGACATCAAAGGTTTTTACACTTCATAAGCTGATTGATGTCACAGATGATAACGAGACCGTTGTTTATCATTCCTCAACCAAGTTCCCGTCCATTCACGACAAGACAGATATTGTAGATGCACAGGGCAATCCGGTTGCGCATGTGGAGAGAAAGCTTATCTCCATTCATGAGAGACACTTTATTACAATGGCGGATGGGACATCCTTCGAGCTGTCAAATGAAGTTATGCACATAATCAAGGATGTAACAAACATCGTGGGACTTGGATGGAAGCTTAAGGGAAATATTCTTGGTCTCAACTTTGAGCTGTATGATGAGAATGATGAGATCATTGCAGTAATTGCCCAGAAGATTTTGTCCATTCATGATAAGTACTGCATCGATATTTACAAGACTGAATATGAGAAGATAATTGTTACTATTCTCATAACCCTTCAGCACATGATCAAAGACAGAGAAGCAGCTTCAAGCTCTGCTTCCAGTTCATCAGACTGACGAATGTTTTCCGGTATACAAGAGACCCGATTTTTGGGTCTCTTAATTCTTGACGTTAGCGCTTTAATACTTTAAAATGCTAATATATGTATCCGTGTATACAATCTTGTCAGGGGAGTCTTCCCATTTACACATCAATCATTTTATTTAGGTGAGGAGAGCGTAATGAGTAATTTTTTGAAGACAGTTGAGACGGTAAACAATGCAGTAAACGGATTTGTCTGGGGGCTGCCTATGCTGATTCTCCTTGTGGGAACCGGTATACTTATGACCATTCTTACAAAGTGTTTCCAGATAACACATTTCAAACACTGGGTTAAGAGTACGATCGGTGGAATTTTCAAGGATTCCCATGTTACTGCACACACATCTGATGATGATATGCAGATTTCTCAGTTCCAGAGTCTGTGTACTGCACTTGCGGCAACAATCGGTACAGGTAATATTGCCGGTGTGGCGGCAGCTATCGCAGCAGGCGGCCCCGGAGCTATTTTCTGGATGTGGATTGTTGCGTTTTTCGGTATGATGACAAACTTTTCCGAGAACGTACTTGGTATCTATTTCAGAAGAAGGAATGAGAGAAATGAGTGGTGCGGCGGTGCCATGTACTACTTAAAGGATGGTCTTGGTGAAAAGAAGGGATGCGCCGGAATCGGTTCTGCCCTTGCTGTACTTTTCAGTGTATTCTGTATTTTTGCTTCCTTCGGAATCGGTAATATGGGACAGATCAATTCCATCGCTGTAAACATGAATACAGTTTTCCATGTTCCGTATATTGTGACAGGACTTGCTCTTATGATACTGGCAGGACTTGTTATTGTCGGCGGACTTAAAAGAATCGCTGCTGTTACTGAAAAGCTTGTGCCTTTCATGGCTGTTATTTATCTTATCGGCGCTGTTATTGTTCTGGTTGTAAATATTGATCAGCTGGGTGCAGTTTTCACATCAATTATTAAAGGTGCTTTCGGAATGAAAGCTGTTGGCGGCGGTATTGTTGGTAGCGGTGTTGCAATGGCTGTTCAGTGGGGAATGAAGCGTGGCGTGTTCTCAAATGAGGCAGGTCTTGGTTCTTCAGTAATGGTTCATTCAAGCTCAAACGTCCGTGAACCTGTTGTTCAGGGAATGTGGGGAATATTTGAAGTATTCGCTGACACAATTATCGTATGTTCACTTACTGCTTTTGCAGTTTTATCAAGTGGCCTTGTAGACCTTGAGACCGGTGCGGTTCTTTCAGATAAAGTATCAACAGCCCTTGTTTCTGAGGCTTTCTCATCAGTATTCGGAAGTGCGGGATCAGCTTTTATTGCAGTTGCAATTCTGTTCTTTGCTTTCTCAACAGTACTTGGCTGGAGCCAGTATGGTTCAAAGGGATTTGAGTATCTATTCGGTACAAAGGCAATAAAGGTTTATCAGGTAATCTTTGTAGTGTTCATCGTTGTTGGTGCTACCATGGACCTCACACTTGCGTGGGATCTTTCCGATACTTTCAACGGTATGATGGCTATTCCCAACCTTATCGGTGTAGTTGCACTTAGCGGAACAGTTATGAAGATCACTAAGAACTATGTGGACAGAAAGCTCCTTGGTAAGGATGTAAAGCCTATGCTTTCAGCTCTTGATGAGATTCAGGAGTTACATGAAAAAGAGATAAGCTGATGTAAAGGGACTTTTCGGGTGTTATACTAAAAAGGTAAATTGATACAATTGGATTTATTGGAGAATGATATGGTTATATCTCAGTATTTTGTAGAATTTATCTTTTATAGTTTCCTTGGCTGGGTATGGGAGTCGATCTACTGTACCGCAAAGGAGAAAAAGTGGGCTGACAGGGGATTCCTCTTTGGCCCCATATGCCCGATATACGGTTCATGTGTTGTAATTGCATCCATGGTATTCAGTTTTATCCCAGCCCTGTCGGATCCTTCTTTTCCCGTATGGGCAATATTTATCATTTGTTATATTGGCAGTGCAATTGCTGAGTTTGGCACTTCGTGGATTCTTGAGAAGCGTTTCCATGCAAGGTGGTGGGACTACAGCAATGTACCTCTGAACATTCAGGGAAGGATATGCGTTCCTGTAAGTATTGGTTTTGGTTTTGCGGGAATTGTTGTTGTAAAGTATCTTATCCCTGCTGTGAACGGATTGCATGAGATGGTAAATCCGGCAGTTTATGAGGTATTTGCACTGCTTTTTGCTATGGTTTTGGGTGCGGACTATGCTTTGACAGAAGCTTCTCTTTCTGCTCTTCTTAAAAATGTTGAATCGATGCATGAGGAGTTCAATGTCCAGGCCCAGCAGAATTATGAAAAGATTTCTGCCGCACAGACTGCTGTCAGTGAGCGTATACGTGCTGAAGTCAGCTCGATAGAAACAAAAATGAACATGGAGAAAGTATCCATGGAGGAGCGGATTGAAGGCACAAGAAAGATGATTTCCGAAATTTACGCACGCAGCATGTCTTTTAACCAGAAGAGAATTCTTAAGAGTATAACGAAATTCACTTCCGACAAGACAAAGACTTTGAAGCAGAATACTGACAAGCAGGAACTTATAGCGATTCTCAGGGAGACACTCAGAAAAAAATAAAAATATTTTTTCTTTTAAGTTTATTTAAGGTTCGAGACTTATCTTATGTTCATAAACAACAGCAAACATAAGGAGAGTTCAAAATGAAAAATAGACAGATAAAGAAAATTATTTCAGCTGCAGGTATTGCAATGATGTGCTTTTCACTGACAGCATGTTCAAATGGAAGTGCAACTACCGAGGCTTCAACTGAAACAGTTGTGGAAGAATCTCAGGAATCTTCTGATACAACAGAGCAGGACAGCAGTTCTCAGAGTGGGGATGCAGACAGCTCCCAGGATAGTAATAGTCAGAGCGATAATGCAGATGGTTCTCAGGGCGAAAATGCAGACGGTTCTCAGGGAGATAAACCGGATGGAGAAGCGCCGGATGGAAATAAGCCGGACGGCGAAGCACCCGGAAATCCACCTGACGGTGAAAAGCCCGATGGAGAGGCACCGGGTAATCCACCTGATGGCGGTCAGGGAGGCAATGCACCCGGCGGCGGATTCGGTGGCGGAAGCAGCAGTGCCGACATAGATTACAGCGGCGCAACAGAGATCACCGGATCTGATTCTCAAAGCGGTGAGACTTACGCAAGTACTACAGCAGATGAAAGCGCACTTCTTATCAGTACTTCAGATGAAGTAACTGTTTCTGACGCAACAGTAACCAAGACAGGTGATTCAGACGGCGGAGACAACTGCAATTTTTATGGACTTAACGCAGCAGTTCTTGTAAAGGATGGCTCAACTACCACAATCACCGGTGCAAATATTACATCTGATGCTGATGGCGCAAACGGTGTTTTCTCATATGGCGGTAACGGCGGACAGAATGGAGCAGAAGGTGACGGCACAAAGGTGGTCATCTCTGATTCAACCATCACAACTACAGGTGACGGATCAGGCGGAATCATGACCACAGGTGGCGGAATCACTGAAGCTTCCAACCTTACAGTTACTACAAGCGGAAGATCTTCTGCAGCTATCAGAACTGACAGAGGTGGCGGTACAGTAACTGTTGACGGAGGTACATATACAACTAATGGCCTCGGTTCACCTGCAATCTATTCAACTGCCGACATTACAGTCTCTGATGCAACACTTGTTTCAAACCTTTCTGAAGGTGTCTGCATCGAAGGTGTTAACTCAATTACTCTGAATAACTGTGATCTTACAGCCAACAATACAGATACAAACGGTAATGCCACATTTTACGATTCAATCATGATCTACCAGTCAATGTCA
>CAMVLM010000113.1 GCA_947168335.1 uncultured Butyrivibrio sp. | reverse complement strand
TGAGGTAAATATGCACTGTGACGATTGTACATACTATGAATATGACGAGGACGATGAAGCTTATTACTGCGGCGTAAACATGGATGAGGATGATTACGCAAGAATGATGCAGGGTAACAGAAAAGAATGCCCCTTCTATCGAAACAATAATGAATACGAAGTAGTAAAACATCAGATGTAAAAAATATCCCGCACTCCATACAGGAATGCAGGATTTGTATTTTATTCCGAAATTATAAATCTGAAGTACAGCAAGGGCACTTAGTTGCCTCAATATTGATCTCGCTCTTGCACTTAGGGCAGATCTTTGTTGTGGGAGCTGCTTCTTCCTCATCCTTCTTGATCTTCTCACTGAGCTTGTTGAGACTCTTAACGATACAGAAAATAACAAGAGCCATAAGCAGGAAATTGATAACAGCGGTAATAAATGTTCCGTAATTAAGTGTTGCAGCACCTGCTTCCTGTGCAGCTGCAAGAGTTGAATAATTGGAACCATCAAGTGCAATAAACCAGTTGTTAAAATCAATACCGCCTGTGATAAAGCTGATAACCGGCATAATGATATCATTAACAAGTGAGCTTATGATTGCCTGAAAAGCTCCACCTATGATAACACCGACTGCCAGATCCATTACATTGCCGCGCATGATAAACTCACGAAATTCACCGGCAAATCCCTTTGTTTTTTCAACTGCTTTCGTCTTATCTACTACCATTTTTTGTATCCTCCCATACAAAACGTTTTTCAATCAACCACTTGAAATTATAACACAATTTCGTTATTATTTAATAGTTGTTTGAAAACTTTTGCAGGATTAGTACATCGGTAGTATGTTAGCTTCCCAAGCTGAAGAGGCGGGTTCGATTCCCGTATCCTGCTTCACCTCATCCCATCTTGCGATGGGTTTTTTATACTCTTGAAGCAAAGAATTCATCAAGCTTATTCATCAGTTCTTTCCTGTCTATATTCTTAAGGAAATACCCCTCAGGCTTAAGCGCAACAACCTGCATTACACTTTCCTTATCTGATTTACCCGTAAGGAAAATAACAGGAATCCTCTTTGTCTCCTCGTCACTTCTTAGCATCTCAAGGATCTGTGGTCCTGTAGTTACCGGCATCTCATGATCAAGCAGAATAAGATCCGCCTTGTTTTTCCCAAGCCACTTGATTGCCTGAAGACCTGATGTCACCATTGACACCCTGTACTTTTCCCTGAGCCACTCTCTCACAAGCCCAAGGTAACTTGCATCATCATCAACCACAAGTATGCTTTTTCTAAATTCACCTGCTTCGATCTTATTAAATATCTCAGACACAGTCTTTAGATATTCCGCATTATCAAGAGGTCTCTCAAATTCCTTGTAAACAAGGCTCGCCTGTAATGCTTTTTTTGCATAAGTAAGATCAGTCTTATCTCCTATCAGGATAATCTGTTTACTGTCATCCATCATCTTATCCGACAGAAATCTGATAACGTCATCAGGTACTCTCTCTCCCGTATCCATATAGCAGGTAATAAGACTGGCCGACTCCCATTGATCATGAATCGCATTTACATTATACGGAACATATGCGACATCAATTTCAGCTTCCTGAATCTTTTTAATCAGGACTCTTACAAGAAATGTCTCTTTTTCGGCAACTACAAGTATTTTATTCCCGTCCATCTGATACCTCCGCTCCTTTTAGTGCGACATCAATTCTTCAAGTTTATCCCAATCATACTTCTTAAGTGCTTTTTCAACGTTTTTGATAAATTCATCATCTTCAGGTGAAAGCCTGTACTCACGCACCTGTTCAAGCACCATCTCAACGCCGTCATAATCCATTGTGGAAACCAGATCCTTTAAAGCAGCATAGGCTTCATCAAGTTCTTCCCTGGGGATTTCTTCTGAAGGAGTATTTGATTCTTCCTCTTTTTTATGCAGCGCTGAAAGTTTTTCTTCGTAACTCCTGTACATTTCCAGAAGTTTTGAAGTATTTGCTTCTATAAATTCTCTGTCATTTTTATTTCCGGCATTCTCAAGATCCAAAGAAAGCTTTGAAAGCTCCTCCGCACCTATGATTCTCGCTGAAGTCTTAAGAGCATGTACCTTTACTGTATACAGTCTTATATCATCCTCTTTTAATGTGTTTTCAATAACTTCAGCATTCTCTTTTATCGTATCAAGGAACAGATCAAGTGAGAATAAATACGGATCAACACCGCCACTGTTTTTAATACCCTCTTCAACCGAAATTCCATCAACCTCATAAAGCCACATTTTATCTTCAGGAATTTCATCAGATGAAGCTGCAGTATAACTTTCGTCTGCTTCTCCAACTATGTCATCAGGAAGATACTTCCTGATCTCCTTCTCAAGCTGTTTACCGTCTACCGGCTTTGGCAGATAACTGTTGAAGCCTTTGGAGCTATAATAATTACTGCCCTTTGCAGCATTTGCCGTAAGTGCGATAACCGGAAGATCAGCATAATCCTTGCGGATTTCAACAAGGGTTTCTATTCCATCCATTCCAGGCATCATATGATCAAGCAAAACCAGATGGAAGCTTTGCTCCTTAAGTTTTTCCAGACATTCCTCACCGCTCATTGCTGTTGTAATATCAACTTTTGTAGCAGACAATAAGCCTTTGATAACCGTCAGATTCATCGGATTATCATCAACCAGAAGAATCTTTGCATCAGGAGCTATAAACTCCGGTACATAAGGCCCGGCGGTCAGCTTTTCATCATGTTCAATGAACTCACCTATTGGAGTATCATCCACTATCTTCTGAGGAACAGTAAATACGAACTCAGAACCCTCACCATACACACTGTCGCAGGTAAGTTCACCATTCATGAGATTCGCAAACTGCCTTGAAATATCAAGTCCAAGACCGGTACCCTGAATAGCACTGTTCCGCTCTTCGTCAAGCCTTTCAAAAGCAGTAAAGAGTTTGTCTATATCCTCTTTTTTTACGCCTATTCCCGTATCCTTTACGGAAAATCTTATTTTACAGCTGTCATCATATTTCTCTACAATTCCGGCTTTTAATGAAAAGCCACCTTCCTCGGTGTATTTTACCGCGTTGGTCAGAAGATTCAGGATAATCTGCTTTATCTTGCCGTTGTCACCATAAAGCTTCCTTGGAATATCAGGAGAAATATCGACATTAAAATACAGGTCCTTCTGTTCGCTTCTTACTCTTATCATTGAAACACTTGAACGGAGAAGATTTTCTATGTCGTACTCCTGCTCCACAAGGTGCATCTTACCTGATTCAATCTTGGACAGATCAAGAACGTCATTAACAAGGCCAAGAAGTGATTCACTGGCATTTTTGATGTCCATTGCGTAATTTACTATTGAAAGGTAATACCCCTTGGGAACTTCGCGGGGATTTTCCCTAAGTATCATCTCATCCATTCCCATAATGGTATTTATGGGAGTACGTATTTCATGCGAAATATTTGCAAGGAAACGGGACTTTGCGCTGTTTGCTCTCTCTGCCTCTTCCTTGGCAAGCTTGATCTGCTCATACTGCCTGCGAATAATTGTCCCCTTCATGATACGCCATACAATAAATGCCACAAGCATAGCTGCAAGAAGGGCTATCAGAATCTTTACTATTAAAAGTTCAAACAGGCGTGGCTTTTTTATAATGCTGAATACTGCCTGTTTTGTAACTTCGCCTGTTACATCATCAACTATCTCAACATGGAGCTTATAGTCCCCGTATCCAAGATTTGTGTATTCAAGAGAAGGCAGATTGTTCTGGGTTCCCTCAACACCTGATTCTTTGTCCTCTTCAAGATAAATGGCAACTTTGGGATTGGAAAGTGTATAATTCAGGATTGCAGCATTTATCTGAATACGACCGGCATCAGCAGGAATAACATATTCTCCGTTTATTCCCGGTGCGATATATTCATCACCACAGAAAATAGCCTTTACTCCCACTATAATTTCATTTGCCTGTTCATAAAAATTATTAATATTTACCTTGCTGACGGCAGACCTTCCTGCAACATACAGATTCTTATTGTCATCAAGTTCACTGAAGGCATTACCTGTGGGTACACTGGGAAGTCCGTTTGCCGTATCGTAAAGCTTGTATTCAAAGCTTTCATTATCAAGAAGATCCTGTGCCTTTACACAATAGATTCCGTAGGATGCAAGTATCCACATGTTTTCATTATCATCAAAATAGATATCGTAGTTATTCGTATAGGGGAAATTATTTACAGGGGTGATCTCGCCATCCTTCATAAATTCAATGGAATTGGATGTAACGATCCAGAGCACATCACGCTTTACATCCTTCTTTATTCTCAGGATAACATCACTGGTAAGCCCCTCATCTCTTCCCAGTCTGGTGACATTATTATCATCTATTACGTATATTCCGTCTCCATCGGAACCACAGTATATTTTTCCGTCGTTTCCTTCTTCAACTGTAAGGACAATAGTATTTCGCATACCGGATTTTTCGCCTACCGTCCTTACAACAGACATATCCTTAATAAAGGCAAGTCCGCCGTTTGTTCCTGCAAGGATTGTTCCGTCTTTTAAAAGCTTTGTGCATCTTACGCCATTGTTGATAAAACCATTATCCTCATTAAAGGTTATTATTTCTTCATCATCTTTAAAACAGACAAGTCCTCGGTCATTAGAATATGTAGAAATCCACAGATTGTTCTTATCATCCCGCATAATGCATCTGATTCTGGTATCACCAAGATTATCAGAAATCGAATTTGTGATACGTTCATTTTGGGAGTTCACAATCTGAAGTCCCTTATCTGTGCCTATATACAGGTTGTCTTTGTACATGCAGGTACTGTTTGCAACCTCATCAGGGAGCTTTGCCATTTCAGTAATGTTCTGGAAGTTATTGGATACTATTTCAAGGACGCCCTGTCTCGAAGATGTAAACCATAAATTTCCCTGGTAATCTTCCGTCATGGTTTCCATTCCGCTGTTTAGCGGAAGATCCTTTAACAGATGAAAAGCTCTTTTTTCATCAAAGTAACCCACAAAGCCATCAGCTATCGCCCATATTCTTCCGCTGGCATAACGAAGCTCCTGTATTGCTCCTATAGCATCCAAAGGAATATTCTTCAAAGTCTTCAGCTTATCTTCAAAACTTCCGTGGAAAACAGTTCCTTTATCGGTTCCAAGATAAACCATTCTTTCATTGTCAGGATCCACAAGAATTGATTTTACTTCTCCAATTCCCAGATCATGACCATAGTAAAAAGAATCCAGCTTTCTGTTCTTTATTCTGAAAGTTGCACCGCTTTTTATACATCCGTATATGTTTCCGTTAGTATCTGATACAAGTCTTAAAACATAAGAATTCCTGATCTGTGAATCCTCCATATTGTGAAGAACTCCATCATGCCCCATGTAACAGACACCATTGGTTGTACCTATATAAATCGTGCCGTCATTACTTTCCGCAAATGCTCTGATACACGAAGACGGCAAGCCCTCTTTATAGGTGTAATGATGCTGATCTCCGTCAAGCATTACAACGCCATTATCATTTGTGCCTATCCATATCCTGTGCAGACTGTCTTCAAATACAGCCCTGCCGTTAGTAAGGCCTCCTGATGAATCCAGTCTCTCGAATACATTTCCATCATAGCGTATGATTCCGCTATATCCGCCAATCCATATATAGCCGTCACTGGTTGCAAGAATACAGTTGGCATCAGATGTCGGAAGCCCGTTGGTAGCATTAAAGAGCCTTGTTGTATATCCGACTCCCTCAATCTGCCCGGTTACAGCATATCCACCGCCTGATTTAGCCAAATCCGTATCATCTGAAACTGTGGATGATTCATCCTCTGAAGCAAAAGCAAACAAAGCGCCTGTCTTAGTGCCGAATGCCGCCGCTAAAAGAAATATAAGTACTGCAATTGAAATAAGCAGCACAGATCCCTTAGTCCTTTTCATGACATTAAATGTCTCCCTCATAAAAAACAAAAAATTAATGCCGCTTTTCTATTTATTATATCAGATTTAATTAAATACATGCTATAATGCTAAAGATTATGAATTAAGTTTTAGGAGGGAATCATAATATGTGGAATCGAAAATTTGTTAAAACACAGGGGAAATTCTGCTTCAAGAACAACTACTGGTATTGTGTTCTTGCCACTCTTTTAAGTTTTATTCTGGCTTTAACCGGAACTGTAATAATGAGCCCCGAACAGAGAGATAGTCTTACAGACGAAATTGAAACAGTTGCACTTGGCAACGAAGAACTGGTTGTTGCTCTTGGTGTCATTTTTTCTATTCTGGGATTTGTTATTCTTATCAATATTATAATCAGTATTTTTATCTACAATCCTGTAAAAGCCGGATTAGCAAGATTCTTCCTTGTTAATCAGTATCGCAAGGGAGATTTTTCCGAGATCGGTTACGGCTTTACTCACAACTACTTTGAAATGGTCTTCGGTTATTTCCTCAGGGATATTCTTATAATGATAGGCTTCCTGCTTTTCTTCGTTCCGGGATTGATTCTTTGTTACTCATACAGATTCGTTCCCTACATCCTTGTGGATGATCCTTACATCAGCGCTACTGATGCACTTAAGAAATCAAGACAGATGATGAACGGTCAGAAGTGGAACGCATTTTTGTTTGATCTTTCATTTATTCCCTGGTATCTTCTTTCTTTCATCACTATAGGCTTTGCACAACTCTTCTTCGTAAGCCCTTATAAGTCCAATGCTGATGCTCAGCTCTACTGCACACTTAAGAATGCTTACATTGCAAACTACTATAATCAGATGAACAACCAGAATTTCAGACAGAACACTAATTATCCTGCATGATATTCAATACAAAAGTCCGACGCAAATGCGTCGGACTTTTTAGTCTTCTGGTGCTGTTCTTGGTAAAAACCATATTGCAATAACTGCAATAAGAAATATCACCGATGATAAATAATGAAACATGTTTATCCCCCCATAGACGAACTATTACTCATTTATTATATCGGATCATTAATAAAAAGTTTATAGTCATTTTATAAGAATTTTCGATTTTTATTTTATCTCTTTTTACTGTACCGCTCACCCATAAGTGCTGTCAGGAATATTGAAAAACTGGCAAGCATTACGGTAAAGGTGATCATTATACGATTGTCATCTCCGGTCCTTGGCATATCCGTAGTTGTTGTGGAAGCCGTTGTTGCAGCTGTAGGTGTTGTACTTGCTGTGCTGCTTGCTGTCTGTGTGCTTGTAGGTGTAGTCGAAGCTGATGTTGCCGTAGTGGATGCAGCAGTTGTTGCTGCATTGTTTGCAGTTGATGAAGCAGTGCTTGCGGCGTTACCTGATGAAGCACTGTCAGATACATTTGCTTCCGCTTCTTCGGCAGCTTCCATTTGTCTTTCAGCCTCGGTGTCCTGTTCCTGACCAAGCGCTCCGGTATCATAATTATCCTTAATATCAACCTTGACTGCCTGCGCGGTTATTACATTATTCGGAGCTGATGAAAGCATCAGGATAAGCATAGGAGCTGCAAGTAATAGTTTTATTCTTCTCATAATATTTCTCCCTTTAACCAACTCTTTTGGCAACTACAAGAAGTCTTCCGTTTTTCATTGTGTAGTCGCAGGTGGACAGTGTCATAAGTTCATCACCATAAGTCGCAGTTGAAGCAATTTTATGAAGCGATCTCGCCTTAAGGTTTGCAACATATGTATCAAATGTATCCTTATCATTCAGATCTATGTATTCCGCGAAATTGAATCCGTTATCTCCGGTGGTATTTGTATCAAGAACTGCTATTACCTCATAGAACCTCTGCTCATTTTCGGTATCAAGCTCAATGCCCTGATGCTTCCTCATATATGTCTCTTCTTTATAATATTTAAGCGTTCCGAAAATAGCTCCGGATTTCATATTATGTCCATGTATCAGAAGATGATTGTCTTCAAGATCACTGTTACATCTTTTATCCAGTACCAAAAGTCCGTTTCTGTCAGAATTACCGAAAAAGTCATGCTGAAGATAATAATCATTATCATCATCTCTGAACATTATCGGATAATCTATGGTTGTACCCTGTATTCTAAGCCAGCCCCTTAAATCGCTGTTCTTCTTCATAAGATATTCCATCTTAAGGGTGACAAGATTTTCCTTCTTTTCAGTATCCTCTTCGGTTTCATTAAGCTCACCGTTTTTCTGAACTGAAACGGATGCCATACTCTGAACTTTTTTCATGTTTGTGGAGCTGATATGTTCTGCATAGATTTCTGCAGCAAAAACACCTGACACCACCAGAAATGTGGCGCAGGATAAAATAAGAATCATTCTTCGGATTATTCTCGATTTTCTTTTCTTCCCCCGCTTCATAGCAGATCCCCATTCAAAGTTACAAAATAAGTTTAATGGTTTCGGTAATGCATATAACTTCTACAGAAAATATTTCGGCATGTTGCGGGTAAAAAATTATAGCAGATTCATTCCAACATCATATAAATTTCCATTTATGGCATCATATAACCATCTGGCCATTGTGACGTCATCCTGTGTGAATCTGGTAAAATAAGGCTCCCTTACAGCAGTGT
Organism: uncultured Butyrivibrio sp.; assembly: GCA_947168335.1. Classification (GTDB taxonomy): domain Bacteria; phylum Bacillota; class Clostridia; order Lachnospirales; family Lachnospiraceae; genus Butyrivibrio. The sequence continues at coordinate 517 of CAMVLM010000113.1, read as the reverse complement.
GAACGGTTCCGCCCTTTGTAATAAGCGGAATCTCCCAATTATTTATAAACATGTGAAAATTAGGTGTTAATTCTTTTAACTCTCCCACCATCTCAATCAGCTGTTTGTAAAAAGCCTCCTGAACATCGGAATCGGTTTTATATTTCTTATAAGCGACATCGCTGTAATACGCACTCAACAGATAATCCCTTGTGGAGCTGGAATAAAGGTATTTTAGCTTTTCACCATACTTTTTATAAAGATTTCTATACCAGCACAAAGTAATATTGTCAGAATCTATAGCCTTGCAGATAGGTGCAGGCGCATGCCAGACCTCCCTTGCTGTATAATTCCATTTTTTGTATAAAAGGAGCGCGCTGTCCGAAAGAAGTGTGACATCCTTTACATCCGGATACCACATTGTAAGGATCTCATCTGTTAGTGCAGGCACTGCAAAAGCACCGGCACTGTTTCCGGCGATAAGAAGCTTCTTGGGATTTGGGAACATATTCCTTGAAATACACATGGATTCCATGAA
>CAMVLM010000112.1 GCA_947168335.1 uncultured Butyrivibrio sp. | reverse complement strand
GGGTGATGCAGATATTATCGTTGCAGGTGGTACAGAGAGCATGTCACGCGCTCCTTACGCACTTCAGAATGCAAGATTTGGTTACAGAATGAACAATGGTGAGCTTATTGATACCATGATCAAGGATGCTCTTACAGATGCATTTGGCGGTTTCCATATGGGTATCACTGCTGAGAATATTTGTGAGCAGTGGGGACTTACAAGAGAAGAGCTTGATGAGTTTGCAGCTAATTCACAGCAGAAGTGTGAGAAGGCTCAGGCTGAAGGCAAGTTTGATGAGGAAATCGTTCCCGTAGAGATCAAGACCAAGAAGGGAACAGTCATTTTTGATAAGGATGAGGGCCCCAGAGCAGGCGTTACTAAGGAAGGCATTTCAAAGCTTCGTCCCGCATTCAAGCCCGATGGAATGGTTACGGCAGCTAACTCTTCAGGTATCAACGACGGTGCTGCAGCTATCGTTGTTATGAGTGAGGAAAAGGCTAAAGAGCTCGGCATTAAGCCCATGGCTACATGGATCGCAGGTGAGCTTGCAGGTGTTGAGCCTCGCATCATGGGTATCGGCCCTGTTGCTGCTACCAAGAAGACAATGGCTAAGGTCGGATACCAGATTTCTGATTTCGATCTTATCGAGGCAAATGAAGCCTTCGCAGCACAGTCTGTAGCTGTTGGTAGGGATCTTGGATTTGATCTTAGCAAGCTCAACGTTAACGGTGGAGCAATTGCACTTGGACACCCTGTAGGATGTTCTGGATGCCGTATTCTTGTAACTCTTCTTTATGAGATGCAGAGACGCGACGCTAAGAAGGGACTTGCTACACTTTGCGTAGGCGGTGGTATGGGTGCCGCTGCTATCATAGAACGCAACTGAGAGGTATTATGAAGGTTAACCTTGGAAGAGGCTTTGGCCCGCTTGATTTTGATGAGAACGGCAGATTGTATTCACTTTTTCCGGAAAATCTGCCTTATGTAGATGACGATTTCGATGGGGACAGTGATGAATTCACGGTTTACGTGGATGCCGACCTTGTGGAAACTGTGTGCAATGCGGGCCTTGATTTTGACGAATTCCTCCAGGAAGACGAGGAGGGAAGAGCAGATATGCTCAAGGCTGCCGGTATAGACCCCGAAAATTTCGACCTCGATTTTGACAGAGATGTCCGAGAACGCCTCGAAGAAGCCGGGTACTTTGACGAAGACTATGATGATGAGTATGACGACGAATATGATGAAGACTTCGACGAAGACGAGGAATACGACGAGGATGAGGATGACGAGGACTTCGATGAGGATGAAGACTTCGAAGACGACGATGATTTCGATGACGAAGATGATGACGGGGATGAGGATGATGATTCCTCAGATGATGGCCCGCATTATGATCCGCCTCCGGAGGATGAGTTTTTCGGAAATCTATAAGACTCAGACAGCCACATAATTAACAAAAAGAAAATGATTGCTTTTGCATCGAACCAAAAGATGCTAAGCAATCATTTTTTATTTATTATAATTAATGAATTTCGTATGACTTCATAATTCCGCGAACGGCCATTTCCATTTCGGGAAGAAGATCTTCAAGAGCCATGGGCTGCTTGTATATTATGGAACTGTAACCTGAAGAGCTGACCATCTCTGTGATAAGGAACATCATAACTTCGTGATCCTTATATTTAACAGGTGAGTCTTCAAACATAGTCTCAATTATTGCAAGGAAATCATTGTCCTCATCATCTGAGAAATTTGTAACAGCCTCTTTGAAAAGTCCCCAGCTTAAATCCTTATAAATAAGGGCAAGGAGTTTTGAGTCCTCCTGTAATTCCAGTAAAATGTGCTTCATCATAAAAATGACTTTATCTTCGGCAGAGGAAATATGTTCCTTCTGAAGCGCCAGATATGCACTGCTGAAAAGCTGATTCGACTTCCTCGCGATCAGTCTGTTCCTTATATCATACTTATCTTTGAAATATAAATAGAAGGTTCCCTTTGCCACGCCGGCCTTCTTAACTATATCTGAAATAGAAGTCTGATTTATTCCCTGTGATGTGAACAATTCCAATGATGTGTTCAGAAGAGAATCTCTTTTTAATTTTTTATTAGCGTCCCATTTTCCCATCTTTTTAACCTGCCTAAAACCTATAATAACACAATTTAAAACTTTTTAGAAAATAAATATTGACCACCGGTCATTTTTGGAGTATAACATAAATTATAAAAAATGACCAGCGGTCACTAAATATTTTTTAACGGGGTATATGTTATGAAGCATTTATCTAGAGCAATTGTAAAATCGAGGTTCGTAATACTGATTGCAAGTATTGCACTCATGGTTCCCTGTTTTATAGGGATGGCAGCTACGAGAGTAAATTACGATATTCTTTCTTATCTGCCCGGTGAGATCGAAACCATGAAGGGTCAGGACATCCTGATGGATCAGTTCGGAACCGGAGCCTATTCATTATTTGTAGTTGAAGGGATGCAGGACAAAGACATAGCGGCCATGAAGGCTGATATCGAGACTGTCGAGCATGTTAAAAAGGTCATCTGGTATGACACCTTCATGGACTACACGATACCGAAGGAAATGCTTCCGGATCAGATAACAAAAGCGCTTGGTACCGGCGATGCTCAGCTGATGTTCATCATATTTGATGATACGACTTCAGGTGACGGAACAATGGAAGCCATTACACAGATAAGGAAGATAGCAAATGAGAAATGCTTTCTTTCAGGAATGGCAGCGATCGTACTTGATACCAAGAACCTGACTGAGAAGGAAACACCTATTTATGTAGGAATGGCAGTTCTCCTGGCAGTGATCGTTTTGTCACTGACAATGGATTCCTACCTTATTCCTTTCTTCTTCCTGGCAAGTATAGGAATAGCGATCATGTTCAACATGGGAACCAACGTGTTCCTGGGGCAGATATCATTCCTTACCAAGTCGCTGAGTGCAGTACTTCAGTTGGGAGTTACGCTGGATTACTCAATATTCCTATGGCACAGCTATCAGGAAGAACTTGAAAAAGCAGGTGATGATAATAAAAAAGAAGCAATGGAAAGAGCTATTTCAGCTACCTTCCAGTCAGTACTCGGCTCATCAATCACCACAATCGCAGGCTTCGTTGCACTTTGCTTCATGAGCTTTACTATTGGTCTTGACCTTGGAATAGTAATGGCTAAGGGCGTTATCTTCGGTGTAATAAGCTGCGTAACAGTTCTTCCTTCAATGATTCTTATCTGTGACAACGTCATTGAGAAGACAAAGCACAGACCTATAATGCCAGAGTTTGTTAAGACACCCAGATGGATTTCAAAACACGCAATCATGTTTGGATTGATTTTCCTCTGCCTGCTTCCTCCGGCACTTTGGGGATACAAACACACAGCAGTTTACTACGATCTGTCAGAGACACTGCCTGTTAAACTTTCCAGCAGACAGGCCATGATAGAGCTTGAGAAGAATTTTGAAACTAATACAACATACATGATCCTGGCTGATAAAAATATGGAAGAAGCTACAATCCAGGGCATGATAAAGGATCTTAAGAACGTTGACGGAATAGATGCAGTTCTTGGTGTTGATTCACTGATCGGACCTTCATTCCCCAAGAGCATGGTTCCGGATAAACTTCTTGATGAGCTTCAGAGTGATCAGTATCAGATGCTGATGCTGACAAGTAAGTATAAAACAGCATCCGATGAGGTTAACGCTCAGATCGAACAGGTTGGAAAAATAGTTAAGAGTTATGATGAGAATGCCATGGTTGTTGGTGAGGCACCTTGTACAAAGGACCTTATAAACATAACAGCCAAGGACTTCCAGGTTGTAAGCTGGGTTTCAATCATCTGTGTATTTTTGATCATAGCATTTGTAATGAAGTCAGTATCACTTCCTTTTATACTGGTTGCGGTTATTGAGTTCGCTATTTTCATCAACATGGGTATACCCGGATTTACAGGAACGGTTATTCCTTTCATCTCTTCAGTAGTTATAGGAACCATACAGCTTGGCGCTACAGTAGATTATGCTATACTAATGACAACACGTTACTGCAAGGAGCGTAAGGATGGTCAGAGTAAAAAGCAGGCCACACGAATCGCTCTTTCAACAAGCATGAAGTCAGTAATTGTGAGTGCACTTAGCTTCTTTGCTGCGACATTCGGTGTTGGACTTGTATCCAGTGTTGATATGATCGCATCTCTTTGCTTCTTAATGGCAAGAGGAGCAATTATCAGTATGGCAGTAGTACTTCTGGTACTTCCTTCCATGTACATGATTTTTGACAGCATTATCATCAGAACCACATGGGGCATGGGCGGCTGCAGCAAGATGGATAAAGAGAGAAAGAAAGCTAAAGAGGTAGATTATCTTAAGGCTTAAGTTGTCTGATAGAAAACGAGAAAATTTATCATCAGGAAAAGAGGATTAGACATGTACAAGAAAAATTTAATTAAAGCTACATCAGTTTTCACAGCTTTCGCACTTGCATTCACAACAATGATGGGCTGCGGACTTTCAAAAACCACAGAGCCTCAGGCACAGGAATCAGTAGTGGAAACCAAAGAGGATAAAGAGGCCCAGGAGCTTGTTGATACAATGGAGCAGGCTGCTTTCACAGGTTCTAAAGAGAATGCTGAAAGCGGAAAAGAAGAAACAGTTTACGTCATGACAGATGCAAACGGCAAAGTCGATGATGTTGTAGTAAGCAACTGGCTTAAGAATGCTGACAACAGCGATAAGATCAAGGATACAACATCACTTAAGGATATTGTTAATGTCAAAGGTGACCAGACATTTACAGAAAATGGTGACGGAACAGTCACATGGGATGCAAAGGGATCTGATATTTACTATCAGGGAACTCCCACAGGTGAAGTGCCGATAGGTGTTAAGGTTACATATACACTTGATGGCAAGGAAATCAAGGCAGAGGATATCGCAGGCAAGAGCGGACAGGTTAAGATCCGTTTCGATTATACCAACACCCTTACAAAGGAAGTTGAGATCGACGGTGAGAAGCAGAATGTCGAAGTGCCTTTCACAATGATTTCCGGTACAATGCTGGACAACACAAAGTTCGCCAATGTTAAGGTCTCAAAGGGTAAGGTTATATCTGATGCAAACAATTATGTAGTAGTTGGTGTTGCAATGCCCGGCCTTAAGGATTCTCTTAAGATTGATGATAAAAAGCTTGAAGAGAATGACATTGATAAGGATGAAGTTGATATTCCCGATTATGTTGAGATCACAGCAGATGTAAATAACTTTGAGCTTCCAATGACTATTTCAATGGCAAGTGCAAATGTTATTTCAGATCTTGGTCTTGATAAGATTTATAACTCGAATAAGGTTGATACACTTAATGAAGATATGGATAAGCTTTCAGATGCATCAACCAAGCTTGTAGATGGTTCCGGTGAACTTGCAGACGGCACAGGAAAGTTTGCAGATGGTACTAAGGAACTTAAGGATGGCACAACAGAACTTAAGGATGGCACAACAAAGCTTAAGGATGGTACGTCAGAGCTCAAGAATGGTACTTCACAGCTTAGAAGCGGTGCCGGAGAGCTTGCAAACGGTGCAGGAACTCTTGCAAACGGAACAGGCGAACTTGCAAAGGGTACCGGTGATCTTGCAAGCGGTGCAAGCACATTAAACAATGGTATTACAGCATATACAAAGGGTGTTGGCGATGTGGCAACAGGTGCTTCATCACTGAACGATGGTGTAACAAAACTTCAGACCGGTGCTAAAACTCTTACAGATGGTATCGGAACAGCTTCTGATGGAGCTAAGGATCTTTCAACCGGAGCAGCACAGCTCAGCGCAGGTATTACTACAGCAGCTAACACAGTAAAGAGTAACCTTGATGCAGTTACACTTGCAAAGACCACATTCTTCAGTGAGTATCAGGATATAATCATTTATGCACAGTCAGCAGCTGCTGAGAAGACTGCAATTAACGCAGCTCCTGCAGGACAGGATCTTAACGCTCTTATGGACAGCCTTACAGATAAGCTTGCTGATGTATATGCAGATCAGATTGCTGCAGCTACCAGGAGAGCAGAAGATGCTGAGAAGGCTCTTGAGGAAGCACAGAATGAAGCTCAGTCTTCTCAGGCATCCACAGGTGATGAGAATACAGAAGATTCAAACAATGATGAGAATAATGAGAATAATGATGAAAATAATGATGATCAGAATAACAACTCTGATTCAGAAAACTCATCAGACAACTCTTCTTCAGAGTCATCAGATGACAGCCAGAATTCATCAGATGATTCATCAAGTCAGAGTTCAGACAGTGATCAGGGATCATCACAGGATAACAGCTCATCAGAGAGTTCATCATCAGAAAGTTCATCAGATGCTTCATCTGATAACGAAAGCTCTCAGAGTGATGACCAGAACAGCTCAGATGCAGGCTCAGAAGCAGAATCAGGCGAAAGCTCAGATTCAAATGAGAACACAGATGCAGCTACAGAAGAAAGCGCAGAGACTACTACAGATGCTGGTACCGATGCCGGTGTAGATGCTGCAACAGTCGAAAGTACTGATGCCGGTGTAGATGCAGCTGCAGATGAAAGCAGCGTGACACTTTCATCAACATCTGAATCTGTAAGCGGTGTTGATCAGTATGCAAATGAGGCTGGATGGGCAGCAATTACTCAGCTTACAGGCGGACGTGACAAGAGCTACTGGGATGGCCTTGCAGCAACAGCACGCGCAGCAATGAACGCAGATCCTAATGCACAGGCAGCACAGATGCAGGCTGTTTACAACAATATAGCAGAGCTTACAAGGAAGGGTGATGCTGCAGTAGCATCAGCACAGACAGCAGCAGCAAGCGGAGATCTTGCAACAGCCGGAGCAAAGAGTGAAGAAGCAAAGACATGCTACACCAATGCTATTAAGCTTGTTGGTCAGGTAGCACAGGCTTCAGCTAACACAGCTCAGGGTGCATCTTCAGCAGTAACAACTCTTTACATGACATACAGCACACTTCAGACTTCAGAGACAACACTTAGCCAGCTTTACAACGGCACAGGTAACGGAGGTCTTAAGGATATCCAGACAGGCGCATCCAAACTGGCAACAGGTGCAAATGATCTCTATGCAGGACTTAAGAAGCTGGATGCAGGTGGAGATACACTTTACACAGGTATTGGCACTCTCAAGGACGGAACAAAGAAGCTTTCAAAGGGTGCATCACTTCTTGATAAGAACAGCGCAGCTCTTACAGATGGCAGCAAGAAGCTTGCAGAAGGTGCAGGAAAGCTTAACGATGGCGCAGGACAGCTCAATGAAGGCGCAGGAAAACTCGCAGACGGAGCAACAAAGCTCAGTGATGGAACAGTTTCACTTGATGATGGTGTTACAGAACTTGCAGATGGTGTAACAAAGCTTGATGATGGTGCTGCAGCTCTTGACGAAGGTGCTGGAAAGCTTAATGACGGTGCAGGCGAACTTGATGAAGGTGCAAGAAAGCTTGCAGACGGTATGATTGAGTTTGATGAGGACGGCATCCAGAAGCTTACAAGCACAGTAGATGAGGATCTTCTTTCTGTAACTGACAGACTTAAGGCAGTAGATGAGGCTTCTCAGAGCTACACATCTTTCTCAGGTGCGAACTCAGATGAGCCCAGCTCAGTTCAGTTCATCATCAGAACAGCAGGAATTTCTGCAGATAATGACTGATAATAAATAATCCCGGACCGGCACATGGTAATAATCCATGTGTCGGTTTTTATATTGCATAAATTTTCGCAACAGAATATCATGATTATTAGGGTAAAATTTTTGAAATATATTTATTGAAGGAGTGTGTTATGTTATACGGTGCATTAGAAGCCGGCGGAACCAAGATGGTTTGTGCAATCGGCGATGAGAACGGTAAGATTATCGAAAGAGCAAAGTTTCCTACAGAGACACCTGAAACAACTATGCCTCAGATTTTTGATTATTTCAGAGATAAGGGTATAGCATCTGTTGGAATTGCATGTTTTGGTCCCATAGATCTCAGAAAGGATTCACCTACTTACGGCTCAATCACATCAACTCCCAAGAAGGGATGGTCAGGCTACAATATTGTCAGAGAGACTGAGAAGGAATTGGGAATTCCTGTTGGATTTGATACAGATGTTAACGGTTCAATGCTTGGAGAGGCTACCTGGGGATGTGCCAAGGGTCTTTCTGATGCTATCTATCTTACAATCGGTACAGGTGTAGGTGGCGGAGTTATTTCAAACGGTAAGCTCCTTCACGGAATGCTTCACCCTGAGGTTGGCCATATCAGACTTCCTCTTTTGAAAAATGATCCTGGCAAGAGTGTTTGCCCTTACCATGACAACTGTCTTGAGGGACTTGCAGCAGGACCTTCACTTAAGGCAAGATGGGGTGTCAGCGCTGATCAGCTCGCTGATAAAGACGAGGTATGGGATATCGAGAGCACATATATTGCAACTGCTCTCATGAGTTATGTACTTATCCTCAGCCCCCAGAAGATTATTCTCGGAGGCGGAGTTATGCATCAGGAGCAGCTTTTCCCGCTTATCAGGAAAAAGTTTGCAGAGCTTATGAACGGATATATTGTGACAGATGAGATTAAGGATCTGGACAACTATATTGTACCTGCAAGTCTTAATGATGATCAGGGTATCATGGGTGCTATCAAGCTTGCAATTGATGCAATAGCATAAACAGAATATTGAGGCTATGGGGGATGCTGTTTAAAAAAGACGGCATCCCTTTTTATATAATTCTTTCTTCAAGTAAAAAGAAAAATATAGTAGAATAGAGACACTATGGATTTATTTGAGTATGCAAGACAAAATACCATGAAGAATGAGTCACCTCTTGCCGCCAGAATGAGGCCTGTTACCCTCGAAGAGGTTGTTGGGCAGCAGCATATCATTGGTAAAGACAAGCTGCTTTATCGTGCAATTAAGGCGGACAAGATAAGCTCCATAATTCTTTACGGACCTCCCGGAACAGGTAAGACTACTCTGGCTAAGGTCATAGCTAATACCACCAAGGCTGAATTTATGCAGCTTAATGCGACTGTCTCAGGAAAAAAAGACATGGAAGAGG
>CAMVLM010000111.1 GCA_947168335.1 uncultured Butyrivibrio sp. | reverse complement strand
AATTATCCCTTGTTCGAGTACTATGAGTACTATTAATTAGATACACGAGTTATCTCTCTTTCATGAAAACGGTGTGGTTTCTCTATATACAAAATATCTCATTTATATCAATAAATATATGTCATATTCCGTAGAATAAAAGCCTCTATTTCCCAGGTCAGTCTATGTCTCCGTAATAACCGGGCATTGTGTATCCATCCTCTCCTTCAGGGAGACCTATCACATGAAGCTCATCAGCGTCATATACCCATCCCTTACCTGCGCCGGAATATCCTGATGAGTAAGATCTATCAACGTCACCGTAATAGCCTGGTTTTGTATAACCATTTGATCCTTCAGGAAGCCCTATTACATGCAGTTCATCTGAGGAATAAACCCATCCTTTACCTGATTGCGTTCCGGATCCGCTGTTCTTAGCACCATTACTTCCGCTTCTACTGGATTTATGATTAGGCTTCCTGGTGCTATTAGGTCCATCCAATGCATCAATTGCATCCTGGGTAAGGTTACCCGCTGCCTCAAGTTCATCCAAAAACTTCTGATTATATTCTTCGTTCAATCTCCTGCTCTTTTCGATCCAGGTCTCTGCATGAGCTGTAGTGCTTATTGTTCCAACAATAATTCCAATAATCAAAAAAGTTGAAAATGCAATCATAGTCTTTTTCATCGTTAATACCTGCCTTTCAAAAAAACATTAACTACATCCCCAACAATCTTTTTTCATATCCCCAAGTCGTATTTAGTTGTTTTCTATGATTACACTTTACTCCTTTGACTGTCCAATAATCACACCTGTACACACGAAAACTTGTTCTGCAAATTTCCAACTTAATCACGTAATCATAATCATGGCAGCTCCTGAATATAAGGAATTTCAGGTGAATTTTTTCTTAATTCTATTCTCAAAAGAACAATGTGCAAAAGGACAGATAGAAAAGCCATAAGCCTCACATACGCTACCCAAAACCGAATATCAGTAACTTTTCTCCCCAATAAACTTAACACACTCATTTTCATACTCTCCTATCTTCTTTAGTTAATAATATTGTTCCAGTAATCCTCCGAGTTTTTTCCCGTCAGAAGTCAAAGTCGTCGAAATCATCTGCATCAAGTCCGGCATCCTCAAGTGCTTCGCGGCGTTCTTCCGGATCCATCAACTCCAGCTCATCTCTATCAAGCCCTGCCATATCAAGTTCATCTTCAAGTTCATCATCCTCATCTACGCCGGAACTACTATCATCCGAGAAGAGCGTATCATTGATAAATGCCCACTCGCCACCATCTATATGGCCATCATTGTTAAGATCAAAGGGTGTATTTCCAAACATATCATCAAAAGGTCCTGTCATAATGTGCCTCCTTCCAAAACATTCATCAGCTACGCAAAAGCATTACCCAGCTATCTGTTTCTTCTCCATCAGATCCCTCATCATAGCCTCAAGTGCCTTCCTGAAGGACTCCTTCGTAAGTTTCAGTTCGCCTGAGTTTGTCCTGGTCTCATATGTATCAGGCAGATTCTCATCATTCTTACACTTTTCAACAAAGCTGCTGTAATCTCCAAGCATTGATACTTTATGAGGGCAAGCTCCAAGGATTATTGCTGCAAACCTTTCGCCGTAGGACACTCTTCCTGCCATACTCTTGACCTTTTCATAGTCGATCTCGTATACAAAATCCTTTTTCTCGAATCCATACTGCTTAGCTATGCCGCTCATGGTCTTCTCGTCCAGGGATGCTGCGCCGAGTACCAATATTCTTCCCTTCTTTCCAAGAAGATCATGACCACCACTAATCTCAACCGGTTCTTCCTTCTTTTCTTCCTGCTGCTCAGACATATTTGCCCTTATGTCGACAAAAGCACGCTTATATTCAGCATTCTTAGCCTCAAGCTCCTGCATTTTTTCTTTAGTGAGCTTATTTTCAGTATTTAACTTCTCAATGATGCCAAGAAGTTCATCAATATACGCGTCTCTTTCATCCATCATGTCGAAGAGCAGCTCCATTGTTATCTTCTCTTCAAATTTATTCATCTGGATCCTGGGCTCTTCCTTAACAGTTTCCTGTCCCGCTTCCAACTCAGGTTCAATACAAGCCTCTGTAAAAGTGATATTCAGTCCCTTGATCAGATCAGCCATAACTGTATTTGAGCTGGCTTCATTGCTGGTCTTAATAAGGTATTCCTGCTCATCAGTAATGTGAGCGTGATCTCTTCCGGAAACCTTGTTATCGTATTTAACCCTAAGTGACCCCAGATTTCTGGTTATATTTTTTCTGTTATGTGGAAAATAATTGCCGATACTTCCTGCAAGAAAATCCATGGTTCCACATATGTGACCGGTGTATCCTCCACCCCTGTTATTCAGAAGAGATATCATTATGGGATCACCATAGCAGTTGGTAAAGCCACTATCGAGCCATAAATAAACCGTATCCCGGTCAGGCTGCATCTTACATGAGCACTTATCATCTATATAGAACTTTGTGGATTTTTCATTAGTGATAAATCTTTTGATGGTCTGTGGACTAGGCATCTGTTTGCCGCTAAGCTTCGCTATGCCTTCCATAGCACCTTCGATATCGTCGATAACTATACCATTGTCAATAATGAATTCCTGCATAATCAATACCTCCGTTTTGCAATCTCATCGCCTATAGTAACTTCCCCATGTGATCGCATGTATCAGCGGAGTAGAACGCGCTTCCCTGGTCCCCCGTCCATGACCGGTCCTATGCTCGCCTCATTGATCTGTCAGCACCATTCATCTGCTGTGTAGTTATGATAATCATAACCCTATACATGCTAAAAATATATGTTCCAAATAGCCAAATAACCTGTCATATTTTTCTACAGCAAGCTCGACTAGGCTCGAAAAGACCTCGCCAAATCGACTTGCATGGCTCGCACTAAGCTCGTAAAGAACCTCGCTAAGTGCTCTGCTCAAAAGAGAAGATTATTGGCTTCCTCCTCATCTTCAATTCTACTGAAAATGGAGTCCAATAATCTCCACTGCACTATCGCACACGCGTTCTTTTTCTATTATTCCTTTAAAAGATGTGAATTTAAGGCTATTCCTCGAGTTTTTGTGTCAAAATATGCATGGATAAACTCCCTAGAACTGGCATAGTTTCTCTATCCATTCCCTCTTTTGGATAACCTCCAGCCATTCTTCAGGAATCGCCTTATATCCATAGAAAAGGCCTGCAAGCCCTCCTGCAATGGCTCCTACAGTATCACTGTCATCACCAAGATTAACCGCCGCTAATTCGCACTCTTCGAAAGAGTCCGTTGTGATAAGTGACCAGATTGCAGCCTCAATGGTATCAACCACATAACCACTGCTCTTTATTCCGCTCTCCGGAACTTCTGAAAGTCTCTTCATATCCCGAAGTCTGTCATAATGCGACAGTTCCGATGTATCCTGCAAAAACTCCTCATAAAATCTGAATCCGTCATCAAGGCCTTTCTGCAGTCTTTCCACAAGCGAGCCTTCTTCATCAAGCACACTTTTCGCACAGAAATAATATAGCCCACAGGCAATCTGTCCTCTTATATGATTATGGGTTAGCCCGGCAACCTGATGAATCATGGATATCGCTTCTTTATCCTCAACTTTCTTCTCATAGGCATACAGACACGCTGGAAGTATCCTCATAAGGGAGCCATTCCCATTATCCCGCTCAGTAGTCCCACCACAGCTTTTATGGTCTCTACCCTTCATATACCGCGCGATAGCTGCCATAGTACCATGTCCCACATCAAAAGCTTCACCAAATGGCGTATATTCTCCATTCCTTATCCACCTAACATACCGGTCCATTATATCTTCCAGATCAATAACCCCTTTATCCTGGATACTATCAAGAAGTGCCAGAGTCATACTGCTGTCATCAGTCCATGTTCCTACCGGCATATCATAAGTGCCATGTCCTGTCATGGTCGTTACAGGACCTGCCTGAACCTCTTCCCTAGGTCTGAACTGCACAGGGCATCCTAAAGCGTCTCCCACAATGACTCCCATTATTCCGGAAATCCATATATTATTATTCCTACTTCCTACATTAATATCCATCACATCTATTGCACTCCATTTATTATTTCATCCACATTTCCTTGGAATATCTTTCTTCTATATTCTTCAGAACAATTCTCTTCTATCCACCGAATTCCATCCTCTAACACAGGAGGTCTATGAGATAACCGATGGGCATCTGTTCCAACAAAATCCACAAGTTCTGCCATTAATAGCTTCCGAGTCAACACTCTCCTATCTTCAGAAGAGTCATTCTGTATGCTATAGAGATTTATCTGTATCAAGGCACCTGCCTCTCTCATCTGCATAACTGCTTATAATCAAAGGCGGAACTGTGTGGAGTAACAATTATCCTGTTAACCCCACATGCAACTTCCACTTTAATCTCCTCTATTGCTTCTTCAATATCCCTGGCGCCATCATCGACGCCAGGAACAAGATGAATATGAGCATCTGTAATATCTCTCATAAATCAAACCTCTTAGAATCTACTATCGGAACTTTATCTGCGCTGGCCGCTCCTTCTCTCATAATCCTCTCGTATATCCGCATCCCAATATCCGCAATCCAGCTCCTGATCAGCCTCATCACAGGAATTAGCCACCATAACTGAGCAGACAGCCTTTGAAACACCTGCATAAAGATTTGCAGTACCTACAGAATCATGTATATAGTTAACCGCTCTCTCTTTTTTAATGCCAAAACGCTGTGCCTCAGCATAGGAATCGATATTCGCACCTATAAAAATGAACTGCCATCCGTACTTCTTCTGCTCATGCTGGATCATCTTCTTTATCTGTCCATATGAATACTTGCTGCTGGCATTTTCCATTCCATCAGTAGTTATTACGAAAATAGTCTTCTCAGGTCTCTTATCCTTAGGAGCGTGCCTGTGAGCATTAACTGTGTGCTTGATAGCTCCGCCAACTGCATCCAGAAGTGCTGTGCATCCTCTAACGTAATACTCCTCAGGTGTAATGTCCTTAACCTCTCTGATATCTACCCTGTTATGAAGAACCTCTGTCACATCATCAAAAAGTATCGTTGATACGTATGCCTTTTCTCCTGTCTCGCGCTGCTTCTTTATCATGGAATTGAAACCGCCTATTGTATCCAGTTCAAGTCCTCCCATTGATCCGCTTCTGTCCAGTATATAAACAATCTCTGTATAACCTTTACTCATCTTGATACCTCCATCGTAACAATTATTTGTTTATACTCCCCTGCAGTGGAGCTTTATCTGATAATGTCATGTTACTATGAAGGCAAATAAAAATGGTCAACTCCGGGTTGACCATCCTCATCATCCCTTCGACAGCGGATCCAGCCCGTAATCAAAGAGTGTTATATCTATTTTCATAACGTTGTAGTCCTCGTGGATAATGAAATACTTGACCACAACATCCGTCTGCGAAATTGGGGAAAACGCATATCCCGCAAGTCTTAAGAAATCCACCGTCTCATCTAAGTTTAGTCTCAGACCAACAGCTAGGGAAAGTACTTTTTCCTTGGAAGGCTTGACCTGACCTTTTAGGAGTTTTGAAAAGTACTGCTTGGAAATATTAGCAGCAGCATAAATCTCAGAGTTCTTCAGCCCTTTCTTATTAATCAGCTGCTGCAGATGTTTCTCAAATGTATCCGTATACATCTCCTTAAGAGCATCATCAAGGGACTGTGACTCTTTGGTTGTGCCAAACATCATCTCAGCATGGCACTCATCATACGCAGCAGCCATGGGAGCTGATTCTTTAGCTTTGCCCCTCCTGGCAGTGGACATAGCCTCAATAGCACCGGCAAAAAGATTATGTTTATTTGTGGTCTTCTTACTGGGCCCGCCCTGGATCGTCATCGGATTAGGGAAAGGAGCACCTATCTCATCGTCCTCATGGGTAAGATTCGATTCTTCTTCATCCGAGAAATCCGTTTCTTCTTCACCCCAGGTATCGGAATCTTCTTCATCTTCCCATTCCCCGAAATTCACATCATCTTCATCGCATATCTCGGAGACATCAGCCTTACACTCTTCCTCATCCGAAAAAGCAGATACGCTCTGCAGATATACCATCTGGTCTTCCGGAATGCCATCATGACTATATTCGTCCTCAAGCGTTCCGCTCACATACTCATCATCAATGAAGCTCTTAACATCGTCAAAGAGCTTACCGGACACATGATAGGCATACTCCCCGAAAACAACCAGTGTTATCTCCATCTCATGGTCTTCGAGAAATGCCGTGAACGCATCGATCGCTATCTGTATTCCAAGTTCTTTTGAAAATCCATAAGTCCCGGTTGCAAGAAGCGGAAAAGCTATAGACTTACATCCATTCTCGGCAGCCAGTTCCAGCGACTTATCATAACACTGTCTAAGAAGTCGCTCTTCACCATAATCGCCACCTTCCCACCAGGGGCCGCTTGAATGGATGATTACCTTGGCATCAAGATTAAACGCCGGTGTGATTCCCACTTCACCGGGCTCAAGATAACCAATCTTTCTCCGTGCCTCCAGAAGCAGTTCTTCACCTGCTGCCTTGTATATGGCCGCATCGACACCATCCCCTATGGCAACATCCGGATTTGCTGTATCAACAATGGCATCCGCCTTTACTTTTGTTATGTCATTTCTGATAATTGAAAACGGCATTACATTCTCCCCCAGTTCATAGCTACTGCTGTTTATATCTGTTACAGCCTCGCCTCTATATCCCTGATTCCTCTGCCCATCTCTTCATCATTATGATCCATGATATGACCATAGAATTCACTAAAAGGCATAACCCTGACATCGTTCACTTCGTAGCGATCAAACTCAAATCCGCCTTCAGGAACATCAACTCTCAGCATGAAAATCGAAGCAAGTAGTCCTGTCCCGTCATCCCAGTCCTTGATATATTCAAAAGCTAATTCCAGATCATCAGGTGTCACTTTTATCCCCAGCTCTTCTGCTAATTCTCTGACTGCTGCCTCTTTAGGTGTTTCATCGGATCTTACTCCGCCACCTGTCATATCCCATTTACCTGGATAGTATCTTGCCCGGAGGGATCTCTGCTGGACAACGTACTTCCCCTCTCCTTTTCCGGGAGCAGGACTGTCACTTGTCTTCATGATTATAAGAACATGCTTTTCCCGACTCCGTATGGACACGGAGTCTTACAGTTCTGTGGCTTAATATCTCCCGTTGGAATGGGATTTAAGTCCCTGTCAGTGAACCTTGAACAGTTCAAGGCATATCTTTCTCCATATTTTTTCTTGTTTGCTCTTTGCTTTTTTCTATCTCTGCTCATGCTTATCTCCCATCCTTTGAAATGATTTTTGAAAACTGGCGCCAGCCCGGGATATACCACAGACCAGCGCCAGTTTATAAAGAGGAACGACTTTATGTCAGATCGCCACATCACCTTTGGACTTTACGCCCTTATCGATCACATCCTTATGAGGCTCTTTTGCTGCTTCAGCCTTGGCTGCCTTAAGCTCACCAAGAAGAGACTTCTTTGCTCCAGCCTCTTTTACCTCGCCTCTTTCCTTAGCTGCCTGACGCTCCACAAACTTCTCGCCAAGCTCAAAGACCTTGTCCTGAGCATCGTAGTGGTAAACGTTGTCAGTAAGCTTCTCAGAAGGATCTACGGTAGTCGCATTGACCTCCCTTACCATCTGCTCAAGAGAATGAAGATCCATCATTCCGTTGTCAGGGACAATCAAAAGCTCATGGATACTGCTGGGTAAAATGAAAAATGACTGATTACCGACACGCTCAGATGCCTTATCCATGAAATCCTCATAAGCAAGGATTCCTGCACCATGAACGTTATCCGGAACGGATGCCACAAAGATCTGCTCCTGCTCCGGTGGAATGTTAAGACCAAGCATCTCCATGTCTTCAACACCCATCTGCTTTGCAAGTACCTCAGCCATGCCCTGGATGACGATAGGTCTGATCTCGGGTGCATTTTTAACTGCATCCTCATGAAGCTGATCAGGTGTGATACCGTAGTTATCAAGCATCTTGTTGGTCACGATGACAGTTGCACCCTCGCCAACAATGTCTTTTACATCAAAGCGATAGATGACCGCCATATCCTCAATGTCCTTGTGGGGAACAGTCTCAAGAAGCTCAGCGTTGGTCTCAGCAGAAACAACCTCCATGACCAGCTTGTTCTTCATGACATCGTAGTTCTGGATGTCATTTATGCCATTGCTGATATTCGGAGCATTCTCAAGAGCAGCGGCAGTCTTTGTTGTAGCCTCGGCTGCAATTTCCACAATAGTTACATCATGATTGATGTATGCGTCATAGGCATCTGTAATGCTTATGTTTACGCCCACATCCGATCCGGAATGCTTCACAGTCAGTGCATCATAGGTCTCATTAACCTTATCAACAAGGCGATTCTCAATCTCAACATCGCTCATCCCTTTGTAGTGGAATGCTTTCTCTACAGTATCTGCATAAGCAGACTTGAACTCCTGGTATCCCATCTTGTCTGCATCTCTGTCTGCATACTTCTCATCAATCTTCTTAGCGTAGTTTTCCATATCTGTTGTATTAAAGTTATCCATAGTTTCCTCCGATTTTTTCTCCAATTAAAATGGGCCCAGCCTCCGTGACGTCCCGGTGGCTGATGCCCTATGCACACAAACCAAGTTTATTAGCTCTGAAAGGGGTATTCTTTTGCAAAAGAAATACGCCTCAAAATGTTTGGTGCTTTTCGCATCTCACATTTCTTGGCGCATTATAATAATATCATGTCTGAAAACACATGAAAATATGCAGTTGGTGGCAAATCGGATGAACTTAGACTCAAATAGTGGCAAAAAGTGACGCAGAGGGTGCAATTTAAAATTACTCAGAAACCGGCACTTTTATTTTGTTCCAAGTATAGCTAATCTATCGATGAATTCCTCGGAAGTTTGACACCCCAAATCGCTGAAAGCCAGTACTGGCTTTATTTTTTTGTAAAATTTTAGCATCTTGTAGACCGTAATGCCGTATTGTGGTGCAATAATACTGTAAGTTGTGGAGGTGTTCTATGCGGTTAAACAAAGTAAAATCCAAGAATGCAATC
>CAMVLM010000110.1 GCA_947168335.1 uncultured Butyrivibrio sp. | reverse complement strand
TAGATATAGAAAAAACCTTGATTTTTCAAGGGATTACACTTGACATAATAGGGAGAATGAATTGACAGAATATTTTCAGGTAGGAGTAATTGTAAAAGCACACGGACTTAAGGGAGAAGTAAATGTTTTTCCTACTACAGAGGATCCCCAGAGATTTAAGAAATTAAAGAAAGTCATTCTTGATACCGGACGAGATGGTAAAAAGGAACTCACCATCGAAAGAGTAAAGTTCGGTAATAAGTTTGTTATTGTTAAATTCAAGGAATTCAATGACATTAACGAAGTGGAAAGGTTCAGACAGAAAGAGCTGATAATTCCCCGTGCTGATGCAATAGAGCTTGAGGAGGGCGAATACTACCTCGGAGATCTGGAAGGAATGACTATTGTTGATGAGGACGGTAATGAGCTTGGAATCCTGAAGCAGGTAATTCAGACTGGCGCCAATGACGTTTATGAAATGAAGCGTACAAACATTCCTGCTGATTCCGAGAATGCTTCTGATACGGTTATGATTCCGGGGATCAAAGAATGTGTTAAGAATATTGATATCGAAAACAAAGTCATGACAATTCACATCATGGATGGACTGTTTGATTAAGTTTTATGCCTCAGCTGCCTGAAAAGGAAGCTGAGGCTTTTTTATATTCAGATTCGTTATTTCTTTTTACAGATGTAGAGAAGATGATTTGTATTGCCAAGAAGCTCGCGCTTTTCAGAAAAGGCAAGGTACCATTTTGAAAGAGCTTCGAAATCTTTATCGGATACTGCAAAGTCATCGCGTCTTTCAAGGGGCTCAATAAGTCCGTCCACACCGGTTGTTGTAATCCACTGAACATTTTTGCTTGTGAACAGGTCCTCGAATTCCGTAATGTCATATCCGGTAAAAAGCTGCTCTTTAAAATGCTTTATTCTATAATCTTCGGTAAAGTTTTCATCCTGACCATATGCCCAGTTTCCTGTGAAATAGTTGGAATACATGATTGCAAAGACGGAGATGAATGCAAACATGATAATTCCGTCCTTTTTGGTAACGCGAATTGCTTCATCTATAGCTTTATTTATATCTGATGATTCATAAAGGTGATACATGGGACCAAAAACCAGGGTGAGCTCGAAGGAGTTATCTTTTAACATACCAAGGTCGATGGCATCACCCTGATATGCGCGAAGATTTTCAAGACCTTTGCTGTTTTCAAGGAGCATATCATAATTGCTTTTTACAAGCTCGATAGAGGTAACATCCATTCCTTCCTTCGCAAGGGCAACGGAATACCGTCCTGTGGCAGCGCCGATTTCCAGAACTTTTGTACCTTTACCTGCATAACGGTGAATGTAGTTCATGGTTGTGGCAAATTCCAATCTGCCGTGAATGGACCTTTCAAGCCTTTCGGCCTCTGAATATTCGTTGTAGAAGCTGCTGATTATCTCCTCCCTTTTGTTTTCTTTTCCTCTGACCATCATTTCTTCCATAACTTTACCTCCTTTTTATGAATCATTTCTTTTAAAAAATTAAAAACCCCATCAAACTTAAGTCTGATGAGGCTTTGTAAACAATAAATATGTGTTTCGTATTCTCAGGGTATATATGGCCCTGAATCCTCATCACTATTAACACAAATAAACCCCTGAGAATCGTTCACGGGCTTTCCATCTGATGGATTTGATGGTGTTAAGTTGTTAATGAAGTAATTGTTTATCATATTTGTTCTTCTTTCTGAAAATTGTTATTTGAAAGTATATGTGTCACACAATTAAAAGTCAATAAGAATTTTTAATATTTCTGATCAGCAAGGAGATTTTGTATGAAAAGTTTGGGCCTGTTTTGGCTGTTCGGTTGTCATAGTTGCATAAAATAACCAAGTTCTTGTGATATAATAGATGTATATTTTAACAAGGAGGTAATGCTATGGTTGATTATACCGAAGGTGCAGGATATCAGTATCATATACATCTTAAGGAAGGTGATGTGGGACGATATGTTATACTTCCCGGTGATCCAGGAAGATGCGAGAAGATAGCTGCATATTTTGATGATCCCAGGCAGATTGCATATAACAGGGAATACAATACTTATACCGGATACCTTGATGGTGAGAAGGTAAGTGTGGTTTCAACAGGTATAGGAGGAGCTTCTGCTTCAATAGCAATTGAGGAACTGCACAAGATTGGTGCTGATACATTCATAAGAGTCGGCACATGCGGCGGAATGCAGCTGGATGTAATAGGCGGAGATCTTATTGTGGTAAATGGTGCAATAAGAGCTGAAGGAACTTCAAAAGAATATGCACCTATCGAGTATCCGGCTGTTGCTACTTTTGAGATCACCCAGGCTTTGAAAGAGGCTGCGGAAGAGCTTGATTTCAGGCATCATGTAGGCGTTGTTCAGTGTAAAGATGCTTTTTATGGTCAGCACGAACCGGAGACAAAGCCTGTTTTCTATGAACTTCAGAATAAGTGGGAGGCATGGAAGAGATGCGGCTGTCTTGGATCAGAGATGGAATCATCAACACTGTTTATAGTCGGTCAGTGGCTCAGAGCAAGAACAGAGGCAATAATGCTTACTGTTGCAAACCAGGAGAGAGCAAAAGAAGGACTGGATAATCCTCAGGTACATGATATGGACGCTGCCATAAGAACAGCGATTCTTGCAATAAGAAAACTTATCGCACAAGACAAAAGGTAAAGATATTTCCCTTGACTAAGGTTATCTTACTGTGTTAAACTTTGAATGTTGCGAAAATGACGGTCCTCTGGTACGGAAGAAGTATTTAAGAACGTCCATTTATATAGTATAGGAGAAAGCAAATGAATACAATCATTGCAGAGATCGAGAAGGAACAGCTCAATGAGCAGGCTCCTGAGTTCAACACAGGTGACACTGTTCGTGTTCACAACAAGATCAAAGAAGGAAACCGCGAGAGAGTACAGATCTTCGAAGGAACTGTTAAAAAGATTCAGGGTGGTTCAAACCGTGCAACTTTCACAGTTCGTAAGATTTCTAACGGTGTAGGCGTTGAGAAGACTTGGCCCCTTCACTCACCCCTTATCGAGAAGGTAGAGGTAGTGAGAATGGGTAAGGTTAGAAGAGCTAAGCTTAACTACCTTAAAGGCCTCACAGGTAAGAAGGCAAAGGTCAAGGAGAAGGTTGTTCGCTAAGAGCAATTCTTGTAAGGGCAGTTACATATGTAATTGCCCTTTTTTAATATTACGATGAGGATATATTATGCGCAGACGAAAAAAATATCGTTCCATGTTCCGTGAAGAGAAAAAGACGATCACTCCTGAACTTGTTAAGGAGATATTCTCATATTGTTTTTATACTGTGTTTGCAATTTTTGTGGCTTTTGTTCTGGTCATATCCTTTGGAAAAAGGGTGAAAACCATAGGCGATTCAATGAATCCTGCGCTTACTAACGGACAGAGCGTATTGGTGAACAGAATTGTTTACAAACTGTTTTCACCGAAGAAAGGTGACGTTGTGGTATTTTTACCCAATGGAAATGAGAAGTCCCATTATTATATTAAGAGAGTGGTGGCTGTTTCAGGTGAAACTGTTCAGATAAAAGACGGATTTTTATATGTTAATGGCGAAGTTGTATCCGATGAAAGCCATGATTATGATAAAATGGAAGATGCGGGGATTGCTGAAAATGAGATCAAATTAGGAAACGGAGAATTTTTCGTTCTTGGTGATAACAGAAACAGCAGTGAAGACAGCAGAAGTGCCAATATCGGTGTTGTAAAACTTGCAACCATAGCCGGAAAAGCATGGTTTGGCTATGGTTCACAGAATGGTAACAACGGTTTTGTAAAATAAAGGAAATTTGAATGAATAATTATCAGTGGTATCCGGGTCATATGACAAAGGCTATGAGAATGATGCAGGAAAACATCGGACTCGTAGATGTTATTATAGAGTTAACAGACGCAAGAATACCAATTTCCGGAAGGAATCCGGATATAGATAAGCTGGGACAGAATAAGTCCAGGCTTGTAATTTTGAATAAATCCGATCTTGCTGATCCTGAAGCTAACAAACAGTGGATCAGATATTTTGAAGATCAGGGAATCCGCGTTATGGAGATGAATTCCAAGGCAAGCGGAAACGTCAAGCAGGTTCTCAATCAGGTAACGGAGAGCTGCAGGGAAAAAATTGAAAGAGATAAAAAGCGTGGAATAGTTAATCGCCCTATAAGAGCGATGGTTGCCGGAATTCCCAATGTGGGAAAGAGCACGTTTATTAACAGAATATCAGGAAAAGCAGCTGCGAAAACAGGCAATAAGCCGGGTGTTACAAAGGGAAAACAGTGGATAATGCTTGGCAAGAACCTTCAGCTTTTAGATACTCCCGGTGTTTTGTGGCCTAAGTTTGAAGATGAAACTGTGGGACTTCATCTGGCACTTATCGGTTCCATGAATGATGAAAACCTTGATAAGGGAGAACTGGCTGTAAATCTTATAAGGATTTTGGAGAAGTGGTATCCTGATACAATTTCTGAAAAATATCAGGTTACTGATGAGCAGAAGCATCTTTTCGAAGAAGATCTTTATGAAACACCTGAATCATCGATTCTTACAGCGATTGCTGATAACAGAAAACTAATAAAACAAGGAGGAAAGCCTGATATTGAAAGAGCCTGCAGTCAGTTCCTTGACGACTTCAGAAACGGCAGACTCGGAAAAATATCACTGGAGAGACCATCATGGACAAAATGAAAAAGTTTTTAAAGGAAACGGGAAGTACGGTATTAACAGTAGTAATCATTATTATATTAACATTGGGATTTATGAAGTTTGTTGCACAGAGAACCGATGTTGACGGGGAATCAATGATGTATACGCTGCACGATGGGGATGCGCTTATTGCGGATAAGCTTACTTACAGATTCAGTGATCCCAAGAGATTTGATATAATCATTTTCCCTTATGCAGGGGATCCTGACAGTTACTTCATCAAGAGAATTATCGGACTTCCGGGGGAGACAGTACAGATCGATACAGAAGGTAAGATCTATATAAACGGTGAAGTACTTGAGGAGCATTACGGCGCAGAAGTCATTCAGAATCCCGGCAGAGCTATTGAGCCTGTCGTATTAGGTGATGATGAGTATTTTGTTCTCGGAGATAACAGAAACTATAGTTTTGACTCCAGAGAAGAGGCTGTTGGTAATATCAACAGGAAGGATATTATCGGAAGAACCTGGTTAAGGGTATTCCCGTTCTCATCCTTTGGTATAATCGATAAATAAATTGGGGTAACTATGGCATCTAAAATTGGGGAAATAAAAGCAGAGCTTTCACAGCTTAACAGTGTACCGGAATATGAAGCTTTCTGTGATAAATATCTGGAAGATGACAGGCAGGGTGTGGTCAATCTTGTAACACAGGCAAAAAAGAAGATTAATGCCCTTGAAACTGAATATAAAAGACTTGAGGAAATGAGAAGATATGAGAATGCTCATCCTGATCTTTCCTATATTTGCGGCATAGATGAGGTGGGAAGAGGACCTCTTGCAGGACCTGTCTATGCTGCTGCGGTAATTCTTCCAAAAGATGCCCGTATTCTGTATATTAATGATTCCAAGAAATTGTCCGAAAAAAGAAGAGAAGAACTTTATTTGGAAATAATGGATAAAGCTATATCTGTTGGTGTTGGATTTTCCACCTGCGAAAGAATTGATGAGATCAATATTCTTCAGGCCACCTACGAGGCAATGGATATGGCTGTTTCGAAGCTGTCCGTTACTCCGGAGTTATTACTTGTTGATGCCGTGCACATTCCGCAGCTTGAGCGCTTTAAGCAGGAATCCATCATAAAGGGCGATGCAAAGAGTATGTCCATAGCGGCGGCAAGTATAATTGCAAAGGTTACAAGAGACCATCTTATGGCTGAACTTGATGAGAAGTATCCTGGATATAATTTTGCTTCAAATAAAGGATACGGAAGTCAGGATCATATCGAAGCTATTAAGAAACTTGGTCCCTGTCCTATTCACAGAAGAAGTTTTATTAAGAATTTTATCTAATAACATTCAATGAGAGAGAGCCTTTATGAGTAGCATTCAAAATGTGACAAGCAGCCGCCCGCTCGTACAGGTGGATGGCAGAATAGTTAATCAGAATGTTGATAAACAAGGCTCAACCACGCTCAATCTTGAGAATGGAGAACGTTTTTCCGGGAAGATAATTTCCATGTCTGATGAGGGCGGCGCTAAGACTGTTCAGATAAAACTTGCTGATGATGTTGTTATTTCAGCAAAGCTGAACGAGCAGATGCCACTGAAAGAAGGTCAATATCTTTCCTTCGAGGTTAGAGGTTTTTCCAACAATCAGATAACCTTAACACCTCTCTATGAAAATACATCGGTTAATCCTACTGTTCTTAAGGCTCTGAGCCAGGCAGGTCTGGAACCAAGTAATGAAAACGTAAACATGGTTAAATCCATGATGGAAAACGGCATGTCTATTGATAAGGAATCCCTTAATAACATGCACAAGATTGTTTCCGAAAACAGCAGTACTGAACCTTCTACTCTGGTTCAGATGAAAGCTTTGAATATTCCCATTAACGATCAGAATATTGTTCAGTTTGAAAGCTATAAGAATTATCAGCATCAGGTTGTAAATACCATGAGTGATATTATGGATGAGCTTCCAAATGCTTATAATCAGCTGGTTTCTGATGGAAAAGAGTCAGCTGCCAACGATATGTACGGAGATATTTTAAAAATGCTCGCTGAAGGAGCATCAGGGATGACAGAGGGAAGCGTAACAGCTACCACTTCTGAAGCGGTTTCAGAAGAACAGTTAATGGCAGAGGGCGATGCTGCAAAAGAACAGGTTCTGGTAAAAGGAGAAGATGGTAAAGCGGCAAATGCCGAGACGGTTTTAAATGAAACCATAAGTAAGGAAGGTGTCGCTTCAGAAACAGCTGAATCCGGAACTTCAGCTGTACAGAATAATTCATCCCAAAGTGCTTTAGAGACGCAGGCACCTGATAAAGGCAGTATTATTTCAGACAGTCTGCAGGAGCAGGATGCAGGGAAAAATGCTGTAAACAATCAGAATCAGAATAACGTTACTCTGAGCAATGATTTTGCAAATGTAATAAAAGAGCTTAATACAAGCAGCGGCCTTACAGGTCCTGAGACAACAAAGCTTCTTTTACAGGCTGAAGGCAAAAGTACTGCACTTATTGATGAAGATGCACTTTTAAAGGAACTTGCCGAAGCTTATTCCAAAAGCGAGAATAACACTGAGGCTGCAAAAGAGGCCTTTGGTAAACTGTTTAAAAGCGATGATTTTAACAAGCTTATGAAGGATTCCATGAGAAATCAGTGGCTTCTTGATCCTTCAGAAGTAAGTGATAAGGAAAATGTTGAGAATCTTTATAACAGGTTAAATACTCAGGCCAAACAGCTTGCAGAGACGATTACCAAAAATCTGGGAGCAGATTCCAAAGCATTTCAAAGTGCTACAAGTTTGCAGAATAACATAGATTTTATGAATCAGCTGAATAATATGTTCCATTATGTGCAGCTTCCGCTTAAGATGGCTGATCAGAATGCAAATGGCGAGCTTTATGTTTACTCCAACGGTAAAAGGAAATTTGAACCCGGGGAGACGGTAAGTGCGATTCTGCACCTTGATATGGACAATCTGGGACCTTTGGATGTCTATGTAAAGATGAAGGACAACAATGTAAAGACTAATTTTTACGTTGCTGATGAAGGAATAATTGATCTTATTGAAGAACATATAGATGTTCTGAATGAGAGGCTTAATAAGCGCGGATATAAGATGGAAGCCAAAACAATGCTTCATACAGATATGGATAACGACAGTGAGGATGCAGCTGTAAGTGAGATGCTTAATATCAGGAAAATGCCGGTTATCTCAATGCAGTCCTTTGATGCCAGAGCGTAGGTGGGAAAATGGCTGATAATGGTAAAAACAAAGACGGAAAACCAAAACAGGCCATAGCGCTTGCATATGATCCGAATGAAGACGGCGCGCCACGCGTCATTGCCAGTGGTAAGGGGCTTGTAGCTGAGAAGATTATTGATGCTGCCAAGGAACAGGATATCCCTATCCATGAGGATTCAAAGCTGGCGGATACGCTGTCAAAGCTGGAAATCGGAGAGATGATACCGCCTGAACTTTATGAAGTAGTGGCTGAAATCCTTGTATTTGTGGATGCCATGGATAAAATACAGGCAAAACAGAAAAAATAGTAAATGGATGTGATATAATTTTATGAATAAAAGAGAGCAGGGGGCTTATTACGAAAACCTTGCCTGCCAATATCTTGAAGAAAACGGGGCAAAGATTGAATTCAGAAATTTCAGATGTAAAAGCGGTGAAATAGACATAATTGCTTCTGACGGGAAATATCTTGTTTTTGTAGAGGTTAAGTATCGTACAGGAACCAGATACGGATCTCCTGAAGGTGCTGTGGATTACAGAAAACAGAATGCAATCAGCAGAGTCTCGGATTTTTACAGGAAAAGATTTGGAATCAGTGAGGATATTTCACAGAGATTTGATGTTGTAGCAATAAGCGCTGACGAAGATGATGCGATAAGAATAAAATGGCTTAAAAATGCGTTTGCCTATATACCAAGGCGCAACATATATTTTTGATAGTGGAGAAGTTTTATGAAGAACGTACTTGTATGTGATGACGATAAGGAAATTGTAGACGCAATTGACATATACTTAAAGCAGGAAGGTCTGACTGTCTTTAAGGCATATAACGGCCTTGAAGCTCTTGAGATAATAGAGAAAGAGGATATTCAGGTTGCTGTAATTGACATAATGATGCCGGTTATGGATGGAATTCAGTGCACAATGAAAATTCGTGAGCACAGTTCAATTCCCATTATCATTTTGTCAGCAAAATCAGAAGATGCAGATAAGATTCTCGGCCTTAATATAGGTGCTGACGACTATGTTACAAAACCTTTTAATCCTTTGGAGCTTGTAGCAAGAGTAAAATCAAACTTACGAAGATATACCCAGCTTGGCAATGTAGAGAATGACGAAACTCAGGATGGAATATATCAGGCAGGTGGACTTGTACTTAATGACAGATCCAGAACCGTAACTGTTGATGGCGAAGAGGTTAAGCTGACCAAGATCGAATATAATATTCTTATG
>CAMVLM010000109.1 GCA_947168335.1 uncultured Butyrivibrio sp. | reverse complement strand
ACGCCTCCCGAACAGAGGCGCTTATTTCAAACAAAAGTGACTGAATTTTCAATGAGCTTTTGACTGAATTTTCGGTTGACAAATACAACAGATATCTCCGACCACTCGAATTTCTCATTTCATCATGCAATGAATACTATGATCAGGTTTTCACCAAATACACAGTTTTCTCATTTCATCATGTACTTTATATAATGATTTCAAACATTGTTGAGTATTCTGTCTCGTTCTTTCCCATGAGGCGAATGGTTCCACCATGGGCTTCTACGATGAGTTTTGCAATGGACAGGCCAAGTCCGGTGCCTGTTCCGCTGGTTCTGGCATCATCACCTACAACAAAGGGTTTGAAGACTTCTTCTCTGATGGCTTCAGGAATTCCTACTCCGTCATCACCAAGATAAATGGCAACCTTATTTGATACCTGCTTCATGCCGGCGTAAATTCTGGTTCCGGGAACATTTGATTTAACAGAATTGGAGATGATGTTTTCAAATACTCTCTTAAGCTGTGAATCATCAAAAGGTCTTGCTATCTTCTCTTCAGGGAGATCTATTTCAAGCGGATAGCCTGAGATATCAAGTTCCTCATATTTCATTGCCAGATATTCCCTGAAATACTCACAGATATCGCCGTTTGACCTTACAAGCTGAAACTCCGGATGCTCCAGTTTTGAATACTCATAAAAAGTATTTATCAGTTCAGAGAGATTGTCAGCCTTGGCAGTGATCGTATCAAGATATTTCTTCTGTTCCTCTTTAGGAACAACTCCGTCTGAAACCGCTCTGGAATATCCCTGAATAACAGTGATGGGAGTCTTCAGATCATGTGAAATGTCCGCAAGCATCTTCTGGCGTTCTTCTTCAAGCTGAATCCTCTCCTCTTCACTTTTGTGAAGCTTCTCGGTCATGTCATTGAAGGTATCAATAATCTGAACAAACTCCTTTGGACCTGAGTAGGTGATCGCTATATCTCTCTTTCCGGAGCCAAGTTCATACATGGCCTTTTGCAGCATGTTTATAGGCTTTCTTACTGCCAGCGATGTCCTTAATACAAAGAACACGATAAACAGTGCAAATAAGAAAAGGAATGACAGAATTGCCATCATATAAATCTGTCTGTATCTCACTTCGAAGGAGTTGGTGTAATAATCGGCATGGATTATCAGATATCTTTTTTCACCTGACTTGGTAAAAAAGTCATAAAGCTCCATGTATGCGTTATCATCATCTCCGCCGGTGATATAGCTAAGCTCTTTTTCCGTTATCTTATCCCCGGAAACATTACTGGAATATACCACATTTCTGTTTTCATCAAGAACAGAAACTTCAACCAGCCCAAAGGTTACGCCGTTATCATCCAAGCTGGAATCCTTCACATATGAGAACTTACTTAAAACATATCCTGCAGATTTATTATCTCTTCTGATCACATCCAGTGTGTAATAGGAATTTCCTGAAAGCTTGGGAATATACTCCAATTCATCCGGATTATAGGCGTTGTCAGCAGATGGTTTGCTGGTGTAGATGATCTCCGCCTTATCATTAAGAACCTCTATATAACCATTTTCTCCTACATAATTTTCCAGGCGGATCCTGTCATACTTCTCATTTTCAATAAGTGTCATCTGATCCATGATCTTACCCGGATTTGGAAGATATGACATGTCATCGATCACTTTGTTTGTAATGGTTATTACAAGAAACGTCAATATCAGAACAATCAACGCAAAAAAGATGTAGTATCTGGTAACGAGAGAATACAGACTTCCTTTCTCCCGCTCATTATTCTTGAACTTACTCATTGTAACCACAATCCCTCATAAATCTCGCTTTTTAATATCTGCTAATACATTGTAAATTGCTAAACATTTAAGATGTACCAGATTACAGATCCCTTTCCATCTTATAGCCAAGTCCTCTGACAGTTTTGATGTACCTGGGATTTTTATTATCATCCTCAATCTTATCCCTGAGCTTACTCATGTGAACCATCAGGGAATTCTCATCGCTCTCATAATACTCACCGTTCACATACTCATATATCTGAACCTTGGTAAAAACCCTTCCGGGGTTCTTCATGAGAAGAGTCAGTATCTTAAACTCAGTGGGAGTAAGCGGAATATCCTCTCCGTTTTTGGTGACAGATACCTTCTCAATATCCAGCACAAGATCACCGGCCTTCAAAAGAACATTGGAAGCGGATTCACTTCCTCCAAGCTTGTAAAATCTGCGGAGGCATGCCCTTACGTGAGCCACTATCTCAAGCGGATTAAAAGGCTTTGTAACATAATCATCCGCACCTATATCAAGACCGAGTATTTTGTCGCTGTCCTGATTTTTTGCAGAAAGGATAATGATAGGAATATTGTTGTCAGACTCCCTGACATTTTTGATAACCTCATATCCTGACATATGAGGCATCATGATATCGCAGATGGCAAGATCGGGGGTTTCATTCTCGATCATGCCAAGTGCATTTTTTCCGTCATACGCAGTTATTACTTTGTAACCGGCATTTTCCAGATAAAGTTTCAGAAGTTCGACAATATCCTTATCATCCTCAGCCACAAGAATCTTATATTTCTTTTCTTCCATATTTTCCCTCATCAACGATTATTCGTAACGTAAAGCTTCAATAGGATTGAGCTTCGCCGCTTTGTTAGCAGGATAATAGCCAAAGAACACACCAAAGGCCATAGAAAACAATACACAGAATATTATACCGCCAACAGAAGCACTTCCGCTATAGTTCATCATTTTGGAAGCAACAAGTCCCAAGATCTGCCCCAGAATAACACCGATGATACCGCCAATAAGGCACACTACAACTGCCTCTGTAATGAACTGTAATCTTATGGAGCCGTTGGTTGCGCCAAGAGCTTTTCGCGTTCCGATTTCTCTTGTTCTCTCTGTGATGGAAACAATCATGATATTCATTACTCCTATTCCACCAACTAAAAGAGATATGGCTCCTATCGCTGCAAATGCATAGGTCTGCGTATTCAGCATGGATTCCATATATTTGATTTCTTCCTTCATGCTATAGGCATAAGACTCATAAGCATCATTATCCTTATAATAATTATTATTCAGCCAGTTCTGAATGTCCATTGAAAGAGTTCCCTGATTCTCACCTGATGCTGCTATCACTTCCATCTGATCATATTTCTGTGTCTCCTTAAGCTGTTTAATCGCACAGTTAAGAGGCACGTAAGCACCTGTACGAATGTCCTTCTGAGACACTCCTGCGCTCATTCCACCGGCACTGCTTTCCGAGTATTCGTATACACCGACAATTGTGTAATAGTAATACTTGTTTCCTATGAGCGCTTCTACGCTTTTACCAAGAGCATCCCTGTTATTTCCTCCAAACATATTTTTAACATATCTGTCTGAAACAATAACAACCTTTCTGCCTTCACTCTGCTCATCTTTAGTGAAACTTCTTCCCTCCAAAAGCTTAAGCTTAGACTGCTTCATTGCTGTGGCGTTTTTACCATTCAGATCTATGTTTGCATATTTTTTCCCGTCCTGAATCTTAACCTCACCTATGGACTTCGAAAGGGATACTCCTTCTACTCTTCCCTGAAATCTTTTGAGCAGATCATTTATCATATCCTCACTAAAATAGTCTTTATCCTTCATGTCCCTGACCATTGTCTCGTCAGAAAAATCGTAATTCTCGGACATTTTCTGTGTTACATAAACACTGATGTTATTGACACCCATGTCCCCCATTGAACCCATCACCGATTTATTCATGGCATCTCCCACAGTCATGATTGCTATGACCGAAGCTATACCTATTATTATTCCAAGCATTGTAAGAAACGTGCGCATCTTGTTTGCCGCAAGTCCCAGAAGTGCCAGTTTTACATTTTCTCGAAGCATCTTTTCTCTCCGTATTACTTATATCAACATGCTACTCTCATTGTTTTTTCATCGATAAAAATACCATCCTTCAGGGTAAGTATTCTCTCTGTCTCGGTGGCAAGCTCCGGGGAATGTGTTATAAACACAATGGTTATTCCCTGCTCCTCGTGAAGCTTGTGAAAAAGATCCATTATCTTTCTTCCGGTATTGGAATCAAGAGCACCTGTGGGTTCGTCTGCAAGTATGATAGAAGGCTTATTTGCCAGAGCTCTTGCTATGGCAACTCTCTGCTTCTGACCACCTGAAAGTTCATCGGGATTGTGTCCCATCCTCTCCTTCATATCAACCATCTCAAGAAGCTCCATTGCTCTTTCACGCCTTTCCCTTGGTTTCATACCGCCATAGAGCATTGGAAGCTCCACGTTTGAAAGTGCACTGGTTCTTGCTATAAGATTGTAAGTCTGAAACACAAAACCGATTTTCTTATTTCTTATATGAGAAAGCTCCGCATCCTTAGCGCTACAAACATCAACTCCATCAAGCAGATAGCTTCCTTCCGTGGGCTTATCCAAAAGTCCGATAATATTCATCAAAGTAGATTTTCCCGAACCTGATGTTCCGACAATTGATACAAACTCGCCTTTATTGACATTCAGGCTTATGCCGTGCAATATTTCAAGCTCATTTTCCGCTCCTATGTTGAACCTTTTTATTATTCCTTTTGCAGAGATCATTTCATTCATTCCTGTATCACCTCTTGTCCCGAAGCTTCATTCATACCATCACTTTCAGAAGGAACGAGAATTTCCATTCCCTCCTCAAGACCGCTGCCTTTTATTTCAACATAGTAATCTGTCTTTATTCCGTAAGTAACAGTGATGCGTTCGCCTGTCGCCATAACATTTCCATTTTCATCGTAAAGCGCTTTTTCAACAAAAAGGCTTCCATCCTCAGCTGTCTGGACACAATTATCAGGAACAGTAAGTGCATTCTTTGACTCCTGCTCAAGAATTGTAATCTTGGCTGTCATTCCAATCCTGAGTCTGTCTTCAAATCCTTTTTTGATAGATACCTCGATAGGGTAATCACTTCCTGTACCTGAACCTGACTGTGATGAGGAATCCTGCTGCCCGGATGCGGAACCGGGAATAGGTGAAACAAAGGTAAGGCTTCCTTCCATCTCCTCATCGCCAACTGAGTCAGTTTTTACCTTTACTGTAAGGCCCTCTTTGATGTTGCAGATATCATACTGATCAACGGTAGCACTTACCTTATACGCGCTGTCGTCCTGAATTCTTGCAATCTCATTACCGTTATCGTAAATGGCACCTTCTTTAACTCCCACTGCTGTCACCAGACCGTCGCAGGGTGCAACTATGGTCGCCTTTTCAAGCTCCTGCTGATACTTATCAACCTCCTGCTGTGCCTGAACTGAATTGCTGCCCTGAGTGAGCTGACTTTCACTAAAACTATCTTTGGAATCAGCCACGTTTTTGGTCCCTTCTCTCTTCTGATCCTCCAGAGACTCTCCTGCTTTTTCAACATTTTCTTTGGCAGTATTTACGCTCTCCTTTTTGCTCTCTGCATCGCTTTGGGCTTCACTCTGCTTTGACTTTGCTTCTGCCAGATTATTTTGTGCCTCTGTAAGGTCGTTCTGCTTTGCTTCAAGATTGCTTTTGGCATTATCATTCGCCTTCTGAGCATCTCCAAGCTTTTCTTCCCTGCTCTCCTTTTTCTCCAAAGCCTTTTTATAGCTCTTTTCAGCATTCTCTATCTTTGTCTTAAGATTATCCGCCTTGGTCTTTAACTCACTGTATGTTTTTGATGCCTCATCAGCGGCACCCTGAGCAACTGCAGCATCGTTTTTTGCTTTATCAAGGGCATCCTGGGCTTCCTTTTTCTGCTGTTCTGTCGCCTCGGAATCATTGTCCAGAGCTGTCTTATTGTCCTGCGCAGTTTTCAGATCATCATTTGCTTTTTTCAATGCATCTGATGCATCATTGTTTCTTTTCTGGGCATCCTTAAGATCCCCGTTAACAAAGTTCGTATAATCCTCCTTAAGTGAAGTTACGTTCCCTTCCTTCTCAGTCAGATTCTGGCTAGCCTCGTCATAAGCACTCTGCGCACTTGAGAGCTTGTCTCCTGTCTTATTAACATCATCATTGGCTGAGCTTACTGCATTTTTTGCATCATTCTCTGCAGCGGTCTTTTCACCAACAGCATTTGTCGCATTAGTACTCTCAGCACTTGCGTTGTTCGCCGCAATTACCGCCTCATCATATGCCCGGTCAGCTTTATCTGCTTCCCTCTGCGCTCTTTCAGTCTGGATTCTTGCAACCTCCACAGCACTGTCGTAATTTCTCTGGGCTGTTGCAAGCTCAAGGGCATCCTTCTTTTTGGCAATTTCCAGGGCATCCTTCGCCTGCTTAAGAGAATTCTCAATTGAAGTCGTATCAAGTACGGCTATGACATCTCCTTTTTTTACTCTGTCTCCCACCCTTACCTTCAGGGAATTTACCTTAACGCCTGCCAGCTCACTTGCAACACTCTGTGAATCGAGTGCGGTTATCGTTCCGTTTAAGCTTATGGTCTTTTGCAGATCCTGCTTTATCACAGTAGTCGTATTTACTGTGTTTGCCATATCTTCTGCACCATTCGGTACACCGGCCCTGGCTACTGTAGCCAGAGATGTTGCCGCTATTGTCGAAACAAGAAACAACGTCACCGGAACTGCAATTTTTACCTTTTTCTCTTTTAATACTTCTTTTAGTTTCATGGGAAAACCTCTCTACGAAAAACATTGCTTTTTACAATATGAGAGGATATAACTTCCGCATTAAAAAAACCTTTGCATTACCTTAATGTTTATTAAGGTTGCAAAGGTTTCATAATCTGTTCACATAAGTTCCTTCATGATGTACTGGTATATACTCTGGTTTTTCTTTTTCCAGTTCTCACAGAAGGACTCTGCCATGGCCTCGGTAAATGCCGGAAGCTTAATCTCCACCAGCGGATTTCCTGACTCCGTCGCGGAAAGATATGCCTCATACTCATTTTCTCCGGTCTTTTTGTAGTAGGCATTGATCGCGGAATAATCCCGGATCTTCATGCCGTTTTCCTTAAAATATGTATTTATCTGTTCCCTTATGGCGGGGTTAATTCTGTTCTCGAAAAAGCCCAGCGTCTCCTCGCCATCCTTGGTCATTTCAAGATATGTTCTGTTTCCCTCACTGGTTTCCGTAATCAGTTCCGACTCCGCAAGCTCGGAAAAAACTTCCTGTAGTGTAAGGAAATTAGTATATTCGCTTTCCAATATGAAATCATATATCTGCGCCTTGCTGAGCCTGTCCTTGGACCTTTTTAGCATATACAGAACTATCATTTTATAAAGCGTTAAATACTGTGAACTCATTTACTGCCTCATTTTACAAATTTCTTGACTGCCTCCGAAACAGCTTCTGCGCATCTGGGATCAAAAGCTGCGGGAAGAATGTTATCATCTGAAAGTTCATCATCACTGATGAGACCTGCAAGAGCATTAGCTGCTGCCAGCTTCATCTCTTCTGTTATCTGGGTTGCTCTTGCCTCAAGTGCCCCCTTGAATATTCCGGGGAAAACAAGAACGTTGTTTACCTGGTTGGGGAAGTCTGATCTTCCTGTACCAACAACCCTTGCACCTGCTTCCTTTGCAAGGTCAGGCATGATCTCGGGTGTGGGATTTGCCATTGCAAAGAGGATGGCATCCTTGTTCATGCTGCGAACCATATCCTGGCTGACAATACCGGGAGCTGATACTCCGACAAATATATCTGCGCCAACAAGAGCATCTGCAAGCTTACCTGACTTATCCTCAAGGTTTGTCTCCTCAAGCATCTTCTTCTGCATCCAGTTGAGGTTCGGATAGCTGCTGCAGATTATTCCCTCTCTGTCGCACATTGTCACATTCTTAAAGCCGTATCTGAGCATAAGCTTTGTGATCGCGATACCGGCACTTCCTGCTCCGTTTACAACAACCTTACAGTCCTCTTTGTTTTTACCAACAACCTTAAGACCATTTATGACACCTGCAAGAACTACTATTGCAGTTCCGTGCTGATCATCATGAAAAACAGGAATATCCAGAATCTCCTTAAGTCTCTCCTCTATCTCAAAACATCTGGGAGCGGCAATATCCTCAAGGTTGATTCCGCCGTAGTTGGGGGCAAGATATGTGACAGTTTTAATGATCTCTTCTGTGTCCTGAGTATCAAGACAGATCGGAACAGCATTAACACCGGCAAACTCCTTGAAAAGAACTGCCTTTCCTTCCATTACAGGCATACCTGCATGTGCTCCGATATTACCAAGTCCGAGAACAGCGCTTCCATCAGATACAACTGCGATGGTGTTCGCCTTCATGGTGTACTTGTAAGCAAGCTCCTTATCCTTTGCGATAAGTTTGCAGGGTTCAGCAACTCCGGGAGTATATGCAAGAGCAAGATCCTCCTTGGAATTAACCTTAGCCTTTGAAGTTATCTCCAGTTTTCCGTTCCACTTTTCATGCAGCTCTAAAGCCTTCTCTGCGTTTGTCATTTTTTCATGCCTCCTCTTTGTATATAAAACTAAAAATTAACACCGACTATTGATCTGGCAAAAGCAATGTACTCTTCTCTCTGTGGGGTATCCATATATTTAAATACCGTATATGCATATTTGTGGTTACCGCCGGGTCCTGATAAGCCAAGTGCCAGTCCCTGAGCTATCTCTTCAACGGCATCCGTCTGTCTGGAAAACATTATCGCATCTATTTTACTATTGGCCGCAACCTTGCTGTAAGCATAGGCAATGGCTGCTGCCTGAAGAGTATCACCAGCTGATGAAGTATAACCCACTTCGCTGAGTATTATGGATCTGACATTGCCTGAAGGATTGAGCATTGCCTCCTGTGACATATAGTCTGTCAGAACTCCGATATTTTTCATAGTCATGAATGACGATGAAGCGGAATCCGACACATACTTGGTGGAATTCCAGAATGCCGCATTATGCAGGGGTACCGAATAGGGATGCTGTGCAAGTCCCCAGTCGATGTCACCGTAGTTTTTAAGGGAAGCTGCAAATGTATCAAGCATGTCCCTTCCATCATAATCGGGATTGTTTGAAAGATTTCTGTCCCACTGCTGATCAATGGAAATATAAACCTTTGCTCCCGCATTTACACTTTTTATTCCGTTATAGAAAACTCTGAAGGCTCTGGCGTAAGCTGCCGTATAAGTGGAAATATCCGTTGATGCCATATAATTCCACTCTTTTCTGGCGTTTAGATCGGAAGAGCGTCGTGTAGGGAAAGAGTGTAGATCTCGGTGGTCG
>CAMVLM010000108.1 GCA_947168335.1 uncultured Butyrivibrio sp. | reverse complement strand
TTAAAAATGTGGAAATAATTAAGGCAATCGGTCTTGATATTGTGGGGGCAGATGTCCCGGCCATCATGGATGAAGCTATAAGTAACATTAAACTCAAAAAGGAGAAGGACAGCTAATGATAGGCAAAAGATGGAATGCATTTAGAAAAACTACTTCAGTAATACTTTTGACTGCTTTGGCTATAATGTCTGCCGGATGTGGAAACAAAGAAAGCAAGGCAGGCTCTGACATATCTTCTCAGGAAGTAGAAAGTTCAGATCTTTCCGGAGTGCCCGGAGGAGGGAAATGGGTTGATTGCGATGTTGTTGGCATGGTCAAGCCGGAAGATAACATACGGCTTCAGGACGACTTTGCTGCAGCTGCAAACAAAGACTATATTTTGTCTGCAGTTATAGACCCTGCTTATGAAGAGGCCAGTACAGTTCTTGATGCATCTAAGCTGGTATATGAAAGATGTATGGCGATTGCCTCTGATGATACTATGACAGACGACAATGCTTTAAAATACAAAGCTTTGGTAAAGCTGCACTCTGATTGGGATGAGAGAAACAAGCTTGGTGTAGAACCACTAAAAAAGTACATTGCAGACATACAGAGCATATCTTCTATAAGTGAACTTACAGAATATCAGGGAAGCACTAAGAGAAATCCCTTTGAACTTGGATTATTAATACCGGAATCCGTAGGAGTACAATTGCAGTTCCCGGACAAGAGTACATTAAATCTTAAGGCTCCAAGTCTTTCGCTCGGATCTGTCTCTTCATATGTGCAATATACAAGTAGCACATTATCAGCAAAGGAAAGATGCGATGATGTAATTGGATATTATCTTGGAAGACTTGGTTTTTCTGAAAAAGAGATCAAGGATACCTTAAAAGGCAATTACAGAATAGAAACTTTTATCGCCAGAAACAGTAATATTGAAAACTTCGGCGTAAGGGAAATGTTTACTCTGGCGCAAAACAACAGAGAAGGGATAGGTGACTTACAAGGGGATTATCCGCTCTTACAGATACTGGATAGCAGAGGCTATTCGGGATGCGATAGTTTTTATGTGGATTATACATACCTTAAGTCACTGTCCGGGATTTATTCCGAAAAAAATCTTGAGGATATCAAGTCATTTCTTATAGTTCATACCATCGATTCGACCAAGTATCTTTATGACCGCGAATCATATGAAAAGATGGTTTCGCTTTATACCACAAGCGTGGGCAACCATGAGGGGCTATCAGATGGTCAGCGCAGCGTCCTTTTTAGAAATGATATGACTATCTGCGGCTTTCTTCCGTTATTAGATACGTTATACCTGGAAAAATATTATAAGGACAGCGAAAAAACAGATCAGGTAAAAGAATTTACTGACGCGCTGATAAAGGCTTATTTACAAATACTTGATGAAGAAGACTGGATGTCAGATGATACAAAAACCGCTGCAAAAGAAAAATTGCAAAATATGGCGCTGCATCTCATAAAGCCTGATAATGTCGCGGACTATTCATCAGCAGAAATAAAATCCTACGAAGAAGGAGGCAACCTTGTTGAGGCTGCTGCTGAAGGCAGGCGTGTATTGGAAGCTCACAGGGCAGCTATAAGTAAGAGTCCGGATTGGGACAGATTCAAGTGGGATATTTATGACGCAGATAGAACTACTACAGAGGTTAACTGTGTGTATTATACAACCGAAAACGGCATCTATATAATGGCAGGTTATTTAGCTATGTGCGATGCTGCATTCGGAGAGGATTCATCAATTGAGCAGTTTGCGGGAATCGTAGGAACTACTATTGGTCATGAGATAACTCATGGATTTGATTCTAATGGAACAAAGTTTGATCTGTATGGGCGGCAGTTTGATGAAAATATAACTGCCATTGACTGGATGGCTGTGGAGGACAGGTCAAAGATGGATGAAAAGGGATCAAAGCTTGCCGGTTATTTCTCACTGGCAAGACCTATTCCCGGGCAACAGAAAGTGAATGGAAGCATTATAAAAGATGAAGCCATAGCTGATATGGGAGGCATCAAGTCAGTTCTATATGTGGCAAGGGAATGGCCTGATTTTGATTATGACGAGTTTTTCAGAGCTTTTGCAAGGCAATATGCGCAGCAGACAACTAAGGAAAACGAGCTTGGAACAATGAGAGGTGACATACATCCCCTTCCATTCTACAGAATAAACATTATGCTTCAGCAATATGATGAATTCATCGAAACCTATGATATTAAGCCGGGAGATGGAATGTACTTAAGCCCGGAAAGAAGAGTCAATGTTTGGTGATGTCTTATTCAGGAAGGAGTCTAATTATGGGATCAGAGATTTCAAATGCAGCAATAAGGCTTGATAACATAATCAAGAGCTATGGCAAGCATGACGTACTAAAAGGCGTCACCATGCAGGTTAATAAAGGCGACATCTATGGTCTTGTGGGCAAAAACGGTGCAGGAAAAACCACGATATTCAAGATGATTCTTGGATTGTCTGAATACACTTCCGGCAGTGTTTCTATAGACGGCTCGCAGAATCGAAAAGAGCTGTTTGAAAACAGGTCAAAGGTTGGATTTTTCGTAGGCTCCAATTTCTATGGATATCTTTCCGGGAGAGCAAATCTTGAATACTATGCAGCTGCAAAGGGGATCAAGGGAAAAGCGCTGAAGCAGGAGGTGGATCGTGTTCTGAAGGTTGTGGGTCTCGTCGATGGTAAGGAAAATCAGAAAGCCAGGGGATATTCCCTTGGAATGAAGCAGCGTCTTGGAATAGGCAATGCAATCCTCGGTAATCCTGATATTCTCATCCTTGACGAGCCCACCAATGGTCTTGATCCTCAGGGTATAGCCGATATCAGGCACATGATACGAAGGTTCAGGGATGAGTTTGGTATGACAGTCATAGTGTCAAGCCATATTCTTGGTGAACTGGAAAATACAGCAGATCGCTTTGGTATAGTACACAATGGAGTTATAGCAAAAGAAATCACTCAGGATGACCTTTCTGCAAAGCGTCCTGAAGTAGAACTGACAGTTTCTGCCGGTAATCTGGAAAGAGCCAAAAGTATTCTTGCGGAAAATGGTATTGATGTCCTAAAGGAAGGAAAAGAGAAAGTTACTCTGGAAGACTATTACTTTGAACTCATTGGAGGATCAGCAGAATGAGAAATTTGTTAAGAGCGGATTTGAAACGTATCTTTCGGGTTGGTCTTATTTATGTCGGTCTTTTGCTTGCACTGATCTACATCTCATATACAGTTCTTGAAGGTGTTGTAAATGATGGTTCAATCGGACTGATAAATGGTGTGCAGAAATCACTTAGCGGGGCGCCTATAGCTCTTTTCATAGTCTTTCCCACATTCTATGCTGTTTTTGCACATGAGTTGTCTTCAAAATCGATGCAGACTGTGCTTGGTCATGGTATAACCAGGGACAAGCTCATAATCGCCAAGCTCCTCGACGCTGCCATTTTACTTCTTTGCCTTTATCTGGTCATAATTGTAGCGGCTCTTATTGTAATAAATACAGAATCAGCAATCGTATTAAGCCCGCAGCAACAGGTGAATCTTATTATATATATCATCCTGAGGTGGCTTAGACATTTTGGCTACATTGTTTTTTCCGCCATGATCATGTACATTTCCGGTTCGACAGTTCTTGGTATTATCGCATGTATCGCGTTTACGGTTGTGTTTAAACTGGTGTTTAACATAGTAGAATTTTTTTCTTCTCTTTCATTATATGATTATACCTTTGACGGGTTGCTGGATTGGGCATATACCGGAATAGAAGTGGGAGCGGCCCCCTGGCAGCTTCTGCCAGCTGTCTGTTATCTTTTCGCAGCACTGGCGATTACGACTTATTTTTTCCGGAGAAAGGAGTTTGACTTTTGAAAAATCTAATTTTTGCAGATGTGAAAAGGATCCTGAGAAAACCGTCATATTGGATTGTACTTGGAATTTGCCTCCTTATTTCACTCTTTTGGACTATTCAATCAAACAATAGCGGCGGGCCAAGTGGATTTTCATTTGCTTCCAATCAGGGAACAGCTATAAACACAATGAATCTGTTTATAGGAATAGCCATATACGTGAGTGTATATGCCGATGAGTTCACGTCAAATTCGATGCAGTGCCTTATTGGAAGAGGGATTTCAAGAAGGAGACTCCTGATTGCCAAGTTCATTAATTGCGTAATCGTAACCTTTATTTCATATGGAATCTATACTCTTTTTATCACCATTACAGGTCTGATTATGGGAGCGAAGATGAACGGAGCAGAAAGCAGCTTTTTATATAGCACGATACTAACCAATGCTTTTATTGTTCTGGGATATGCAACAATATCCATGATCATTCTTTTCTGGAGCAAGAACGTTGCCTATGCAACACTCGTGGATGCATTCCTTCTTTTTGCAGGAGATACACTGCTGAGCGGTCTAAATGTTATTCCTGTGATCAACCATTGGCATATAGACAGGCATTTTTTTTCACAGGCCCTCGAATGTGCAAAAGTAGATTTGCTGCTTACCGGAGGCACGGCAATCTTTACACTGCTTTGGCATGTTGCAAAGATCTGCGCTGTTTCGATAATTTTGGCATATTTGCTCTTTAGAAAAAAAGAGCTGGATTTTTGACATGGTTTATATATGCGATAGCCTGAGGAGAAAATATGAGAATCAGAAGAGAATTGGCTATTTTTTTAGTTGTAGGTTTTATGCTTTCAGGATGTACTGCCCAAAAGGCCCCACCGTCTGATAACAGCACACAAACAGACGAAGCTGTAGATACAAATGATATCGATGGAGGAAAACCGTGGATTAACTCGAATCTGAAAGAGAATGTTATAAATGTGGGACACCTTTCTGAGAAGGATGATTATTATATCGCAGTCAACTATGACTGGATAATGGGGCATGATATTCCGGAAGGCTCACCATCTTACAGTAGTGCAAGTGTGCTCAGGTCTGAAATCGAAGAAAAAGCCATTGCGGCTATGGAAGATGATACACTGACCGGTATGGATGCTAAGCTTGTCAGTTACATGTATCATTCGTTTCTTGATTGGGACAGCAGAAATGAAAATGGCCTGAAACCGCTGGAGGCTATTGTAAAATACATTGAGGCGCTGTCAGATATTGATGCGGTTTCGGAGTATACCTGCAGCCCCCAAAGGCCGGAACTGGTTAGCACAGTTATAAAAATCGAAAATAAAAATGATCTGCTGGATTCAACTAAATATGTTACATCCGTAGAGTTTAATGACCTCCTTTTGGGCGATTCATCCGAGTATAGTGAAAGGTCTCCTGTCGGACAGCTACAGGATGATGAAAACAGGAAGCTCTTTTCATCGATTATGGTTAGAATGGGATATTCACAGGAAGAGTCGGACAAAATCTATGACGCTTCCATGGAATATGAGACGCAGCTGGCTGAATCGGTTTATTCATATTATGATTATTCGCAGCCGGATATCTATTCCAAGGTTCTTAACTATTATGAGCCTGATGAAATGTATGCCCTGACTATAAATTTCCCTATGAAGGAATTCGTCAAAGGAAGGGGATATGACAATGCCGAGCGGTTCTATAGCGCGGAGCCTGAGGCCCTTAAAAAGATATCCATGTTGTACACAAAGGACAACATAGAAGGTATCAAGGGTTATATGATTGTGCATACAGTCATCAACAGCGCTGAATATCTTGACAGGCAAGCATTTGAGGACAGTATAACAGCCGATAATAATATAAATGGAGCGACCGGAATTCTTAGCGACAAGCATTATGCATACACGACTGTGCGGTCAGCTCTGCCTGACTCTATCGGAAAAATGTATATTCAAAAGTATGATCCTTCTGAAACAAAAAAAACCCTTACTCAGATCTGTAAAAACATTGTAGCTGAGTACAGGGAAATGCTAAAAGAAGAGGAGTGGCTTACCGATGAGACCAAAGAACTTGCCATAGAGAAACTTGATGCGATGAAGATAAATGTTATCGAGCCGGGCGAGTACCTTGATTACAGTGGTTTGATACTGGATAATCTGTCTTACTTTGATATTCAGAAGACAATTAAGGATTATGAACATGAGCTCGATTTGAGG
The DNA here is from genome assembly GCA_947168335.1 of uncultured Butyrivibrio sp. Lineage (GTDB taxonomy): Bacteria > Bacillota > Clostridia > Lachnospirales > Lachnospiraceae > Butyrivibrio. The sequence continues at coordinate 3,216 of CAMVLM010000108.1, read as the reverse complement.
AATACAAACGGCACTGTAAATAAGAATCTCTGGCCGGCATCAACCCTTGAAACGGAAGCCTTTTATTCTCCGACCAATAATTCCATCAATGTTATGCTTGGTATGTTGGGCGATGATTTCTATAGAAAAGATATGTCGAAAGAGCAGCTTTATGCCGCTATCGGAACAATGATCGGCCATGAGATCAGTCATGCATTTGACCCTTCCGGCTCTCATTTTGACAAGAATGGAGATATGAAGGATTGGTGGACGGAAGAAGACTTGACAGCTTTTGAGAAAAGAGCGGCGAAACTGATTGACTTCTATGATGGCATAACTGTTTTTGACGGTGTTAATGTTATAGGAAGTAATGTTCAAGGTGAGGCTGTGGCAGATATGGCCGGTTTGAAGGTTGTGCTCTCATTGGCTGAAAAGGAAGAAGAGTTTGACTATCAGGAGTTTTTTGAAAGTTATGCAAAGATATGGAAGCTTATTCTTACTTATGAATACAGTTATTCACTGGTTTTAGGAAACCCGCATCCGCTTAATTATCTAAGGGTAAATACAGTTGTCCAGCAGTTTGATGAGTTTACAGAAACATATAATCTGGAAGACGGAGATGGAATGTATCTTGCTCCGGAAAACAGAGTTTCTGTTTGGTAATAAAATCATGACTTCCTGCAGACAAAAGAGGAAAAACAAAAACCTATAGAAATAGAAAGGAGAAAAAATATGACATCGATTATCAGTTTTGTTCTAAGTTTGATTATTGTGGGGATTCTTTATAAGAATATGATTGCCTGGGAAGGAGATTACAGAATTTCAAGAGGACAGGCATTATTGCCGGTATTACTTGGACTATTATCAGTGCCGCTTTCATTTGTCTTTTTCCTGATAATCGGACTTACATTCAGGGCTGTAACCGGATTTGTACCTACAGATGGACCTCTATTACTTGCCAGTTTCAATCATGCGCTTTTTTCTGCAGCGCTGAATGAAGAATTGGCAAAACTTATCATTACGCTTATTGTATTATGTATCTATAGGAAAAAAATTAGAAATGTATATGAATATATGCTGATAGCAGGTGCTGTCGGATTCGGGTTTATTCTTATAGAAGACTTTGTATATAGTGTCAGTCTTCCTGTTCTCTTGATGAGGTTGCCGGGTATAACAGTGCATATGATGCTGGGGCTTGCCATGGGAAGACATCTTGGACTTGCCAGATATAACAAAGTAACAGGCAGAGGGTCTGTATTAAAAGAATATCTTCTTGCTTTTTTTGTCCCTGTGGTTTGGCATACTGTTTTTGATTTTTTTGGTGCAAACATGCTCATACATGCCGGGGATAATGTAGAGACTATGACAGCGGAAATACAAAGAACAACATATATTGGTGCTGGTATGGTGTTAATTGCGGTAATTCCGATATTCTTTTTCCAGTTCTACATATTCAGACGACTTAAGAAAAATGCCGCAAACCTTGTAGCGCTTTCCTTCATTGCTGAAAACAGTACAGAGCAGGAGAATACCAATGCTTAAAAAATATATTGAATTTATGAAAAAATCGCCACTGATAACTGCTGCGCTCTGCATAGTATACGTGGTTGTGTGTTTCAATACGGTACCTACAGAGACAAATTTCCAGTTTTTTATAGTGAGGACTTTGCTCTGCGGAGCGTCGTGCTTTTTCCTGTACCAGATATCCGGAGATAAGACGCTTGCCTCCTGCTATGTTTCTACAGGATATGTCATCAAGAACGTCATTGGATTTTTATTGATGTCCCTTATCATGGGCTCTGTATTGCTGATTTCGAATATAGAAGAAAAGGTACCCCTGAAGGAAAATCCGGTAATGGGATTTATCATCATATTTCTTATGTTCATTTCCGTGGGCCTTTTTGAGGAACTGGCTTTCAGGGCAGTTATAAACGATGCGATTATCTATAAGTTCAGGGAAAAGAAATATGTCTTTGTTCTGAGTGCAGTGGTTTCCTCACTGGTATTCGGAGCTGCACATGTTTTGGGATTTGATCCCTCATCGCCTGTTGCATGGGGACAGGCGGTCGCCAAAACACTGGAATCAGGCGTTTTTGGTCTGGCCCTCCTTATACTGTATTGGAAGACAAGAAATATCTGGGCCTGCGGCCTGGCTCACGGACTGTTTGATTTTTTTGCAGGTTATACAGAAGGCCTGTTTGTTCCGGTTGGAGATTCGGGTTCATCGTATATTAATACCGGTGAAGATGGCGTGAGAATCCTTATCACATACTTTATAATTGCTGCAATAAATGCAGTTCTGACATTTTTTGTATGGAAGAAGGTTGGGAAGACTATCGATTTCGAAAAAATCAGGCGTGAGTGGTAGAGAAAAATGGAGCAAAAAAAGGACAAATATCTGAAACAGAGAAGAGCTTGAAATATCGCGGAATTCAAGTTGCAGGAGAAAAATGAAAATTTGGCACCATTTATAAAAAAGGAGCCTTAACCAATCAATGTCATTAAGATATGATGACAATAAAAAGAAATAGAGAACTGAAAACCTGAATAAGGTAATCAGTTCTCTTTTTTTGATGGTTTTTAAACCTTCAGGGCATAGAAAATAGGCAGATGTCCATCTGCCGAAATGATAGTATAATTAGTTTGTTAAGCCACTCTGTACAGAAAGCTTATAGCGGTTTGGACTTTGACTTTGCGAGGGTCTTTGCGTCCAGGTCGGATTGGAAGAAGCTCTTTACTGATGAGGAATTCCACGTCAGGAGGAGCTTCCTTCTTTATTGATAGAAAATGGCGGCATATGTGGATAGCCCTCGTGTAGTTTAATTGATAAGCATGCTTTCGGTGCGCTACTTTTTGATTCACTATGGTGTGCATGGTTATCGCTTCGCAGAAATTGTAAAGGATCATCCGGGCCCATATTTCCTGTTTTATATAGTCCAGTTTTTTGGCGTGAAAGTTTACTAAGCCAATAGCATATTTCAGTTCTCTGAATGATGTCTCTATCCCCCATATGCCGATATTTTAGAAATGCCGATTTTCTGGCATCCTAAAGTATCATAAATCCATGATTTCCAAAAACTATCGGCATTTCTTACTATAAAGATGTAACCGCATCTCTATAGAAAGGAGGCCGCCATGACAGATGCACATCCGCTACTAAAAGATTTAACCGAGCAACTATTAAAGGAGCTTCCTGTATGATGTAAATATACAAGATATAGTGGTTCCACGGGAAAG
>CAMVLM010000107.1 GCA_947168335.1 uncultured Butyrivibrio sp. | reverse complement strand
TGAAAGTGGGCTGGAACCTTGGAAACACTCTGGACGCTTTTACTGATGATATTAAGATTACTGATGCTCCTTCAAAGCAGGAGACCTGCTGGGGCAATCCTGAAACATCACAGGAGCTTATTGATGCAGTACTTGACCTTGGATTTAATACAATAAGAGTGCCTATAACATGGAAATATCATCTGGATGAGAATTACAACATCGATTCAGCCTGGATGGACAGGGTGAATGAGGTAGTGGACTACGCTTACAATCGTGGTGCATACGTTATTATCAATGTACATCATGAGGATTGGAATTATCCATACTATGACAATAAGGACAATGCTGCTAAGGAGCTTTCAGCTATATGGAGCCAGGTTGCTGACAGATTCGCAGACTATGATGAGCATCTTGTTTTTGAGCTTCAGAATGAGCCCAGAAAGGTCGGTACAGATGTAGAATGGAATGGTGGCGATGATGAGGGCAGAGAAGTTGTAAATGAAGTTAATATGGCCGCATATGAGGTTATAAGGTCCAAGGGCGGTAATAATGCCACAAGGCTTATTACTTTTCCGGGATACGCTGCAAGTTCAAGTAAGGCGGCTTTAGAGGCTATAAAAATTCCTGAAAATGATGACTGCGTAGCTGTATCTGTTCATGCTTATACACCTTATGATTTTGCACTGAACATCCAGGGCAGAGCAGAGTGGAATGAAGATAAAGCGGATATAACTTCACTCATGAGAGACTTAAACAGACTCTTTATCTCCAAGAATATACCTGTGATCATTGGAGAGTTTGGAGCTCTTAATAAGGATAACGAGGCAGAGCGCGCAAAATGGGTAACCTACTATCTTGAAAAAGCCGGAGAGCTTGGTATTCCCTGCGTATGGTGGGATAACGGAGCTTTCAATTCTGATGGTGAGAACTTCGGAATAATTGACAGAAGGACTCTGGAACTTCCTTATCCTGAGCTCATTAAGGCTATTCAGGATGGAGTGCCTAATGATGATTAATGCAATTTCATTTAAAATATAAAGAAGTTATTAGTATTAATCAGTGATTTCTTGTACTTTATAAATTTACACTATTATAAAATAAGCATGCTGGGTTACACAGCATGCTTATTTGTTATATAGGAGGTATAGATATAATGGGTATTTGGAGAGCTTCTACAGAAGCTGATATGTCTGCAAGAGAAAAAAAGCACATGGAGAAGGTGCGCAACTTTGCAGCAGAAGGTATGGTTCTTCTCGAGAATGATGGGACACTGCCCCTTGAGGGCGTTAAGAAATTAGCCCTTTTTGGTAATGGTGCCCGTCACATGATAAAAGGCGGTAAAGGTTCCGGCGATGTTAATAGCAGAAGTGTTGTGGGGGTTGAGCAGGGACTTCTTGATGCAGGTGTTGAAATAGTTACAGGTGCATGGCTTGATAAGTATGATAAGTGCGTAGAGGATGCCAAAAACAGCTACAAAGAGCGTGTTCAGAAGCGCATTGCTGAAACAGGCGATCCTATGATGGCATTTGTAGAGGCTTTCAGCAATCCTTATCATGACCCTGATATTCAGGCTCTTGATGATTCAGATATGGTTGATGCTGATGCAGCTGTATATGTTGTTGCAAGGGATTCCGGAGAGGGTGCTGACAGAAAAGCAGCCGCAGGGGATTACGAGCTTACAGATAATGAAAAGAATACCATAGAGAGACTGGCAGCTCATTACGACAAATTTGTTGTAGCACTAAATGTTGGTGGAGTTCTTGATACAAAGTTCCTTCGTGGCACCAAGGGCATCGATGCAATCCTTCTTATGAGCCAGGCAGGAAATGTTATAGGAACGGTGTTTGCAGATGCACTTCTTGGAAAAACAATTCCTTCAGGACATCTTGCTATGACCTGGGCTGAAAATTATACAGATTATCCGTCTCATGACACATTCAGTTTCATGAACGGAGACCTTGATGATGAATTTTACAAGGAAGGTATATATGTAGGATATCGTTATTTTGACAGTTTTGGAATCAAGCCCGCATATCCTTTCGGATTTGGCAGAGCTTATACAGATTTTGCAATTGAAACAAAAGATGTAAGCTTAAAGGGCGAAGAGCTTACCGTTAAAGTAGAAGTTAAGAATACAGGCGCTAAATATGATGGCAAACAGGTTGTACAGCTTTATGTTTCAGCTCCTGATGGAAAAATAGAAAAGCCTGTTAAAGAGCTTAAGGGTTTTGCAAAGACAAAGATGCTCAAACCCGGAGAGAGTGATACTCTTGTGCTTACGGCAAAAGTATCCGATTTTGCTTCATATGATGAGGAGAGAGCATCATATGTTTTGGAAGCAGGTAAATATTTCATCAGAATAGGTGAAAATGCCTGTGCTACACATATTGTGGCAGCAATTGATGTTAAGGATGAAATAATTACTTACAAGCTTTCTAACAGAATGAAGCTCGATACAGAGCTTAAGGAGATTTCAGCCAGAGGAGCAAAACCGCTTACATATGAAGGTGAAGAGGCTGAGAAGGAAGCTGCAAAGGTTCTTTCATTGGATGCAGATGCAATCAAAACTGTAACTGCTGAATATGAGAGTGCACCTGTTGAACTTAAGAATGACAGTGCAGATAAGGTTACTCTGGAAGATGTTAAGGCCGGTAAAGCAACACTTGATGATCTTCTTGGACAGCTTACAAGAGAAGAGATGGCAGATCTTTGTGTAGGTACTGCAAGAGGCGGCTTTGGTCAGGAAACAGTAATAGGAAATGCTTCTGCAGTAGTTCCCGGAGCTGCAGGTGACACAAGTACTCTTATGGTTAATGACAGAGGCGTACACAACCTGGTTCTTGCTGACGGCCCTGCAGGTCTTCGTCTTACACCTTATTTTGCAGTTGATGAAGAGAATAAGCTTATTCCTGAACTCAGTGCACTGGGATTTGATTTCATTGGCTTTGATGGCAGTGAAAAGCCCAAGACGGATATCAAGGGAGAAGTTACCAAGTACTATCAGTATTGCACAGCTATTCCTATTGCAACAATGCTTGCACAGACCTGGAATATGGATGTTGTCGAGGAGGCAGGAGATCTTGTTGGTGCCGAGTGTGAGGAGTTTGGAGTTAATCTCTGGCTTGCTCCCGGTATGAACATTCAGAAGAATCCGCTTTGCGGAAGAAACTTTGAGTACTATTCAGAGGATCCGCTTCTTGCAGGAAAATGCGCTGCTGCAGATACCAAGGGTGTTCAGAAGCACAAGGGCTGCGGAACAACGATCAAGCATTTTGCCTGCAATAACCAGGAAGATAATCGTATGCACACAAATGCGCATGTAAGCGAACGTGCACTCAGAGAGATTTATCTCAAGGGCTTTGAGGTTGCGGTCAGGGAAGCACAGCCGTTGTCCATTATGACAAGTTATAACCTGATCAACGGCATTCACGCAGCAAATAACTATGACCTTCTCACAGCTATCTGCAGAAATGAATGGGGCTTCAGGGGCGTAGTAATGACAGACTGGGGAACAACAGGCAATACCTGGTCAGGTGATGAACAGCATAAATACGGCGAATCCTCCGCGGCAGACTGTGTAAGAAGCGGTAATGATCTTACAATGCCACGACATTCTGGATAAAGGCGTAACAAGAGCAGAGCTTCAGGCCTGTGCAAGACGTATTCTTGAATGCGTTCTGGAGTGCAGATATTGATTTATAAAATATAGATATTATAAAGGCGGCAGGGTGTTTCCTGTCGCCTTTTGCCATCTTATAAGGTATAATATTTTGGTCAAAGTTAATATTTTATGAGGGATTAAAAGTGAGTAATGGTACTGAAATAAAGAAAACTGCTTTAGATCAGGAAATGAAGCTGGCTACCATGATGGTTTTGTGGAGACTTCCGAATTTTGTCACATCTTTGCTTGCTGCAGTGGCAAGTTCGTCCATGGTTGTGTGGATGGAATTCATTGAAAATGCAAGCATATTGATTCCGGGTGTTTTACTGGCGATTATATCCAAGAGAATAAATAAGAATCTGAAATTCCGCTTTAATTACGGAACGGGGAAAGTAGAAGCTATCGCTGCATTTACCTGTGAAATCTTCGATATTGCGGGTCTTACATGTATTATCTTTTTTGCCATAAGGAGAATAATTAAGGGCGAAAGTCATGTTCAATTTCTGATTTTTGCTATTGCTCTTCAGGTAATCGGATTGATGATCGATCTGTATCTTTTAGATAAGCAGAAAAAACTGTCTGAGCATATTCACAGTAAGATGTTTCATACCGCTTACGTAAGTGCACAGAAGGAGCTGTGTTTTGATGTTATCTCGGTTATAACGCTCGTTGTTTCATATATTTTTAAGGATGCGGAGTGGATTAAGTACTTTTCACCTGTTGTGTGCCTGATAATGGTCGTTCCATTTGTTTTTATAGTCAGCAAGCACCTTCTGCACTCCATAATGGAGCTTATAGATATTACTCTTGATGAGGATACTCAGATGAGACTGCTTAAGGTAATGTCTGAGTATTATGATGATTATGATGAGCTTTATGAGATAAAAAGCAGGCAGAGTGGTGATAAAATGTATGTTGATATCGAATTATCTTTCCCTGAAGACAGAAATTACAGCGAAATCAGGGAGTCTGCTGATAGAATAAAAGAGCGTATACAGAAAGAGCTTGATCACTCGATAGTAAATATCGTGTTGAAGTAGGAGGAGATATAATGGCACAGCTATATTTCAGATATGGGGCTATGGGGTCATCCAAGACCGCTAATGCACTTATGGTCAATTATAATTACCATGAAAGAGGCAAAAACTCCATAATATTGAAACCGGGGATTGAGAACAGAGACGGAGCTACCATGATTCGTTCCAGAATAGGTCTGGAAGCCGAGTGTATGCTTGTTGAGGATTTTTTCGACGAGTACACAAGAAAACATAAGATGATAGAGAAATACGATGCTATTATCGTTGATGAAGCTCAGTTCCTGACGGCAGATCAGGTTGATATGCTTTCTGATATTGTGGATTTTGATAAAGTACCGGTTATTTGCTACGGCTTAAGAACAGACTTCCAGGAGAAGTTTTTCCCGGGATCCGCAAGACTTATGGAAATAGCAGATAAAATCGAGGAAGTAAAGACTGTCTGCTGGTGTGGCAGAAAAGCTACCTGTAATGCCAGAATCTGCGATGGCAAGATCGTAAGAAGCGGCGAACAGGTACTTATGGGCGGAAATGAGAGCTATATTGCTCTCTGCCGCAAGCATTTTAAAAAGGGCAAGCTGACCGTTTAAACGGCTGTTATATGTAATAAAGGTAGGAGAGAATAAGGCTAAATGACACTAAAAGATCTTGAAATCGGCAAAAGCGCAGTAGTCGAAAAGGTTGGAGGAGACGGCGCACTCAGGCAGCACTTTCTGGATATGGGAGTGATACCGGGAGCGAAGCTGACAGTGGAGAAATACGCTCCTATGGGGGATCCCATGGAGCTTATGATACATGGGTATAAACTGACACTCCGACTTGCTGATGCGGAAAAAATAGATGTAAAACCGGTTGCGAAAGAGCCTGACTTCGGGAAAAAGGAGACAAAAAAGAAAGCAGACCATCCCGGTCTTGGTGAAGGAGGAAAATTCCACCCCAAAGGAAGCGGAAATCCTCTTCCCGAAGGTGAACTTCTTACTTTTGCGCTTGTCGGAAACCAGAACAGCGGAAAAACAACACTATTCAACAGACTTACCGGTTCAAAGCAGCATGTGGGCAATTTCCCAGGCGTAACTGTAGACAGAAAGGATGGAGAGATAAAGGGATATCCGGGCACGCTTATAACGGATCTTCCCGGGATTTATTCAATGTCTCCCTACAGCAATGAGGAGATTGTATCAAGAAACTTTGTGCTTCATGAGAAGCCAAAGGCTATCATAAATATCGTAGATGCAACAAATATCGAGAGAAATCTGTATCTGACCATGCAGCTTCTGGAGATGGATATACCTGTAGTTGTTGCGCTCAATATGATGGATGAGCTGACAGCAAACGACGGTGTGGTAGATGTAAACCTTATGGAGGAGCTCCTCGGAGTTCCGGTGGTTCCTATTTCCGCAGCCAAGAACGAAGGTATAGAAGAGCTTATAAGTCATGCGATCCATATAGCAAAATACCAGGAAAAGCCCGTAAATCAGGATTTCTGTGATGAGACTCAGTCAGGAGGTGCGGTACACAGAAGTATACACGCCACTATTCATATCATAGAGGACCATGCTGCGGATAAAAAGATTCCGGTAAGATTTGCTGCAAGCAAGGTTATAGAGGGCGATACCAGGATAATATCCAAGCTTAATCTTGATCAGAATGAAATAGAGACCCTTGAGCATATAGTTCTACAGATGGAGAAAGAGAGAGGGCTGGACAGAAGCGCTGCCATTGCTGATATGCGTTATGCGTACATTAAAAAGGTATGCGATCTTGCGGTTAAAAAGCCCGTTGAGAGTAAGGAAAGAATACGAAGCGAGAAAATAGACAGTATTCTTACCGGTAAATATACGGCGATTCCTGTATTTGTCGCAATTATGGGGCTTGTATTCTGGCTTACCTTCAATGTGATAGGAGCTTTTTTCCAGGATATTCTGGCAGATCTCATATCCATCCTGGCAGGAGTTACGGATAAAGTACTGAGTGCTGCAAATGTGAATACTGCATTACACAGCCTTGTAATTGATGGTATTTTTGCGGGAGTGGGAAGTGTGCTTAGCTTCCTTCCTATAATAGTTACGCTGTTTTTCTTCCTGTCAATGCTTGAAGACAGCGGATATATCGCAAGAGTAGCATTTGTTATGGATAAACTCCTGAGAAAAATAGGACTTTCAGGACGTAGTATCGTGCCTCTTCTTATAGGTTTCGGATGTACTGTTCCCGCAGTTATGTCCACAAGGACGCTTCCCAGTGAGCGAGACAGAAGAATGACAATACTGCTTACTCCGTTTATGAGTTGTACTGCGAAGCTTCCAATTTATGGATTTCTGGTCAGCGCATTTTTTCCGGGAAAAGGCGGACTGATCATGACAGGCCTTTATATCCTTGGAATTCTTACAGGAATTCTGGTTGCATTTTTGTATAGAGGAACCATGTTTAAGGGAGAAGCCGTGCCCTTTGTAATGGAGCTGCCTAATTATCGTATGCCCGGAGCCAAGAATGTATGCCAGCTTTTATGGGAAAAGGTAAAAGACTTTTTACAGAGAGCGTTCTCTGTTATTCTGATCGCGACTATTGTTGTGTGGGTTTTGCAGAGTTTTGATCCGTATTTAAACTATGTGACTGATTCACAGAAGAGTATTCTTGCGATTGTTGCAGGACTATTAGCACCTGTTATGAAGCCTGTGGGACTTGGAGACTGGAGAATCTGCACTTCCCTTATTTCAGGATTTATGGCCAAGGAAAGTGTAGTTTCTACCATGCAGATATTGTTTGGAGAAGATATTTCGGGAGTCATGGCTCCACTTTCAGCAGCATCCCTGCTGGTATTTTCTCTTTTATACACACCATGTGTAGCTGCTATTGCCGCTGTAAGAAGAGAACTTGGAAACAAGTGGGCAATAGGCGTAGTCGGATGGCAGTGTATTGTGGCGTGGATTGCTGCGCTTATAGTAAGGCTGGTTGGTTTGGCATTAGGATATTAATCCTTAATGCCAAAGAACTCGTTTACTGCGACAAGCCATACTGCAAGGGTGTCATCATCATACATTGATGAGTTGTACTCTGTTTTGCCGTTTCCGAGACGGAATTTTTTATCTGTCCCGTTTGCGATCCATACATCGTTCTTTCCGTTGGTGGAAACCTTGTATTTATAGTTGTTTTTATCGTCAAAGCTGACTTTAAGAGCGTCCACACGGACCCCCATATTGTAGAATTCATTGGTTACTGTGAGAAGATAGATCATTGATGACTGAAATGTTTTTGGATCTGAAGAAAGTGAAGGATCAATGACATTTACTGAAATCATGTCATAAAAGAACTTACGGTCAAGTTTTCTGCCCTTTTCAAGTACTTTATTGTCGACATAATCAGCAAAATCACCGACAGTCTTGCCATTGTATAAAACGGTGCTGTCGTTTACTGTGCCGTTGGGGGTAATGTACATAGCATCACCGGTTTTTGCCATGTTTGCAAAGGCATAGGAGGTGTATTCAAGATCCTTGTATCCTGCAAAAGGGTCATCCTCCGGAGCAGGAGCTGCAGAAGAATCTGCAGGCTGCTCTGTTGAGTTTGCTATGCTGTTGCCGTTACTGCTGTCAGCATATTTCTCGGTAGATGAAGAGTTTGATGCATTGTCGCCGAAAATATCGAGAATGCCATCGATAAACTCTTCTGTAGCGTTATCAAACTCACGCTGGGTTTCCAGTACGTTGAGAAGGCTGTAGCTGCCGGCACCGAAAACAAACACAATAATTGCAATTACTACGATTGCAACGATTGTACCTGAGCTCTTTTTTACAGGAATCGGTATCGGCTGATTATTATAGCCATTGACTGTCTGATTGACATAACCTGTGGCCTCAATTTTAGTGCCACAATTACTACAGAATTTTCCCCCGGATTTGATTTCCTTACCACATTTGCTACAAAACATTTCTATTCCCTCCAAAAACTTTTTTAACCTCTGCTATTATATTATAAAACCTTTATAAATACACTATCATGTGTGCTACAATACCACTTGGAGGTTTTTTGGGCAATGAAACAAATAGATTTTAAGAACGGAAGAACTTTGAACATCATTCTGGCTACTGCGATACCAATGCTCGTGGCACAGATACTGAATCTGCTTTATAACATTGTCGACAGAATATATATTGCACGTATACCGGATGTTGGAACATCAGCGCTTGGAGCGGTGGGGCTGTGTTTTCCCGTAGTAATCCTTATCACCGCATTTACCAACATGTATGGAAGTGGCGGCGCGCCGCTGTTTTCCATGGCGAGAGGCCGTGGAGATAAAAAAGAAGCCACAGCCATTCAGAACACATCATTCTTTTTACTTTGGGCGACCTCGGTTCCGCTCATTCTTATAGGAGAGGTTTTCGGAGAGCCGATCTTAAGACTTTTTGGAGCATCATCGGATGCGCTTGTATATGCACTACCTTATTTGAGGATTTACATGGTGGGAACGACATTTTCAATGATTGCCACCGGAATGAATCCTTTTATAAATGCCCAGGGATTCTCAATTGTGGGAATGACCACGGTAATAGTGGGTGCGGCAGCCAATATTGTACTTGATCCGATATTTATCTTCCTTCTGGGAATGGGGATTGAGGGAGCAGCGATAGCAACTGTTATTTCACAGGCTCTGTCTGCGGCTTATGTACTGAAATTTATCTTTGGTAAAAAAATAGCTATCCCCGTAGGACTTCTCAAATGGAGTGAAATCAAGAGAAGCGGAAGCCGCATGCTGAATATTGTAGGGCTTGGAACTGCAGCCTTTATGATGCAGCTTACAAATGCACTGGTGCAGATTTGCTGCAACAACGTTCTTGGGGATGTTGGCGGTGATATCTATATTTCAATAATGACCATCGTAAACAGTGCAAGACAGATGATAGAGACGCCTCTTATGGCTATAACAGAGGGCTCATCCCCTATTATCAGCTACAATTACGGTGCTCGCAGATATGATAAGGCTAAAAAAGCCATACTGCTGATGTTTATACTGGATTTTTCGTATTCGGTAGTTATATGGCTGATAATCAGAACTTTCCCGCACACTATAATAGGAATTTTCAGTTCTGATAAAACAATACTTATGGACGCTGTGCCTGCGTTCCACCTGTATTTTTCAACATTTATATTTATGACCTTCCAGCATACGGGACAGATTGTATTTAAATCTCTCGGTAGAAAAGGTCATGCCATATTCTTCTCACTGTTCAGAAAAGCAGGTATTGTCGTATCCCTGACATATATACTGCCTTATGTTTTTGGAATGGGAACTGACGG
>CAMVLM010000106.1 GCA_947168335.1 uncultured Butyrivibrio sp. | reverse complement strand
GATCAATAAATCTGTCAGTCTGCGGAACATCGCGGCATGCGAGGATTGCATTTTCCAGGATATTTCCTATTATGCAGCAAAGTGCCACATCAGGTATTCTGGTGAGTGTGGGAATATCTATTTCCCATGTCAGACGGATATCATCCTTTCTTGCTATTTCCATATAGTGGTTCAGTATTGCATTTGATGCTATGTTTTTCGTAAAGTTCTTTATGTTATTTTCAGGCATATTCGATGAATATTCTTCAATGAATTTCTTTATACCCTCAAAATCGTCCTCGGAGGCCAGCATGGACAGTGTGCGAATCATATGCTTGAAATCGTGACGCTGCCTTGCGGTTTCCTCAAGGTATGCCTTTTGTTTGATATATATATTCTCCTGCATTTTCAGAAGCTGATTACGGTTCTTTTCCTCGGCAGCAACCATAATTGTCGCTATCATAAAGTAGAATGCAATACAGAGTAGCAGATAAAGTACAAACAGTGTTACAAGTACGCTCCAGAACGCCACATATACCTTGTTAACGTGGAGAGTCTCATACTTGCGGGGGATGATCGAAAGATTAAAAACAATGAAAATCCCCGAAATGACTGAATCCAGATAGTATACTTCTTTGGCGTGAAAATTATCGATCAGTTTACAACCGTATTTATGAAGCGGATAAGCAAGCACTGCAACCAGGACAAAACTGATGATTGTCTGGAAAATACTGGCTCTTATACTGAACTGGTTTATGTTAGAGGAAGGGTTGATTATACTGTCATAACCGTTTGAAATATTTGCTGCAAAGCTCATAAAAACGCAGGACATGGTAAATACACAGATAGCTTTTGACAGATCCGTTTTGAAAAAACGGTAAAATGCAGCAAAACAAAATATGATAACAGCAGGTGTTGAGCCGTTATATCCAAGGTTTAAAAGTGCATCGAAAAAAGACACAAAGGGCAGAAATATGAGAAGAAATACTATAGGAAGTGCCATCGTCTTTTTGGACTTGAATCTGCGCTGATTCCACATGGGAAGAACGCACAGAGCTGCTGCAGGGATCACTATAAGATTTGAAATAAAAGAACTTATAAAACGGGAAGTATCCATTAAAGAAGCCTCCTTAATTTTCTTCTTGAACGGATCTTGGCAAATTTATAGTTTTGCCAGGTGTCCTCAAGCTCTTTTGATTTCTTGACGTTTATGGGCAGACTGATATTTCCTTCCAGAACGCAGATTCCGTTGTGGATATCCCTGACATAGTCCATATTTATAAGAATACCTCTTATTACAAGTAAAAACCTGTTATCGGAAAGAAGCGTATCTGATATGGATGAAAAGGTCATGCGGGTTTCGTAGGTGTCCCCGTTTTTATCGGTTATTTCCAGATAGTTTGCATTGGAGGTTCTTATCATTTTAGTACTGTTGTAGGGCAGGGAAATCTGCGTACGTTCGCTTACAAATGTGAGATGAGGCTCGTTTGTATTGGAAAACCTGCTTTGAATACATTCGTTCATAACCGTGAAAACACGCTCTTTGTCAGCGGGTTTCCCTATATAATCATATGCATGAACACTGAAGGCTTCAGGCATATGCTCATCACTGGTTGTCAGGAAAATAATAACTATATCAGGATCTTTTTCTCTTATTATCCTGGCAGCATCAACGCCGCTTAAACCATTCATATATATATCAAGGAAAATAAATCCAAAGGAATAGGATCTGAAATTATCAAGAAGTTCCTCAGCACTTTCGAATTCTGTAATGTCCATATGGATTCTGCTTACGGCTGAGTACTCTTTTAATAACTGTACGATTAGATTTCTGTCATTTTCGATGTCATCAACTACTGCGATATTCATAACTTAACTCCCCCTTCTAATTTAATCTATTACCTCATGTCATTGTTTGTCAATTCCAATCCACTCATCACAGTTTGTTTCCACTTATCACAGAAAACTTCATTTGTGACAAAATTAAAATATACTGATATTGTGCGTATTTGTGAAAACTGAAACTATATTCATAAACAGATATCCACGCGCTTCAAGAATATCTATATTATGGAGAACGCTTATGAAAGTAATTATTTACACCTATGATGATGCGGAATATGAGAAGCTTTCGCATCTTGTGGAGAACTTTGATCAGTCAACTGAAAAAGTCCGGGCACCGCTTGATGGACACAAGTTTTATCACAAAAGATATGATATTGTCATCGTGGCTCTTGAAGGTGCCGAAGGGATGGAAGTAGTTATTGAGTACAGCCAGAGATATAAGGATTCTGAAGTGATATGGATTACCAGTGATGATCATTTTGCTGGAACAGCAATGAGAGCACATATCTTTGATTTTATAAAAAGACCTTACGATGATGAAAGAATAAAACAGTCAATATCTGAAGCGGTCAAGGCTTCTCCGGCGAGGAACCAGTGGAGCATAGGAGGACCGGAATAAGAACAGGATCAAAGGCACATAAAAAGTAACATAACAGGAGAGCAGGGGGAATATGAAAAGACAGATTAACCGTTTTGTGGCAGGTATCATGTTCATGGCAATGCTGACAGGATGTGGACAGACTGACACAACAGAAACTACAAATGTTGATCTTAATAAGGTACAAAGAGTTTCTTATGACGCTTCTGAAGAGTATGAAGAAGCGTTGCAAACCTACAACAAAGGATGTGATCCGGCTAAAGTTGTAAGAGACGATCCGTCTGTTGATGGAAAAAAAGTCGCACTTATACTTCAGGGAGCAGAGGATAACGTAATTGTTGAAAAGGCAATCGAACTTCTTGAAGATCATAACATCAAGGCATCCTTTGCGGTAACTGCAATGGAAGCTGCTGAGGATGACAATACTCTGAAGCTGATAATGAAGAAGGGCCATGATGTTATCGACAACGGCCTTATCGGAGCGGATGCAGAGGAGCTTAGCACCGGAGAGGATCTGATCTACAATCTCACGGCGTCCAAAAAGGTATTCAGTACTCTGATGGATTTTGGTACTGATAAGCTGCTCCTTAACAGTACTGCTTATACAGACAGCGTATGTATGGCAGCCAAGGCTTCGGGATATGAAAAACTGATAGCACCTTCTTCCGGAAAATTCCTGAATGTTAAGAGTTTTAAGGACAGTGAAAACTGCGGTGAATATGTTGGACGGCTTCAGACAGGAAGTATTCTTGTTTTCAAATTAAACGGAATAATCGATGCCATAGAGATGGAACCCAAGGTTGAAGCAAGAAAACCTGCAATAGATATGCAGCCTACAACTGATGCCGACGGTAAAGAAGATGATGAGGTTGACTCCATAACAGTTTTATCCTGGCTGCTGGATGCTCTTGATTCACAGCAGTTCAAGGTGATCAAGACAGATGCTCTTAAAGCAATAAGCGAGAGTGAGTATCTTGACAGTCTTCTTTCTGAATACGAAGGGCTGGAAGCGGATACCTATGACAGTATCGAAACCATGGAGAGTGTTTCAGGACTTTCTTTCTATGGAATAAACAGTGATGCAAATGTTATGGACAGTATCATTGACAAGCTTCTGTCATCAGAGTCCAATGCCACATTTTTTATAAGTGGAAAAGATTTGGAAAATTATCCCGAGACGGCAGAGAAGATTGCCGATGCGGGCTTTAGTATAGCAACTTCCGGATACATTGGGGAAGACCTTTCCGGAAAAGATACAAAAGAAATTTATGAGGATATAAGTGGGGGCATCAGAGCCATTCAGAGACAGCTCCTGTTAAAGGCAAAGCACTACATGCCCAAGGGCAATGTTGATAAAAACATCCTGAAGGCAGCTGCTATAGCGGGGGTATCAGTAATAACTCCCAAGACACCCAATCAGGCAGACAAAGGAAAGATAAACTGCTTTGACCTCACCCGGGAATTTGATGAGAAGGCTTTTGAAGCATTCATTGAAAAATCCGGTAATTCAGGAATCACACTTGTTGATGTGTCTGATCTTATAAAGACTGCAAACAGTCTTCCGGAAATAAATGATGATGCTCTTGCTGAATTGAGAGAGAGTAATGGCGGAAAATACGCCGGTGTAAGAAACATGGTCTATACATCAGAAAAAGCAATGACTTTTGTCTTCTATGGTGTGACCAACAGAAGAGTTCTGGAAGATGTTCTTGGAATCTTAAATAAGAAAGGATACAAGTCGACATTCTTTGTAACATCGGATGAAATGGTTTCCTGCTCAGAGCAGATCAAGAGCATTCTGGCGTCAGGCTGTGAAATCGGTATTGCTTACATAGACCGTACAGCAAATGAAGAGATAAAGGATCCCACAGAAGAAGGCGATGACGAGAACAGGAAAGATGAAAAGACTGCAGACAGTGCGGAAAGCACAATGAAGTTTAATGCTGCCGCAAAATACATACTTGGGGCACAGAAATTCCTGAGCTGGAAGTACGGCGTTGACAGCAAACTGGTTATGCAGCCCTATGGTGAGATTTCAAGCGAGACAAAGGAAGCTGTTTCAGCAACGGGATGTGCATTTGTGGGATATGAATATGCCATGGTGCAGTCAAAATATGCTGATGCTACTGATGTTGGAAGCTTCTATTCCAAACTCAGCGAAAAGATAGATCCTCACAGAGGAAGCATTGCTTACTTCCACATGAACTACTTCTCAGCTGATAAGGATGCTGCTACATCAGATGGACATACACTTCTTGGAAATCTTGTAAATAAGTTTATAAGCAACGAGATAGCAACACTTACTTACCAGGATGTATATGGACAGTATCAGGGATCAACAGCTTACACGGTAAAAACCTTCAGCTCCCTTTCATATTCAAAGTTCTCCTACAGCCCGGGAAGAGGCGGCCAGTCACAGGTTGCTGACGGCAGGAATGTTCTTGGCAACATGAGCAGTGCTGAAGAGCAGAACAATTATATGGCTTCAAGATACATAGGTAACCCTGATGTATCGGTATTACCCGGTTTCACCACCGAGGATATGAAGAAATTTGATACCACAGGAAATGTGACAAATCAGAAAGTTCTGTTCCTGACCTTTGATGACTGGGGATATGAGAAGAATATAAACGAGCTTCTCTACGTACTTAATAAATACGGAGTAAAGGGTAATTTCTTTGTAAGAACAAACAACGTAAAAAATAATCCTAACCTTCTAAGAGCAATCGCGATGGATGGTCATATGATAGGATCACATTCCAACAGCCATATGGCTGCATGGTATGTAACTGCTGATGGACAGGGAGGTTATCAGTATACAACTCTTACACCTGAGGACGCTGCAAAACTCAGAAGTGATGTGGTTACCAGCTACGGAATACTTAATAAGTATATCGGAGATGTGAATGTTGGCGGAAAACCTGCTTTATCATCTATTTACAGGCCGCCGACACTGGCTGTCAGCCGTGAAGGTATGTACCAGATCATGGATGTAGGTTATTCCTACATAGTAAATGGTGATTTCAGTACAGCTGATTATGGTGCAGAAAGTGTCGATGCACTTGTAAGTGAACTCAGAAACGGAAAGAGTACTTGGTATGGAAAAGAAACAGTTAACGGCGGAAGCTGTCTTGTAATGCACATGTCACCGGAAGCACAGTATACTGCTGAAGCACTGGATATTATGATTCCGGAATGGCTGTCACAGGGATACTCAATTGCCAGACTGGACGACTATCTTAAATAACTGAGGGTGGGATATGGAATTTCAGGATAAGAAGAAAAGAAGAAAGAAAAAGAAGAATATTTCGGATCGTCTGATCATGGAAAAGGCTGACAGAAGACTTTTGTCACATGTGCCTGACGAGACCGGAAAACGTACAAACAATGACAGACGTGGATATGATGCGGAGAAAAAGCAGACCTATGAGGAATATATGCTTGAAAAGAACACAGGTATCCGCTATATCACCGGTATGGATGTCAAAGTTAAATCCCTTGATAAAGGAGTAAATGTTACCTGCAAGGGTGTTATCGAAGACATTTCCAACAAGGGAATGCTTGTGGAATTCTCGGAAGAGGATTACAATGCTCTGCTTAAATCTGACTATATCAAGGTAAGTTTCCGCGTGTCTCCGGGCAGCATGCCTGAAGGCTATGAGATGCGCGTTAAGCAGAAGGCAAATATTGTAAGAAGATTCAGATCCGAGGATGGACACTATTTATACGGTATAGCTTTTACAAAAGAACTCCATCACTATGCAGCGGTTAACAAGGATCGTTACATGTTTACTGCGGCTGCACTTCTGATAGCGTTCTCAGTGGCATGTATCATTTTGATGAGAGCAGAGAGCATCATCTACTTTAAATTCAACAAGATGCTTTATCTGTACAGTCTTATCACTGCGGTATTCCTGCTCAGCCGTTATATATTCGGAGCAATATACCGGCCAAAGAAAATCGACCCGGACTTTACTCCGGGAGTATCCATACTGATCCCCTGTTTCAACGAGGAGGAATGGATTCACAGGACAATCACCAGCTGTATTAACCAGGAGTATCCTCTTGATAAACTGGAAGTTATAGTTGTGGATGACTGTTCGACAGATAAATCTGTTGAGAAGATAAAGGAGACAATCGAAAGAATAAAAAGAGAATCTCCTGTTGAATTCAAAATCGACGAGCGCCTTTCATATTATGTTCAGCCAAAAAACGCAGGTAAGAGAGAGGCTCTGGTAGTGGGCGCAATGAAAGCAAAGCACGATCTGGTTGTCTTCGTTGATTCGGACAGTTTCCTTGATCCCTTTGCTATCCGTAATCTTGTTCAGCCCTTCAAGGATCCCAAGATGGGCGGCGTATCCGGAAGAACCGACGTTGCAAACACATATACCAATGCACTTACAAAGATGCAGGCTGTCAGATATTATGTTGCCTTCCGTGTCATGAAGGCAGCAGAAGGACTTTTTGACTGTGTTACATGTCTTTCAGGTCCTTTGTCCTGCTACAGAAAAGAAATCATTCTGGAGAAAAAGGATGCATGGCTTAATCAGAGATTCCTTGGTCAGAAGGCAACATTTGGTGATGACAGATCAATGACCAACTTTGTTCTGAGAGAACATCGTGCAACATATCAGGATACCGCAGTTTGTTCGACAATCGTTCCCAACAGACATGCGATGTTCCTTAAGCAGCAGATGAGATGGAAGAGGTCATGGCTAAGAGAATCACTTATTGCAGCCACCTTCATGTGGAAAAAGGAACCCTTTGCAGCAGTTACCTTTTACATGGGTCTTGTAGTTCCCATCGCTGCACCTATCGTAGTTATTTATAACCTCGTATATGTACCGTTTACACAGCATATTTTCCCGACATCATTTGTACTTGGACTATTCCTGATGTCTATGCTGATGAGTATGGCACAGCTTCTTCTCAGGAAGAGTTCGACATGGATATACGGAATGCTGTTCTGTATTTATTACGAGCTTGTTCTTCTCTGGCAGATGCCTATTGCATGGTTTACATTCTGGAAGTCCACATGGGGAACCAGAATGACGCCTGAGGATATTAAGGCAGCTGAGAGAAAGTTCCACAGAAGACTTCTCAGAAACAAGAAGTTTATCACACCTGCAGAACTGGCTTCAGTACTTGGTATTACCGAAGAGGATGTTCTCGATCAGATGCAGGGTGGCAGATTCCAGAAGTACATCGTGGAAGTGAATGGCAAGCAGATGCTTAAGGCTATAGCTCTTAAAGACTTCTATGATGATGTTCAGGTTACAAAGACAAAGTCTGCGGAAGAAGTTATTTTCGATGAAAATGCTGATCTTAAGGATAATCCTGAAATCGCAAATACAGCAGCTTCACCTGCTGAAGCAGTAACTGAAAGTATTATTGCAGAAGAACCTGTGGCTGGGACTGCTGAAGTATCTGAGACAATCGCTGTGGCAGAGACAGCTGCTGATGAAGCTGAGATAATCGAAGCAGCAGAGGCAGCAGAGCCTGTAGTTCATACAGTAACCGAGTCTTCAGCAAATGCCGGAGCTGTTACGAATGAGAGCATTGATCGCATAGAAGCACGTCTCAATGAAGTAATAAACAAACTTGAAGAAGAGAAGCAGATGCTTCTTGCTGAGATCAGAAAGAAGGATGCACTTCTTGAGCGAAGAGAAGATCAGCTGGATGAGCTTATCAGAGGTATTAAGGTAGCTAATGATAATACCGGAAGAGTTATAGACTGGATTCTTAGCAATAATGGTAAGAAAGCAGGGGAGTAAAATGTATAAATTTGAGACACCAAAAGATGTAAAAAAACTAATCAGTTCATTATTGCAGCTAGCGGTAGTTCTTGCACTTCTGGCACTGATCATCAGTCAGCTTTTTACCTTTGTTGAGTATAAGCCGTATGATGAGAATGATAAGTCTGTGGTATCCGGAACAGATCATGGATTTGTCGCACTGTCATATTTTGGAGTGGACAGAGAGAGTACTACATCAAGAATATCTGCAAAGAAACTGGATGAACAGCTACAAACACTGAATAGTCTTGGTTATGTGACAATAACCCAGGATGATATTCTGAAGTATTACGAGGAAGGTAAACCTCTGCCGGATAAGGCATTGTATCTGATGTTTGAGGATGGAAGACACGATACCTCCGTGTACTCACAAAAGATCATGGAGAAATACAACTACAAGGCTACAATGTTTACCTATGCAGACAAGTTTACTATCAAGGACACATATTTCCTTATGCCGGAGGATCTTTTAAAACTTGAGGATACCGGTTTTTGGGAGATAGGCAGTAATGGATACAGACTCAGTTACATAAATGTTTTTGACAGATATAATAGATATATCGGTGAACTTGAGAGTACTGAGTATGGAGCAATGGCACAGTATTTCGGCCGTGATTACAACCACTTTCTCATGGATTATATACGTGATGCCAACGATATTCCTATGGAGACAAATTCTCAGATGAAGGAGAGAATAGCCGGGGAATATGACCTTATGCAGGAAGAATACACTCAGGGACTTGGAAAAGTGCCGGGAGCATATGTTCTTTTACATTCAAACACCGGAAAATATGGTGAAAATGATAAGGTAAGTGCTGAGAATGAGAAAGCGATCGCCGACATTTTCAAAATGAATTTCAACAGAGAAGGTTTCTCCCTCAATACCAAAGAGAGCAGCATTTATGACCTTACAAGACTTGAGCCTCAGGCCAACTGGTACACCAATCATCTTCTTATGAGAATATGGGATGATCTTCCTGAAGGGGACAAGGATAATATTGAATTCGTTGAGGGCGATACAGCACAGAAAGACAACTGGGAGCTGTTAAAGGGTGCGGCAGAGTACAAGCGTTCAGAAGAAAAAGTAGTTCTGACATCACTGCCTAACGACACAGGACTTTTAAAGCTCAATAAAAGTACACCCAAATCATTCTCTTTCTCTGCTAATCTGCTTGGAAATAAGCTGGGATGCCAGTCTGTGCTTCTTAACGCAGATGCTGATAAGGGAACAGGAATAGAGATAAGACTTTTAAACAATGTTTTGTATCTTATTAAAAATGGCGAAACACTGGAAGAAGTAGATCTTTATGATTTTGATGAGATTCCGAAGATATCTGTAGAGGAAGACAAAAGGGATTCTCTTGTAGGAGAATATAACGTATTTGCAAGATATGCGGTAAGCCATGCACAGTCAGTGGAATATAAGAGACTTGCAGGTGAGGCGGCACAGACAGAGGTCAGATCAGTAGAAGAAGGTGCTGAAGAATATCGTCCTACAATACAGATAAATGAGCTTGGCAACAGAAAACTTGATATTGTATTAGACAATGACCGAATAACTGTTAAAATAGATAGCAAAACAGTATGGGATCATTATGAACTCGGCGATATGGATACGGGAGCAGTTTATCTTCAGAGTGTCTGGACCGAATATGGATATAGTCAGCGCAATATAGCTGATGATGTTTATGACGGCGTTTTTGAGAAAGTAGAAGTTAAGAACCTTGCAGACGACAGCGAGATCTATTCAAATAAACTCAAGGGCGTATACAAGGCAGCACAGGTTACCGCGGATTTCTTCAACAGTCTTATCAACTGGTTCATAATCAATATCTGATTACCGGATTGAGGTTTTATGAAGAAAAGAACTATTGCCGTAGCACTGGCCTTAATGATGACATTTGTAACCGGCTGCAGCCAGAAAAAACCTGTTTCCGCGGATGACAATGTGGTTGTTATTCAGGAGAAAAAGGGCGGAGCAGCAGGTGATACAAGTAGCAGCAGTAGCACAACTGACAGTAGTAATGCTGCCGATATCAGCACTACTGAAGCAGGCAGTGAAACACAAACGCCCTCTGAAAACCTGGAGAATGGTGAGCAAATGGCAACAGAGAACATTGAGGACGAAAAGAAAGAATTGTCTGTGTGGTATCCCTATTGGGATAATGCTACAGCAGAAGCTGAACTTGATACGATAGGGGATGACCTTAATAAACTTTGTTTCTTCGCGGCATACTATGATGTAGAAGAAAAGCCCTTCATAGGAGAGGGAATAGAAGAGATTAAGAATAATCT
>CAMVLM010000105.1 GCA_947168335.1 uncultured Butyrivibrio sp. | reverse complement strand
AGTGGAGCTCGTCAGCAAACATGCGGACAAGGTCACAGGTAATCGTATTGTTGCGATTGCCAGTTCTACGGGTGGGCCTCGCGCGCTTCAGGCGGTTATTCCCAAGCTACCTAAAAATTTAAAAACACCGGTTGTTCTGGTGCAGCATATGCCTGTTGGTTTTACTGCATCTCTTGCTGAGAGACTCGATTCACTCAGTGAAGTGCATGTAAAGGAAGCTGCTGAAGGAGACGTCCTTCAGGCAGGTACAGTGTATATCGCAAAAGGCGGACAGCATATGCACATATTAACCTCCGGTGGAAAGCACACAATTCATTATGTGGACGGACCTACAAGAGAAGGTGTCAGACCTTGTGCAAACTTTATGTATGAGTCTCTTATGGATTCCGATTACGATACAATCTGCTGTGTCGTACTTACAGGAATGGGTGCTGACGGTACTGAAGGAATTAAAAATCTGAAATCGGTAAAAAAAGTACATGTCATTGGTCAGGATGAAGCTTCCTGCACAGTTTATGGCATGCCAAAAGCAGTGGTAACAGCTGGTCTGGTCAATCAGGTCGTTACACTTGATGACGTAGCCCAGGAAATAATAATGAACGTTGGCGTTAAGTGATCACTTAGCGAGGTCTTTCACGAGCTTAGTGTACTACTTAGTTCGATCGAAGGCGTTAGCCTGAGAGTCGAATCTCCTTGTGAAGAGTAACTTCCTCGAACATTCCTACTGATTCTGGCCCTTTTACTTTACGCGAGCGTTCAGCTTTCTTATGGAGGTAAAGGGATTATGGATGTTTCTCAGTATCTAGGCGTCTTTCTCGACGAATCAAAGGAGCATCTGCAAACACTGAATGATAGTATCATGCAGCTTGAGCAGGATCCGGAGAACGAGGATGTTATTAATGATATCTTCCGTGCCGCCCATTCCATGAAGGGTATGGCTGGTACCATGGGTTATACTAATATGCAGAATCTGACCCATGACATGGAAGATGTCTTTTCTGACGTGCGTAACGGCACTCTGAAAATTGATTCCAGCATGATAGACACTCTTTTCCAGTGTCTTGATGCAATTCAGGCATATGTTGATAATATTACCGAGTCACAAGACGAAGGTACTGAGACAAATTCTAACCTGATCAAAGCGCTTGCTGATATTAGAGCAGGTGGCGGAGCTGCTCCTGCGGCCGCACCTGCAGCAGAAGCCGCACCCGCAGCAGAAGCTGCGCCTGCAGCAGAAGCAGCACCTGCTGATGGCCCTGCACCGGATGCAGATGCCACAAAGGATTACAGGGCTATTAAGCTCGATCCTGAGGCAAAGAGTAATCTTGAAGATGCAAAAGCAAGCGGTAAGAAGATTTTCGGAATCAATGTTAAGATTCAGGAATCATGTATTCTTAAAGCTGCAAGAGCTTTCCTTGTATTCAAAGGTATCGAGGAAATCGGTGAAATTGCAGCATCTGAACCTTCTACCCAGGATATTGAAGATGAAAAATTTGAGTTCAACTTCAGCCTTATCATAACTACTGATGAGGATGATGTTGGAAAGATAAGAGATATTGTAAAGAACGTATCTGAAATAGAGGACTGCTTCATAGCAGAAATGGATCCTTCAAAGGCAAGAACCACAGAGGATGCAGAGCCTGCACCTGCAGCAGCACCTGCAGCCGCACCTGCAGCAGCCGCACCTGCAGCAGCCGCACCCGCAGCAGCACCTGCAGCAAAGCCCGCAGCAAAACCTGCAGCAGCTCCCGCTAAGGATGGTGGCGGAAAGAAACCTGTTGGTAAGCCTGTTGTAAACAGAACCGTTCGTGTAGATATTGATAAACTGGACGTTCTTATGAATCTGGTCAGCGAGCTGATCATTGCTAAGAACTCCCTTATTTCGGCAGCAAATTCAGCCGGAATTGTCAGCGGATCTGTAAATGAACAGATTGAATACCTCGAGAGTGTTACCACAAACCTTCATGAATCAGTCATGAAAGTTCGAATGGTTCCTATTGAGAGTGTATTGCAGAAGTTCCCGAGAATGATCCGTGATCTGAATAAATCACTTGGCAAGAAGATGGAACTGACCATGACCGGTGAAGATACTGAAATGGACAGAACCGTTGTTGATGAGATCGGTGATCCTCTTATGCATCTGCTGCGAAACAGTGCTGACCATGGTATCGAATCAAAAGAACTTCGTGCAGAGCGTGGAAAGCCGGAAGAAGGACAGATTTTCCTTCATGCATTCCAGGATGGTAACAGCGTTGTAATCGAAGTTGGTGATGATGGTAACGGTATTGACGCAGAAATCGTTAAGAATAAGGCTATTGAGAAGGGAATTGTAACTCCTGATGAGGCCGCTGCTCTTACAGAACAGCAGTGTGTTGAGTTCCTTTTCCATCCCGGATTTTCAACTGCAAAGCAGGTAACAGAAGTATCCGGTCGAGGTGTAGGACTTGATGTAGTTAAATCCAAGATCGAGTCTCTTTCCGGTGAAGTAAGCGTTAAGACAAAACTCGGAGAAGGAAGTACATGGCAGATCAGACTTCCGCTTACACTGGCTATCATTCAGGCACTGATGGTAGTAGTTGGCGGTGAGAAATATGCTATTCCACTTGATTCCATTCAGAGCATAGAAGATGTTGCTCCTGCAGATATCAAGACAGTAGAGAATAAGGAAGTTATCAATCTTCGTGGAAGCGTAACTCCTATCATTCGTGTCAGCAAGGCACTTGATACCGTAAGTACAAAATCTGAAGATGAAGATCTTGTTGTTGTAATCACCAGAAAGGGTGATCAGCAGATCGGTCTTGTTATTGATGAACTTATGGGACAGCAGGAAATCGTTATCAAGCCTCTTGGCAGATACATGAGCAAGTGCCGCATGATAAGCGGTGCTACCATTCTCGGTGATGGTGAGATAGCTCTGATCCTTGATACCAATCAGTTAGCATAACAAAGGAAAGGATAAAAAGATGGATGAACTTAGAGATACACAAGATGTCGGCGAACTTATTCAGTATATTGTTATAAAGCTTGGCGATGAGCAGTATGGTATAGACATTAAGTATATTGATAATATTGTGCGTATGCAGCAGATCACCAGAGTACCTCAGGTTGCACATTACCTTAAAGGTGTTATCAATATCCGTGGCGTTATCGTTCCTGTTATGAGTCTCAGACTTAAGATGGAAATGGATCCTGATGAGATCACAGATAAGAGCAGAATTATTATCCTTAAGGCAGAAGAGGATACTCTTATCGGAATTATTGTTGACCAGGTTAACCAGGTTCTTACCCTTGGAAGTAAGAGTATTGAGAAGGTAACTTACAGTAATGATAAAGGTAAAAAGATCAACAGCTTTATCAGTGGTGTAGGTAAATACGAAGGTGGTCTGGTATCAATCCTTGATCTAAACATGGTAGAAATGGAAGAAGATAAGGCCAACAAGTAAATTAGAGGAGGAAAATCTTTGAGTGAAATGAGTTTGGACAACATGTCCAGTCAATATTTTGATGTACTCAAGGAGCTTGGAAATATAGGTGCGGGCAATGCTACGACTGCACTTGCCCAGATGCTTAATACCAAAGTGGACATGTCTGTTCCACAGGTTAAGCTCCTGGATTTTAAAGATGTAGGCGACCTTATGGGCGGTGCTGAGCAGATCATGACAGGAATCTACCTCAGAGTTGAGGGTGATATCGATGGCAGTATCATGTTTCTCCTGGGCATGAAAGCAGCAAGACATCTGGTTAATATGCTCATGGGTGGTTCGGATAAGGATGAGAATGAAGCCTTTGATGAGACAGAGCTTTCTGCAATCAAAGAGGTTGGTAATATTATTACCGGTGCTTATCTGAATTCACTTTCAATGATTACCAGTCTTAAATTATTACCGTCAGTGCCTTTCCTTGCAATCGATATGGCAGGTGCAATTCTTTCTGTTCCGGCAATTGAGTTCGGTATGATGGGAGACAAAATCCTGCTTATTGAGACAAGTTTCTTTGACACTGAGACTCTTAGCGGATACTTTATCCTCCTTCCTGATATGGAAGGTTATGCTAAGATTCTTCAATCACTTGGTATGGGAGATATAACCATCAGCTAATAAGGAGCAATGCGAATGAGCCAAATAATCAAGGTTGGTATGGCTGATCTTAATATTTGCGTTAGTCCTGACGGGATAACGACATTGGGACTTGGCTCCTGCGTTGGAATTGCTGTGAGGGATCCGGTAACAAAAATAGGTGGGCTTGCCCATATTATGCTTCCAGATTCCAAAGAGATAAAAAACAATTCCAATGTTCCCAAGTTTGCTGATACCGGTATTGAAGAATTAGTCAGACAGGTAGTTGCAAAGGGAGCTAATAAATCTCGCCTTGTGGCCAAAATAGCCGGTGGTGCTCAGATGTTTGCGTTTAATTCTGGCAATGCAACCATGCGTGTCGGAGAACGTAATGTAGCTGCTACCATAAAGAAACTTAAGGAATTGAACATTCCGATTCTTGCTCAGGATACGGGTGATTCCTATGGAAGAACCGTTATCTTTTATCCTGAGAACGGTGATTTTATAATCAGGGCTGTCGGTAAACCGGAAAAGACGATATGAGCAAAAAAGACGAAGAAAACAGCGAAGAAAACTTAGAAGAAAAAAAGACAAAGAAGAAAAAAGACAAAGAAGAAAAGAAAGAAACATATGTAGTTGTTGAAGCGCCGAAAACAAGACTTATTACCGCTTTTGTAATGCTGGCGGGAAGTGGATTTGTTGCTATATACACTCTTCTGCAGCATTACGAAATCGGTGCCTGGCTGACTATTTTGTTTGTTTCACTTATTATTTTCCTTATTGTCGGAAGGCTTTTTGAATGGCTTATTGCACATTTCAATGAGCCTATTAAGGAAAGAGACAGAGCCATACTTGCTCAGGAGGAAGCAATTGCTGCCAGGGAAGCAGATGAACTTGCAGCATTGGAAGCTGCTGAGCAGGCAAGGCTTGAGGCAGAGGAACTTGCTGCCCAGGAGGCAGATGAAGGACTTGTAAACACATCGAATGACTTTAATACATTCGAAGAAAGTGATGAATTTGGTAGTATTACTGATACTTCCGAATTTTGACAGGGACTGAAAACACATGGATGAAGCCGGAAAGAATAAGCTTTGGAGTGAATATCAGAAAACAAAATCTCCTGAGCTGAGAGAAAAGCTAATATTAGAATATGCTCCGCTGGTAAAGCTTGTGGCGGGGCGTCTTTCCATGTATTTAGGATTTAATGTGGAATATGACGACCTGGTAGGTTACGGAATCTTTGGACTTATTGATGCCATTGATAAGTTTGATCTTATGAAGGACGTTAAGTTCGAAACCTATGCAAGTGTAAGAATCCGCGGTGCGATTCTTGACCAGATACGCAAGATGGACTGGATACCCAGGACTATCAGGCAAAAGCAAAAGAAAATAGAGGCGGCTATTCACGATATCGAAAGAGAGCAGGGACATCCTGCCAGTGAATCGGAAATTGCCGTTAAACTTGGAATATCAGAGGATGAATACGCCAACTGGCAGAATCAGATGAAGGTTACAGGTGTTGTATCCTTAAATGAGTTCATGGAGCAGGGAAGCGATGTTCCCGAAGATACCAATAATCTTGCATCCAGTTTTGAAAAGCCTGAAGAGGCACTGGAGAAAGAAGAACTCAAGAAAATGCTGGCAGAAAGTCTGCAGCTTCTCACTGATAAGGAAAAGAAGGTCATCCTTCTTTACTATTATGAAGAGCTAACATTAAAAGAGATCAGTAACGTGCTAGAGGTTTCAGAATCAAGAGTATCTCAGCTTCATACAAGAGCACTTCAGAAAATGAGAGAAAAATTAGGTAAGTATTTGGGGATTCTGACTGAACTGCGATAGATTACCCTTTTTGGAGGTTTTTCGATGAACGGTTATTTTCAGTTGGTTACGGAAGGATATGAAACGGGGATTAGGATCTTTGCTCCTACTGATGGAGGAGATCCTGTATCTTATGATGACGTTAAGGAGTATTTGGATGAGCGTTCAGTAAGTTTTGCGCCGGCTGTTTTAAATGACGCTATTTCTGAACCTGATGGTGGATATGTGACACTGAATGAATCAATGTCCTATCCTGAAAGAGAAAGCTACAGACTTACAATTTCCCGGGACCGAATGGAGGCGTCGGTTTTTTTCTATGCGCCATCAGAGGGTGCTGAACTTATGACCCCCAAGGAATTCATTGAGGATCTGGCATACAGGAATATTGTTTTCGGAATCGATTCTGATGCCATTATGCAATTCTTTGGAAACAGGGAATATTGTAAGGAAATCATTGTGGCAAAAGGCAGAAAAGCAAGAGAAGGCTGTGACGCAAAAATAGAGCTTATGTTTAAAGCTGATCTTCATGCTACACCTACGATGCGTGAAGACGGCAGTGTTGATTATTTCAATCTGAATATAATCAATAATGTAAAAAAAGGTGATAAGCTGGCAATCCTCATTCCTGAGGATCCGGGAGATCCGGGCCAGAATATTTACGGTGAAGTACTGCGTCCTCATCCTGTTAAAACAACAAAGATAAAACCCGGTAAGAATACGGTTTTATCAGAGGATGAGCTTGAGCTGACGGCTGACATTGACGGACATGTAACCATAAAAGAAGGAAAGGTTACCGTAAGTAATGTCATCAGCTTTGAGAATGTTGATGTATCCACCGGTAATATTAATTATGACGGCAGTGTGGAAGTAAAGGGCAACGTTGCCACAGGTTTTTCCATCAAGGCCGGAGCCAATATTGTTGTAAAAGGTGTTGTGGAAGGCGCAAACCTCAGAGCCGGAGCTGATATCATTCTTGAAAAGGGTGTAAACGGAATGGCTAAAGGCGAGATAATTGCCGGAGGAAATATAGTTGCGAAGTTCATAGAGAATGCCAGAGTCAGTGCGAAAGGTTCTGTCACCAGTGAGTGTATAATGCATTCAAATGTGGCTGCAGGAACGGAAATAAATGTCTCAGGTAAAAGAGGATTTATTGCAGGTGGAAAGTGTACCGCAACAGACAAGATCAAAGCAAAGATTCTCGGAAGTGATATGGGAGCCAACACGATTATCGAAGTTGGTGCCGATCCCAGAATAAAGATCAGACTTAAAGAGCTTCAGAAGGCAGTTTCGGAGTCGTCAAAGAAACTTGACAACATAAAGCCTACGATAGAGTCAGTTACCAAGAGACTCAGAATGGGACAGAAGCTCAGCCCTGAGCAGACAAGACAGGCTCAGCAGCTTATGACAATGAACAAGGTTCTGACTTCCCAGCTTGAGAAAAATACCACTGAGATGCAGGAACTTCAGCAGAAACTTGCGGATTCAAAGGAAGCATATGTAGTCGTTGAAGATACCGCTTATCCCGGAACAACGGTACAGATCGGTGACCAGATGACTACGCTTAAAACTGAAGCCCAGTATTGCAGATTTGAGCTCAGGGATGGCCACGTAAAAACCGGACCTATTTAATTGTGTGCATTATATTTGATATTGATTTTTTTTTAAAAATGCCGATATATTAATTATAAGAATAGAAGGAGGAGTTAAGTTAGAAGGGAGGGGATCATATGTCAATAAGCAGGATTGATTTTCAGGGGACCATTGTCAGGACAAATGATGTTTCGCAGATCAAGGCAAACGAAGATAATAAGACCATGTCTGACCTTAATGCTTTTCAGACTGAGTTCAACAAAGAAGTTGATCAGAAGGCGAATAGCGTAAATCAGAAGGAAAATGCCGATCAGAACAAGCAGGAAAAATTTGATGCCAAAGAAGAAGGCAAGAACAAATACCAGGGCAATGGCGGTAAAAAAAGAAGAGAGAATACTACAAAAGATATCGAGCAGCTTTCAGAGACACTTATAGGTGCGGATGGAAAGCCACTTGATATGCATATTTCATCAGGGTTTGACTTCAAAATCTGAAGACCTTATAATACATATAATTGTATCTTTATGGGAGAAGGATACATTATGTAGAGTGGGGAAATTATGATTAGTGTTACGGAAATTATTTTAATCGTCGTCGGAATCCTGGCGATAATATTGGGGTATCTGCTCCCTAACGGACAAAGTTTCAGTGAGGAAGAGGGCGCTATTACAAGAGATAAGATTGATGAACTTGTAAGAAAGGCCGTTCAGAACTCACAGGGACAGATTGATGATATGCTGGACGAGTGCATGGAGGATGCCATCAATAAGGCAGAACGTGCGATGGACAGAGTCACCAATGAGAAAATGTCCGCTATTAGTGAGTATTCAGATACTGTCATGAATGATATCCATAGAAATCATGATGAAGTAATGTTCATGTATGATATGCTTAACGATAAGCACAAAAACCTCAAAAACACTGTTTCTGAGGTTAATCGTGCTGCAAAAGAAGTTAAACAGACTGCAGTTGAAGCTGTCATAACTGCTGAACAGGCTGAGGCCACGGCCCGTTCGGCCAAGGCTGCTGCAAAAGAGGCCAGACATATCGAACCCGAGTATCAGGAGCCGAGAAAGGTTATTCCTCAATATGAGGAAACAAGACAGATCACACCGCAGTATGAGGAAGTAAGACAGGTTACACCTCAGTATGAAGAGACAAGACAGATTACACCACAGTACGAAGAACCCGCACAGGTTACGCAACAATATCAGGAACCTGTACAGCCTCAGTACAATGTAGTAACTCCTGAACCGGAAGCATACGTTGAACAGGAGAGTTCAATTGATTATCTTGATGATGATTATGAAGATACAACTGCTGTGGATGGCTCAACAGAAAGTGAATTTTCATCACTCAGTGACATTTTAAGTAAGGCAGATAACGCCGCAGCGGTAAAAACTCAAGGCAGAATCATAGGATCTGAAACAGCTTATGAAGAGAGTGCTTATATCGAAAACGATAGTTCTTCAACAGATATACAGCCCGAAGCAGAAGCTGTTTTCGAGGTACCGGAAGAATCTGAAGGTGCCAAGGTTGTTTCCATAAATGATGTTCCAAGAAAGAAAGCTGATTTTGATGCGGCAGAAGCGGCAAGCAGCGACAACAGCGATCCCGCTTCAAGAAACCAGAGAATTCTTGATATGCACAAGTCAGGAAAGTCCGCAGTTGTTATTGCAAGAGAACTCAGACTTGGCATAGGGGAAGTTAAACTTGTTATTGATCTTGCCGGAAAACATAAGAAAAGCAGAAGTTCCATAATTTAACAAACAGGGGAGCATGGTAAGAATGAAGCTAAAATTTTATTTGCGGGGAATGGGAGTCGGTGTTCTTCTGACAGCAATTGTAATGGGGATTGCGCTTGGAGGACACAGTACAAAAATCAGTGATGCTGAAATCAGAAAAAGAGCAAAGCAGCTTGGAATGGTTGAAGCAGGAAAGACTTTATCTGATCTTTCCGAGACTGCTCAGACAACAGAGGAGATAAGCAGTGATAACATTGCATCCGATACGACGGTATCTGAAGAAGGAAAAGAAGTATCTGAAGAAAACAACCAGGAACAGTCTGAAGCAGGTGAATCAGTTTCTGAAGTGGCTGAAGAAGAGAAAGAAAGCGCGCAGATCGGAGAAAGCGCTGAAAGCGTTGAAGCAGAAGCTGACGTTAAAATGGCTTCTACCGGATCTGAAGAAGCTGCTTCTACAGAAACTGTCAAATCTCAGGCAAACAATGAAACAGAAGAAAATACAGAGAACTCAGACAGTTCAGACGAAGCAGTAAGCACCGGTCAGGTTACAAAAACTGGAGAAAACTCTGCAGGCAGTACTTCAGCAAGTGCAGCTGAAGAATCTTCCCAGCAGGTAACGGAGACTTCATCGCAGGATAATTCAGAGCAGGCCCGGACGCAGCAGGATAATACAGCTGTTCAGCAGGAAGCAGCACCTGCAGAGAGTTCAAATGACGTAAATTATGTTGTGGTTGTAATACCCGGAGGAAGTGAATCGGATACCTGTGCAAGAATTCTCAGGGAAGCAGGTATTATCAGTGACGGAATAGACTTTAATAACTATCTTGTAAGGTCAGGACTTGACAGAAAAATCAGGTCAGGTACCAAACAAATCCCCAGAGGCGCAGGCTATGAGGAAATTGCAAATATAATAACCAGATAAATGACTTGTCAAAAGCCTAAATTCATGGTATTCTATTGAAGCTGTGGGTTTAGGCTTATTTTATTTCGCAGGCCGCCCAGGCAGGAAACTATATTATACACGCATCTTTCGATATCATTCGGTGTCCGGTATTCCGGATAGGATGTGAACCTGCCGAAGGTAATAACGCCCCTTCGGATAAAACAGGGATGGAAGTTGCGGAAGATTAACCAAATGGAGGTAATAACATGAGCGTTGTATCAATGAAACAGTTACTTGAAGCAGGTGTTCACTTTGGACATCAGACAAGAAGATGGAACCCTAAAATGGCTCCTTACATCTTCACAGAGAGAAACGGTATCTACATCATCGACCTTCAGAAGTCAGTTGTTAAGGTTGACGAGGCTTACAAGGCAGT
>CAMVLM010000104.1 GCA_947168335.1 uncultured Butyrivibrio sp. | reverse complement strand
CTTCCTTGTTTAAATTCAAGATTGCGAACGAGCAAAGCGAGTTTCGCAATTACCTAAAATATAATCTAACATACTAATTTTATCGAAATTGTAATAACAAAAGATGTACATTTATAAAATCTTCCTTATATTAACAAATATTTAATTTATATTTAACTATAAAAACATGAATACTTTGCTATTTTTGCACCTTTAAACACTAAAGCCTCCATACCGGAACATACCGGAATGGAGGCTTCTGGATTCACCTGTATTATTAATATAATTTTATTTTCTGGCTGAAATTTCCTTTGAAATCTCTTCAATCTTTTCATCTGTGAGAATGTATTTTTTCTTAAACCAGATAATTGCAAAAATAAGACCTGCGATGGGAATAATTGTCATTGTCATACGAAGTCCCATCTTCTGCGCAGCCTCAACACCTGATGAATAATCAATCTCTGTAGCTGTTTCAGCTGTGTCATTACTGAGCGAAAGAATCTGCAGTGCAAGAGCTGCGATAAATGCGGAAACTCCTGATGCAAGTTTAACAACAAAGGTCTGCATTGAGAAAATTACCGACTCATCACGACGATTGTTCTTAAGTTCACCATAATCAACTGTATTAGCAAGGAATACTGTTGTAATTACCGCAAGCATACCATTAGATGCAAAAATGAAGAATCCCGGTATAAACAGTACAAATACATTTTTCATGGCTGTAGATGCGATAAACAAAAGTGAAATATAACCGCAGATTGCCATACCCATACTTACAAAATAAATCTGAAGTGATGAGAAGAATTTTCTAAGCAGCGGATAAAGGATCATCATAGCAAGAATCTGGATACCACCACCAAAGGTTGAGAACAGTGTGTATGCATCTCTCCATTTGATTCCTCCAAAATCATACTTAAAGAAATAAATTACAAGGTTTGATGTGATATAGATTGAGCAGTTAACTACAACAATAGCCACAACAACCGTCATTGCCTGATCATTCTGGATAAGAGCCTTGAACATCTCGCCAACAGTTGCAGACTTCATGTCAACAGAGGACTTTTCCTTTACATTGATACAGCAGATAACTGTAAATACCACGAAAAGAATGGCAACTGCCAGAGCAAAATATGAAAATCCAACTCTCTCAACTTCTCTGTCAGTAATTCCTGATCCACCAAATGCATGTCCCAGAGCAGAAACTGATTTAACGGTAATGATAGTGATTATTGCTGAACCGACACCTGCACATGAACGGGCAAGTGTAGTAAGTCCTTCTCTCTCCTGACCACCCTCTGTAAAAGCAGGGATCATTGACCAGTAAGGGATATCCATCATAGTATATGTAACGCCCCAGAGTATGTATGTAACAGCTGCATATGCAACAAGTCCACCTGCATCAAGTGTCGGCGGTGCTGTAAACATAAGATACAAAACTACTGCATTTGTTAATGTACCGATCAGAAGCCAGGGTCTGAATTTACCCCATTTTGTCTTGGTCTTTGCAACGATAGCACCCATGATAGGATCGTTAAATGCATCAAACACTCTGGCAACCATAAGAATTACACCCATTGCTGCAGCGCTTACTCCAAGAATATCCTGAAAGTAGTAAAGGATATAAGATGCAGAAAGCATATATACCATATCCTTACCAACTGCTCCAAATCCATATGAAGCTTTGGCAGCTCCGGTTAATTTAGTTTTTTCACCCATTATATTATTCTCCCTTCTTAAGCCCCATTGCCAGCTCTACAACCTTATATGCTCCGTCGTAAAGTCCGGCTCTTTTATTTTCAACAATACATTCACACATCTCATTCAAAAGATCTGTCTCAAGGAACTGAGTGATCATCTGCACTGTATGCGGGATATCACGGCATTCAAGTGTTCCGTCTCCCACCTCAGCAGAATGAATCGCGCCCCACATCTCATGCTTTCCTACTCGCTTTATAAATAGCTTTGGAACAGGATAAAATGCCAGCTCACTTGGCTTTGTCACAAGGACATCACAGCTTCTCATGAGAAGATTTGTGCAATAAACAGCTTCAAATATGTTTCCGTGCCAGAAACCATGGATTCCTGTAATCTCCGTTTTCTCATCCAGTGCACTTTCAGCAAAAGCTTCTGTGTCTTTGAAATCTCCCATATGCTCATGAATGTGTGCTGCCATACCCGGAATCTCATTTTTCAGATCTTCCCAAACCTGTTTGTAATCACCAACATTCACATACAAAGCAGCCTGCTTTTTCTCAATATAGGGAAGTAAAAAGCTTATGATCGCTGCAAAGATTTCTTTCTGAGCGCCTGCTCCTCCGATTGTAAGCAGGAACCTCATGGGCTTTTTGTTTTCTTTTCTTGCGATTCTCATGGCACAATCGCTCTCGATATTTGAAACAAGCTCATGATCGATATAATGGCCTGTATAAACCAGAGCATCCTTTGGCATGGGCTCGCATACCTTCTTTTTGTTCATACCGTTTAGGATACGGTATCCCATGTATGCATTTCTGCACTGGATTGTATGTACGCTTCCTTCTGAAAGGTGCAGAGCCATGGGCCAGTTATCGGGAATTGCATTTACAACATGTTTCATTCCCGCATGAATTGCTGCCTGAGCGGGCCATACATGAGTTGCAATAACAGGAATATCCTTCGGAACATTTCTGTAAACAGGTGCCATCAGTTCAGCATTTTTCTGATCCGCTGCGTTATATGACAAAGCTCTGAACCCTTCATAATTTGTAGGTTCCCAGACAAGCTTGTTGAAAATCGGATTCTTTGAAAGTCTTGACCCCAAAGAATAAAGATCATTCTGCGCACTGATGACCTTTGTACAGGTAGTGTGCGGATATGAGTTGAGGTCCATCCAGTAAGGTGTGTAACCAAGGTGTCTTGCACAGGATGCCATCGCCATACTTATGCGGTAATGACCAAATCCCATGCGGATATTTCCAACTATCAGGCCTTTCTTATTATCAAACGGGATTCCTCCCTCTGTGGATTCATTTTCCTTTAAAACCTCAATATTCTGAACACCGAGAAGATCTCCGATATACTGATTCTCAACTATTTTAACCGGATAATTCTTTTTGGTATCATCCCCGAATTTCTTAATGAACTTCTTCTTAGACTTCTCAGCCTTAAGAAAAACGTTGTCCGGCATTATATTTCCATAAATAACTTTTGCTCTGTCAGACATTTACACTGGCTCCTTCCTCTATATGAAAACTAATCTCTTCTTTATATTTCTCCCCAACAAACATAGAAATTATAAGCTTTCCGCTTGTGCCCTGTTTGCGCTTGGATTTTACATATGTTCCACCCATTCCGCCTCGCAATGGCACATGTTTGGGTCCTATGACCTCAATCGCACCTTCCGTCTTAAGCTTTACGGATTCAGCAAAGTACGGAATTACATTGCCGTTCTGATCCACTGCCCTGATCCTTACTGCAGCCACATCATAGGTCTTATCATCCTTAAGATCTGTATGACTTACTTCCACCTGAAGCTTTACCTGTGAAACAGTTTCTTTGACAAGTGTTTTTACCACTTTTCCGTCTTTTATCGCTTCAAACTTAAAGCTTGTGGCCTCTCCGCCCCAGTCACCGATGTACTTCTGATAAATATCAACAACATCCTTAGTGGACATTCCATGGAAGGCCATCATTCTAAAACCGGTTACCATATCAGCCGCTTTCAGACCACCCATGCCATATCTTGCTGCGGTATTAAGAGCACGCTTTACTTTTTCCGCCATCTCCTTTGAGAACTTTTCATTCTGCTGAAGCTGGTCACCAATAAAATCATCCACAAGAATCGGTCCGTATTTCAGATTTTTAAAAGGTGAATCCTTATGGCTGTATTCCTTTATAAATGTATTGTTCTTATACATTTTTACGGAATCAGCATTGGTGAATATCCAGATATCTCCCCTTATGCACTGCGGATGTTCACCTATATCCATTGAAGACGACAGCTCAAGAATTGTCTCCCCGTCACCCTGTGATCCGTATACATAAGCTGCCATTTTGGGATTTCTGAACATATCCATTACGCCATGGTAACAGATTCTGTCACCTGCTCCGAAATCCTTGTGAGTGTTGTAATCGAACATGCACCAGCCAAAACCACCTGCCACATCTTCTTCACCGGCAATAGCATCAAGAACCTTCACGTGCCTTAAAGCATGTTCGCATCTGTGCTCTTCATCATCAAAACTCTTGGTAGGATACATGTGTCCGTTATATTCGGTAACCAGATATCCCTTCTCCATATCAGGAGTTGCCGCTTTTTTCTTAATACATCCCGGCTTTTTGCCATCAAATGAAAAATCATTATAGGTGTACACATCTTCCAAAAGATGCATCTTGGTAGCTGCCCTTACACCACCTGTCTGCCTGGAAGGATCAAGTTCATGCGAAAGTGCATTGGTCCTTGTATAGAACTCATCATCATCCGCAGACTCATTTATTCTGACTCCCCAGATAATAATCGAAGGATGGTTCCTGTATTGAATTATCATCTCCCTCTCATTTACAAGAGCCTGTTCTTTCCATTTTTCATCTCCGATATGCTGCCATCCCGGGAATTCCATAAATACCATGATTCCTTTTTCATCACAGGCATTTATAAATTCCTGGGACTGAGGATAATGTGAACATCTCACTGCATTGACGCACAGCTCTTCTTTAAGGATTCTCACATCCTCAACCTGCATGCTGTCCGGCATTGCATATCCCACATACGGATATGACTGATGTCTGTTAAGGCCTCTTATATTAAGTTTTCTTCCATTCAGATAAAAGCCATCCACTTCAAATACGGCTTTTCTGAATCCGAACCTGACCTCTTTTTCATCGATCAGAATGTCATTCCTGAATAATCTTGCAGTAAAAACATACATGGACGGATTCTCCACATCCCACAAAACAACGGGAAGTGTATGGAAATCCAGCTGATTCTTTTCATTTGCAGATCCGCTGAAAATCTCCTTTTCATCCTTATATTCATCCACATATTCAGGCGGGTTACTTCCGGATATTCTCTTAATCGTCTCTTTGAGAACGCATCCCTTAAGATCGCCCTGTGCAGTTACTGCTGCATGTAAAAATGCATTGGCAGCATCTCTGCCTTCACCTGAATTAGCAGTTACTTCAGTCGAAACAAAAATATCTTCAATACATGTCATGTCACTGACTTCAAGATAAACATCCCTGTATATTCCGCCGTATGTCATGTAATCAACAACAAATCCAAAAGGCGGTACGTTCAGATTTTCTCTGCTGTCCAACTTGACGGTGATAATATTTTCGCCATCAAATACCAGACTGTCAGATATATCAAACGAAAAAGCCGTATAGCCGCAGGAATGTGTTCCAAGACATTTTCCGTTAAAATACACGGTAGCCTCGTGAGCAGCGCCCATAAAATTAAGGGTTACCTTTTTATCCTTCCAGCTTTCATCAGCCTTAAAGCTTTTTCTATACCCGGATAATTTCTGATATATATTGTCATTAAAATAATTGAAAGGTGTTACCGAAACGGTATGAGGGATGCGTACCACAGCCATGCCGCTGTCATGGTATGAGGGTTCTGCCATCTCATCTTTAAATTCATCTGAATATTTCCATTCATTGTTTAAATAAATTGTCTTTCTCATATTCCTGCCCCATGTAAGGAAACGATATTTGCCTAAAAGGTTTCCTTCTAAATAGATGTTATCATCCACCTACATTTATATCAAGAAACGATATGTACAATTTTCGTTTCTTGTATTTGTGCAAAAATACAATTAAAACATTATTATTGGGAATGAAAATTCCTATACACTAAAAAGAGGAACAGTCCTCAAACTATTCCTCTGAATTATTCTCAATATAGTGCCGGTGGTGGGACTTGAACCCACACGCCCGTGAGGACAACAGATTTTGAGTCTGCATCGTCTGCCATTCCGACACACCGGCCCGCTTTGTGCGACTCGTTTATGTTATCACAACAGACAGTGATATTCAAGCATAAATCATATATTTAGTCGCAATCCCACTCCTCATATTCAAAATCAAGCTGCTCTTTTCTGCCTGATCTTTTTCCAAGAAGATAAAAGCATCCTGCTACAAGAAGTACAATACCAAATACGCAAAGTCCGACAGTTATAGCTTTTTTGGTATCAGCATCAAGTCCGTCATATTTTGCTTTTGCACCGCTGTATGCCTTTTTGGCGCCATCCCCTGTAGCCTCAAGAATCTTCTCAGCGCTGCTTCTAAGTTCCTCAACATCTATACAATCAAGAAAATTACTCATAATCTTCACCCCCGTTTTTTCATAAAATATCAGGATAATCCTATATTCTCCTCTATAAATGATATCATTTCACGACCTGCTTTAACAACCTCTTTTCCATAAAAACCATGGCCTGCATCGGTTATCTGAACGATTTTTGCTGCAGGGAATTTTCTCCTTGCTTCAATACTGTATGACAGTGGGACAACCTCATCCACGTTTCCATGAAGTATCAGAACGTTTCCGCTGTACTTAACCATATAATCATCAATGTTCAGTGAAAATGCATCTTCATAATACTTACGGCCAACGGGAAGCCCGAAAACCGTACTATTATCCTCAATCATATCATCTGAAGGATATTTTTTTCTCGCATCATCAAAAAGAGCATATGCGGGATAAAGAAGTACCATCGCCTTGATATCGGAAGCCTGATCTCCTGCTGCTATTGTGGATGCTACGCCTCCCTGGCTGACACCCATGAGAAAAATGTTCTTTCTGTCGGCAAAAGGAGCTTTTCTGATGTTCTGTACCACAGCTTCTATATCCTCGCTCTCAGTAATAACAGACATATCAGTCATCTTGCCGTCACTTTTCGAAGACAGTCCGCCACCGCAAAAGTCAAAGATATAGCACCCTATACCTGCCTTTACCAGAATCTCTGCATAGGGTCTTGTACCTTCACGGTTTCCTCCGAATCCATGAGCCATTATCACAATCGGATATCGGCCTCTGGAATCGTCCGGTAAATATAACTCCCCTGAAATCTGAAAACCTTCTCTCTCCACAATATATGTTTTTTGCATGACGTCCTCACATATCTTCCCTGAAAGAACAACCATTTATCGATAATAATTTTATCAAAATTACATTAAATTAACAAGTTTTTGGATACTTAATAACGGTAAAAAAAGCATAAAAAAAATATTTAATTTTTGGTATTTTCTTATTGATTAATTCACCATCTGTAATACAATATATAGTAGTTGATGAGGAGTACTCACAACAAAATGTAT
Source organism: uncultured Butyrivibrio sp. (assembly GCA_947168335.1). Taxonomy (GTDB): domain Bacteria; phylum Bacillota; class Clostridia; order Lachnospirales; family Lachnospiraceae; genus Butyrivibrio. Next base: position 3,389 of record CAMVLM010000104.1, on the reverse strand, counting down.
ATGTTGAGGGGTTCAAGCGTTTTAGGGGGTTATTATGAATTCTATCTTGGAAAACAATTATGAGGTGGAGCATTCAGACATTATTATCAATTATTCATTAATCAGAAATATGCTTAGGTCAATTAACACACAGCACTGGTCAGTACTTAAGGCAATGGATGAATATGATATTCCTGCAGATCAGAGGGAAGTTTATATGGAAACTATTGCCGATGAGTTCTTTGTAAGTTAAGTGAAAGGGATGTAAAACAATTGTTTTACATCCCTTTATTTTATCATCTCTTTGTATTCAAGGTCTCATTTCACTTTGACAGTACATTTTGCTGTCTTCTTACCATCCTTCGTTGTGACCGTAATCACACAGGTTCCGGGTTTCTTCGCAGTAATTTTTCCTTTTTTGTTAACTGTGGCAACGCTCTTATTTGAACTCTTAAATGTTACCTTCTGATTTGTAGCATTCTTGGGTTTAACCGTAACCTTAAGTGTGTAGGTACCGGATACCTGAAGCGTTAACTTTTTCTTGTTAAGTTTAACGCTTTTAACAGCTACATTTTTGGAATCCTTAACAGTTACATAGCAGTTGTCTTTTACTTTTCCGCTGGAGCTTGAAACGGTGATCACGCAGGTTCCGGCCTTAACTGCAGTTATCATACCGGTGGAATCTATCTTGGCAACTTTATTATTACTGCTCTTAAACTTCAACAACTCGGTACTTGATGTAGGTGATACCTTGGTAGTTAACCTTGTTGTCTCTCCTGCCTTCAATGTAAGGTTGGTTTTTTTCAGCTTCAGGCTCTTGATCGAAGAATCAACTTTAGTGGTATTATAATTTGCTCCACTTACAGGATATCTTGAGACAAAATCTGCAGCAGTATACTCTTCCCATCTTGTATGCCCCTTTAATCCAGCATCAGACTTAAGAAAATATCTGTAATTTTCAGGTCTGTATCCTGAATCCCATGTGGAATCACAGTTATAATACAGCCCTCCTATTTTAACAATATTCCAGCCATGGGGACCGCTTGAAGTATTTCCTGCAATCAGTCTGCAGTCTACGCCCGCATCATTGAGCAATCTGTATATCATCAGTGAATATCCCTGACATACGGCTGATTTTTTCATGACAGCATTATAGCATGTGTACTTCATCATAGATGTGCCATAATCGTAGCTTACATTGTCACACACGTAATTATATACAGCACATATCTTCTGGTAATCATTCTTACCGGATAGTCCAAGAGAACTGCTTATCTGATTTAATTTATTGGTTACAGCAGCTTCCTGTGAGCTGTCTGTGTAATATGTCACATAATAGGACAGTGTTCCTATTGTATTTCCTTCAGATTTTCCATAGGAAATCTGCATTCCGACTCCGCTGTAGCCCCATTTCAGATAATCGCCTTCAACGCCTATACCGGTGTGATCAACAGACTTATTAAAAACGTTGTCCTCAATGGTAACAAGATCAGATGCTGTGTAGGTAGTACCCGGCAGCTGAAAATAAACTCGTATTGTCTCATTTCTGGCAACCATACCATCCCTGAGGACCTTGGCCATCTCATCTACAGTAGTGCATTTATCGGCATTAAGAACAACACCTGAATCCACACTGCCTTTTTTGGCTTTGTGCAGATCAGACTCCCTTATAACACCCTGATATAGAGGATTGACCCTATATGATACATTATTCTCCTGTAATACAAATTCACTGGAATTGTCTGCCGCGTCCGCAGCACGAGAAGTAATTCCTTCCTCCACTCCAATAGAAAAAGAAATCACTGCTGATAGTAATACTCCGAATACAAGCCCTGTGCAGTGCTTGCCAAAACCAACTCTATTCATCTCACACCCTCAAAATATGTTACTTAATACATATATAATACCATATTTTGAGGGCATTCCTGAACTAAATTTTCATAAACTCTTTATAACTTACTGCTGAAGCGCTTCCACGATTGCAGGAAGAAGCTGTTTTTTACGGGATACCACTCCCTTTAACAGCGCTGTATTCTCAGAACCGGCTGCAATATGGAATCCTGCATCAATAATATTTTCTGCTTTTGCACCTGCAAAAATAACAATAGAAGACTCTGAAATAATATTCGTCATCATAAAGAAAATCATATCAAGCCCGTCACTTCTCATAATATCCTCAAGTTCAGGCATTACTTTTTCCTTTATTTCAGCAAGTTCTTCGGCACTCATAGAGTTAACCTGTCCGATACCGATGTTCTTATCTTCAACACTGAATTTCTTGAAGTCCTGATGAACAATCTGCTTGGGAGTCTTTGATCCCATGTTGGAACCTGCTCTGAACATCTCCTTGGCAAATTCTTCCACATCGATTCCGGCAATTTTTGCAAGCTCATCTCCTGCCTTCTTATCAATCTCAGTGCAGGTTGGTGAGCGATACATAAGTGTATCCGAAATAATAGCTGAAAGCATAAGAGAAGCTATCGTCTTATCAACCTCAACTCCTGCTTCTTTATACATTGAATAAATGATTGTACATGAAGAACCAAGGGGCTGATTTCTGAAAAATACCGGATTAGCTGTCTCTATTGAACTTCCCAGTCTGTGGTGATCAATAATTTCCAGAATCTCTGCATTATCTGCACCTTCTACCGTCTGGCTCTTCTCATTGTGATCCACAAGAATGATCTGCTTTTTCCTCGCTCCCAATAAGTTACGACGTGAAATCATTCCCACAAAATCATCCTTCTCATCAAGCACAGGGAAATATCTGTGACGAACCTGAGCCATGGTCTGTTGTATATCCTCAATGAAATCATTCATGTGGAATGTTACAAGCTTATCCCTCTTCATGATTGATCCAACGGGTGCGCTCTCATTTATCAGTCTTGCAACTGTGAAGGTATCATAAGGTGTAGTAATGATTCTGCATCCTTTTTCCTCCGCCTGCTTTTTGATGGTATTTGTAACCTTGGCATCAATGCAGACTATGATACATGCAGCGTTATTCTCGATTGCCACAAGCTGGGTTTCATATCTGTTACCGCAGATAATAATATCTCCGGGATCAATTACTTCTTCCATTATTTCCGGTGATGCTGTGGCTATTAGGACTTTTCCCGAAGTGACCTTCTCATTTTCGTCACCGATTATCATCTCACCGTCCAGCGTATCTACAATATTTCCATAGCTGGTTCCTGTATCAGATAAAAGAGTGGCATCATGGACATCCATACAGGTTTCCATAATATCGTTCGTTGTAAGAAGACCCACAAGCTTACCATTATTTGTTATACAAAGTGTAACGACGTTCTCGTTTTTCATTCTTTCCCATGCGCGCTTAAGCGAGATATTTTCATTCTCGGCATGTAGATCTCTTATCTCCATATCACATACCTGAGTACGCACATCCT
>CAMVLM010000103.1 GCA_947168335.1 uncultured Butyrivibrio sp. | reverse complement strand
CCCTATGTAAATAAGGTTGAGAACCCCAGTAAGGGATTCCCCAGAGCAATGATATCACTTGCTATTATGGTTGTAGTTTGTGCTATTTTAGGTACAATTGCTATGGGTATGATGTTTGACCCCGCCCTTATCAACGCCTCTGAGGAGAGCTTTAACTCATACAACTCAAACGGCAGCTATTGGGCTTTCCAGAAGCTTGGCGAGTATTTCCACATCGGAGACTCACTTCTTATCATTTATGCTATCTGCAACACAATAGGCCAGCTTTCAACACTGGTTATCAGTATTGATGCACCTCTTAGAATGCTTCTTGACAACGAAGACGCCAGGGAATTCATTCCTTCCGGTCTTCTTAAGAAAAATGAAGCAGGTGCTTATGTTAACGGAATCAAGATGGTAGCAATCCTTTCCGGATCTATCATTCTCATTCAGTCATTTGTACCCGGCGCTGCAGCTGTTCTTAAGCAGCTCACAAAGCTCAACTCCGTATGCATGCCACTTCGTTACCTTTGGGTATTTGCCGCTTACATCATGCTTCGAAAGGCCGGTGATAAATTCCCTGCTGAGTACAGATTTGTCAAAAACCAGGGCGTTGCTCTCTTCTTTGGCGGTTGGTGCTTCCTTGTGACAGCAGCAAGCTGTATTCTGGGAATGTATGACGATAACAAATTCACATTTGCTCTCAACGTTATCACTCCTATAGTACTTACTGCACTTGGTGTAATACTTCCCATGATTGCAAAAAGAGAGAAAAATAAATAATTATAAAAAAGCAGGGTCTGTTCATCAACTTGAACAGACCCATTTTTATCATTTAAATTTATCGTAAGTTATCTTGCCATTCTTAGCCACCCAGAGCTTCTTGCCGTTAGCCTTAACAATATAGGTAACATTGGCTTTTTTAATGCCCTGCTTCTGAATATCCTTACGAAGCTTTTTGGAAGTTTTCTTGAAAGAATCACGGGTTTCGTTGTAGTACTTGCTTCCAAAGGATTTAAGCATACCAAAGGTTGAAATGTCCTGCTTCATATTCAGTGTAAATGTGAAGTTGTATTCCCCCTTCTGCTTCTTGTAAGTAACTTTTACGTTACCAACAAAAGAACCTGCTTTAGCAGCCTTGGTATACTTTGTGCAAATCTGCTTAGCCTTTTTATCCAAATTTGCTGCGCTTGCTGTTGTTCCTACTGCTGTAAACAGCACCATGAACACAAGCACCATTGACAGTGCCTTGGTTAATAATTTCTTCATACCATTCCCTCCAAATAATGAATTAGCCCGTTAAAGCTAAATTCAGTTTAGCCGCCACAAATACTCCTGTCAATGAAGATATTCTCCGGTTATAGGATCGTAATTCATTTTTGAAGGGTCTACATAATAAGATTGGCCGGTACGTGGATCAAACTTTAGTATCCCCTGAGAATACATTTGCTGCGCATAGGTTGCACCGGGATATCCTCCCGGAAATAATGCTATGTCCTGCGCAGACAGCTTTTTCACCTTACGAATCGCCAATATGGTAATAACTATCTCATAAATAAGAAACGCCAAAAGCATTTCGTCTATCTCAGTTGACAGGCAGAAGTCATAGAAACCATGCATAAGAACAGGAATCCATAGCGCACGTCTAAGATTACGATTCACTCCTCTGTTGTCCCCCATGACTTCACAACGCTTTGCCAGGCCGAAATAATATCCCATAAATACCGCATCTATAGCATGTCCGGGTACTGAAAGCACTCCTCTTACAACAGCCAGCCCTACAGTTCCATCCATCAGGTATATAATGTTCTCAAAAGCAGCAAATCCCAAAGAAGCAAAAACTGCATAAACTACGGCATCAAACGTATAATTAAATGCCGGATGCTTCCAGGTTAGCTTTTTAACAACCAGGTATTTTCCCAGTTCCTCAAACAACGCAACAATCAGGAAATTTTCGATAGCCATATAGGTAAGGCTCTCAGGCTCAAAGAAAACCTCAAGGACTTCGCCCAGTACTGTCTCCATAAAAGCAGCGACAAAAGTAGACAAAACCCCAAACAGAAACAGCTTAAATAAAAGTGACTTGGGTTCCTTATCTCTTTTATCAGCACTATAGATGAATTTTAGCAGAATAGCTGCAGGAAGCAGCGCCAACCCCAACATAAACATAATTCCGGTAATCTCCCCTTTTAGTTTGTTAAATTCTTTTTACTTCACATTTCTGATTCTCCCCATGCCGAATTTCATTCTTTCTGCAACGGAAAACCTGTCCTTTTGTAAGTTCCATAATCTGTCCTCCCTCCGAAGCCAAAGCCTTGATAAATTGTTGATACAGATCCTTATAATCAGCCTCAGTCATTGAAATAACAAAATCATGGTGCTGATGATCTGTGGAAATAACACAGGATTTGTACATATAATCATAATGAATCCCATAAAACTTACATATTTCATCCTGAAGAACATTATTTGCATTTAAGCAATGCATCGCTATATACATCTTAATTCCCCTCCTTTAAGCTGTATTTCTCTTATCATTATTTGCAATATGCCTTACTTCGTCTTCCACATTAAGAAATGCCTTTGCTACATTTGGATCAAAGTGTGTACCTGAGCTTTCACGGATTATGTTTATAGCCTTTTCAAAAGGAAATGCTTTCTTATAGCTCCTTGTTGAAACAAGGGCATCAAATACATCCGCAACAGCCATGATCCTGGCCGACAAAGGAATATCCTCTCCCGAAATACCGTTGGGATAGCCCTTTCCATCCCATTTCTCATGATGATATAGAGCAAGATTTCTCGCCTCATTAAGATAACCGGAATCGGACTCCGGAACCGTAGCTATTACCTTATCGATAATCTGAGCTCCGGCTGTTGTATGCGTCTTCATCATATCATACTCTTCGTCACTCAGTTTATCAGGTTTGTTAAGAACCATATCCGGTATACTTATTTTACCAAGGTCATGCAGAGGCGCTGACCTTATTACATCCGACACGAACTTATCGGTAAGCTCATCCTTATAAATGCCTTCGCGCAGCATCTCTTCCATGATTACTTTGGTATATTCAGCCGTTTTCTTTACATGATCTCCCGTATTCCTGTCCCTGCTTTCAACCATGTCCGCAAGAACAAGTATAAGTGACTGCTGCATCTTGCTTATAGTTTCGTTCTTTTTCTTAATTGCTGCAAAATATTCAAGATTATCCTCTGTCATATCCGAAAAAGCCTTATACAGGTTTTCCGTCTCGTCTCCGGTCTCAATGCTGATCTTCTGAAACATTTCAGCAGTTTCCCGTAAGGCAACTTCTTTATTGTCAGAAATCATAGATGCAGAATATGCCATGGTATTGAGCGGCAGGATAATCTGATACTGGGCAAAATACAATCCGACTGCAAGTATCAGTATGAATATTCCACTGAAGGTTGATATTACCCTTATAAGGAAACCTCTGGATTCTGCCCTCAACTGATTCATAGATATATCAATCCCTGCATATGCCACAACCTTGCCATTACTATCCATTATAGGCTCATAGGTTGTAAGAAGCCATCCATAACTGTCGTCACTTATTATCTGGTCAATTCTTCCACCATCAAGCAGTGTAGGGATATATTTCGCAAAAGAGTCATCAAATCCGATTACCGATCCCGGTGTGGCACCCGCCTGCCCATCAGTATCAATATCAAAAACAACATGACATCCATCATCCATGATTTTATACACATAAACATACTTAATGTATTTTGAGCTGTTTTTTATACTGGCAAGATTCTTTTCAATCTCGGAATATTGCCCGGCTTCCTCACCCTTCTCAAGGAATTCCGAAACCTTATCTCCATCAACCATCTCTGCGACAAGCTCAGCGGTACCTGCAGCATATTGTTTTTCATGTTCAATAGACGAATTAAAGTAAATGTAATAACTGATTGAAATAGCCGAAACACCTATTACCGCAGCAGCCAAAGCAATCAACGCCACCAGCTTCAGTCTTAAGGAAACCTGTCTGCTTCGCTTTTTCTTTAGCTCTTTTAATATCTCCCCTGTCAGCGGAGCCTGTCTCCACCCTTGAATTTTGAATACTTTCTTAAAATTATCCGGAAGTATTATTACCATAGAAATAGCAATAGCCACGCTAATCAGCTTATCCAAAAGATCAACAATAAACCCTGCAAGAAGCTCGGCTGCAAAAGCAGATATACCCAGACCATATAACATCTCTACAAGGGCAGATGATCTGGCTTCAGACTGAAAGCCATACATAACCCATGTAATAACACCGCCCAGAACACCTCCTATAAAGGCATCCACAATAATCTTCATGGCAATTCCCTTAAGGTTCCTTAACCAGTCATTGTCATAAAACCAGACAGTAACAACAGCAATAAGGACATTAAGCATTGTATAGGAAATTGCCATAGGATCAGACGTAACGGTTGTTATTAAAGGACTGATCAGACCTACCAGTATACCCGGAATTGAACCTCCAAGCATAGCCGCAATCATTGTCCCTATTAAATCCATATATACGGGAAGATCAAGAGAATTGGTTATAAAAGAACCAATAAAATTGATAAACACACAAGAAATAATCAACCCTAAAAAAGCAGAATACTTTTCCAGAGCCGGTTGAGATTTTTGCTTTCCAATAAATTCACTATTCATTTTTGTAACCCCCTCATAGCAAGAAGCCCAAACAAGACTTCCTGCTCTTCGACATAAACATGTTATGCCGGCCTAACAAAACTACTCCATTAATTATACATCATATAATTAATATAGGGGTGCAAAAATTATTCAATAATGAGTATCAGAATCGAAAAAATTTATTAAATCTCTATGCAAAACATCTATTTCATTTTTACATATTTTCATTCCGGGAAGTCTATATTACTTTTTAATCCGGGATTCTCATGCTGTTCTTTGAGCCCTCAGGAATTCCGGCCAGGAATGAAAACACCGGATCCAACATTTCTTCCCATGTATCGTAGTCGTGATTGCCCTTATTTTCCCAGTATTTATAGGGCACAGAGGCGCCATCGAGTTTTTTTCTGAAGGCCTCAACCTGTGTCCCAACAGCAATATCATGATCACCACAGCCAATGAACAATTCCGGAATATCTTCTTTAGGTGAACCGGCATATCCGTTCAGGATATTCCAGGGCCCTGCTTCATACTCCTCATAAGTTCCAAAATAATTGGCGAATTCCTCTGCTCCAAAACCGCCCTTGGCGGGATCAGCCAAAAGCGTATAAGGATCAGCAGCAGGAGACATTGCTGCCACTTTGGAAAAGACTTCATGATATCTAAGTCCGTTCAAAAGTGCTCCATATCCACCCATGGATATTCCTGCAATGTAGGTGTCCTCCCTTTTGTCTGACAGCCTGAACATATCTCTGGTTCGTGCAATAAGCTCTTCGCCCACAAACTTACTGTAATTGGCATTTCTCTCAGGATGGTCTACATAAAATGCATTCTGGCCGCTTGGCATAACAACAGCCAATCCCTTAAGCTCTGCCTGCCTTCTGATACCAAGCATTGTATATATACTTGTGTAATCTCCGCTATATCCGGGAAGAAAATATACTGTTTTATACGGCGGATACACATCAGCCCCAAATGGTCCTCTCTCGGGCATAAAAACCGCCATGCTCACATTCTGAGAAAGACTCTCAGATAAAAAATGAACCTCTGAAAATGACATCTTAATAACTCCTTATTTAATCTCAGAAAGGACGTAGTCCAGACCCTTTAAAACATAATTATTCCAGAATACCCAGTCGTGAATACCGGGGCCTTCTTCATACTTAAGCCTTGCATCATTTTTCTCAAGGAATCTTCTCATTATCTGATTGTTCTCATACAGAAAATCCTCTGTTCCTACTGCCATGTATATAGGCATATTCTTGCACAGATAATCCTTATTTTTAGTAAAAAGAACCTCAGGATTGTTATCTGTCTCATCTACGTGTTCCAGATCGCCAAATACCTCTTTGTAGTAGTCATAATTGGCCATCATATCTGCAAATCCGGGCTCAAGCCCCTTGATATCATAGATAATAAGGGCTGAAGATAGTGCTACAACTCCGCCGAAGGTCTCCGGATATGCAAAAGCTGTATGAAGAGCTCCAAATCCGCCCATGGACAACCCTCCAATAAGAGTGTCCTCTCTCTTTGTGGATAGTCCAAACATTTTTCTTGTAAAATCAACCACTTCCTGTCCTGCAAAGGTACAATACTGACATCCCGTAGCCTTACGATCGAGATAGAAATTATTGCCACCTGTTATCATGAAAACTGCCATATTGTACTTAGCGGCAATATCCTCGGCAATACCGTTGTACTCCCAATCACTGTCATTGCCTGAATAACCGTGTAAAAGATAGAGGGTTTTCATGGGTCTTTTGAAATGCTCATTCCCCTCTGTCATCATTGGCGGAATATCAGCCGGAATTACATATGTCACATTTACCTGCCCCATCTGTGCTACTGAATAATAACGTAATCTACCTGTTGCCATACCTTAGTTTCTCCTCTCAAATATCATCTGCGCAAAATCTCTGATACACATACGCCATACATTCCAGTCATGTGTGCCCGGATAGATTTTTCTTGTGCAGTTTATTTTATTCTCTTTACAAATCTCATCATCACCAAGAAATTGCTCCATAAACGGATCATCCTGGCCTATTGCTCTGAAAAATGTATTGAAGGCCTTATTAAAAGCTTCTGAATCCTTCATTACCTTCAGATGCTCATTCCTGCTCTTCTCATGGTTTGACATATCAAGAATGTCTCCACTTATCCAGTCTCTCAAAAAGCCACTAAAAATCCCAACTTCCGAGAACATATCCATATGGTTGCAAACTATCATCGAGGTCTGCATGGATCCCATGGAAAGACCTGCCATTCCTCTTAGACTCTTATCGCCGCCTACGTGATATTTTCCTTCAATAAAGGGTATTACATCCTTGATAAGCATGGGTTCAAACAAAAGATGATCCACTATATGTGTGCTGTTTCCGCTTTCATCCCTGACCTTCTTCTGCACCATACCGTTATTCATAACAATGACAAACGGAGTGGCCTTTTTCTCTGCAATAAGATTATCCATTATGAAATTCACACGGCCTGCAGTACTCCAGCCCATCTCGTTTTCGCCATGACCATGCTGTAGATAGAGCACGGGATATGTTTTTTCAGGGTTTGAATCATATTCCGCAGGTGTATAAACTGTGCACGACTCCCATTCCCCTGTCACATCAGAGAAAAAATACTCTTTTCTGACAGATCCGTGTTCTACATCCTTTATCTCATAAAACTCAGAGTCTGCAACCGGCAGCTCAACACAGTTGTACGGCCTGCTGTAACCGTAAACAATGGGCAAAAGAGGTGATAAAACTTCTCTTCCATCAACTATTATCTGTACATAGTTAATGGCCGTGTTAAATGGGATTTCAAGCTCCCAGATATCATTTCCAACACTCTTAAAATCATACAACATATCCGCAAAACTAATCTGCACAGATGTTGCGCTTTTTTCATAAAGTCTGAGAAAAAATTTGCCATTTCTCTCTACAATCGGGTCAGGATTGTCTCCGTATTTAATTACGTCATTGAAGCATAAAGCAGTATTCATATAATGTGTCTCCCTTTATTCAGTTTGCCAGCTGATAATTCCAGATATCTCCTGTCGGTACAAAGGTAACAGGAACCTGTCCTCCGGTGATGTCTGTAAGCCAGTCTACCGCGTATCTGGCACCAAGCTGCTCCCAGTTAAAATGACCTATATTAAAGCACGCTTTTGCCTCTCCAAAGGACACCGCATCACGTATATAGGAAAGTAGATTCCACTCAACGATCTCACCGGGAATAATGGCATCAATATTTTCATTTTCCATTATACGAATAATCTCGGTGGGGTAATCAGTGAAATTACCGTTTTCATCCACCTGTTCCGGGATAAAAGCTCCCGGATTGATATGTCCGACAAGCGCAATGCGCTTAATTTTATCATCTTTTTTACCGATATATCGTGTACCATTCATTCCGATCTTTTCAATAAATTCACGATTTATATCCTGAACAGTTCTGGCTTCAGGGAACTCTATAAGGTATCCGAAGGGAACCACGTTGCCACTGTCGACAAGGTAATCCTCCCAGCCCAGATACTTAAGAACACCTGTGAAGATGCTGTCCGGTCTGTGGGCATGCATATGATCATGATCTCTGTATACCACGATCCCGTTGTCTTCCAGGAGCTTTTTCTTTTTATCATAGATCCTGCAGTCAAAATCCGCTCTCCAGTCACTGTAGTCCGGTGTCAGATAATATGTGGGCTCGTGAACATACAACAGATTGCAGCCCATCTCTATAGTCTTATTTATTACTTCTATAGTGGGAACAAGTGCGGATACTACACCGGTACACTCCTTGTCAGGATCTCCGCATTTAATTCCATCACATCCGTCATATCCCGGTCCAAGATCAGGATGGTAGCTTGCTACCGCATCTAATACTTCTGTTATTTTCATATTTTCCTCCAGTTATATTCACAAGGAAGTTCTGCTCTCGGGCTGTGCCCGAGCCAGAACACGTTCGCACCAGGCTCGAAAGTACCTCTCCAAGTGCTCTCATCCCTTTACAGCGCCTACAACAACGCCCTTAACAAAATACTTTTGCACAAAAGGGTATATTACAATGATGGGAAGAATACCTATTACGGCCATAGACATTCTTACGGCGTTGCTGGGGAGACTGACCGCTCCAGTTCCTACAGCCACACTTGCAGCTCCGCTCTTAAGATACTGAATATTGTTCATTATTCTGATGAGCAGGTTCTGAATACCATAATACTGCGGCTTTTGGATATAATAGAGCGCATTTACCCAGTCATTCCAGTAGGTAAGCGCTGTAAAAAGCGAAATTGTTGCTACAGTAGGTACAGCGAGAGGGAATATGATCTTGAAGAATATTGTAAGCTCGCTTGCACCGTCAATCTGTGCTGACTCAATAAGAGCATCAGGGATGGCATTAGCATAATAATTTCTCACAAGGAAAATATTAAATGCTCCGCACAAATAGTTAGGTAAAATAAGTGCCCAGATAGTATTTTTAATATTAAACATCTGAGTCCACATCATGTATGAAGGAACCACACCGCCGTTAAAGAGCATTGTGAAAAATACGAAGAACGCGAGAACATTCTTGAATCTGAAGTTTTTCCTGCTCATTGGATAAGCGATCATTGTGGTAATGAGAACACTTATAAGTGTGCCCACCAGAGTTACAAGTACAGATATACCATAAGCCCTGAAAATTGTGGCTCCCTGCTGGAACATATATACATAAGCATCTGTAGACCATTTCTCCGGAAAAAATGAATATCCGTTACGAAGAAGTGTAGTCTCATCAGTGAAGCTTGCGATCACTATAAGAACTATAGGAAGCAGCGCAATCACTGAAAGGATTCCAAGCAATATTGTTGATACTATTTTAAATCTCTTCGCATCTGAAGATACATGTAATGCATTTCTTATACTTTTATTATTCATAACCATTGTATTTGCCATTTCACACCTCTTCCTTAGAATAATGCGTTGTCTGAATCAACTTTGCGAACAAAAGCATTAGCGCTGACAACGATGATAAATCCAAGTACTGACTGGAAAAGACCTGCAGCAGCAGACATTCCTACATCATTAAGTTCCATAAGACCACGGTATACGTAGGTATCGATGGTCTGTGTTGTTGCATAAAGAGCACCTGAGTTCATAGGTACCTGATAGAAAAGTCCGAAGTCTGAGAAGAAAATTCTTCCTACAGCCATGAGACTCATGATGATAACCGTGGGCTTCAGCATGGGAAGTGTAATCCTGAAAATCTGCTGAACCTTGGTAGCACCATCAAGGCTTGCTGCCTCGTAGATGGACTTATCAATTCCGGCAATAGCCGCAAGGTAGATGATTGACTGATATCCTGCATTTTTCCACATCTGAACGAATGTCAGGATGAAAGGCCAGTACTTTTTCTCCATGTACCATGCAACTTCGTCCTTGCCAAGCGCTTTGAGGATAGTATTATTTACAAAACCGCTATCCGAATTAAGGAATGCATATACCATGTAAGCAATGATTACCCAGCTCATCAGGTTGGGAAGAAGAAGTGATGACTGGAAAAATTTAGTCCTTATGGAATCGCCAAGCGCATTTAAGAAAATCGCTATAGTTATTGCAAGTATCGTTCCTATCACGATAAATGCCAGATTATAAAGTATGGTATTTCTTGTCATAACGAAGGCATCACTTGTCTGGAACAAAAACTTGAAATTAGCAAAACCATTCCAGGGGCTCTTCCATATTCCTTTTTTATAACTGAAATTCTTAAATGCAAGGAAAATACCAAACATTGGAATATAGTTGTTAATCAACAAATATAAGATACCCGGCGCTGCGATCAGAAGAAGCGGACCGGATTTAGCGTATTTTGTCTTAACCTTTACTTTTTTCATATTGTTCTCAGACATGTTAATTCTCCTTTTCTGTGGCTGACAGGCCTCGCACGCCGCTAATTGTATTCATTTAAGCCTGCGGCGAAGTCTGCAGCATCTGTGACTATAATCAGTATAAGAAAAACAACCCCTGCATTCTTTTAAAAACAAGGGTTGTTTTTTTGATTTTAAGTTCCATATTTGACCAGCCGGTCTCCGTCCAAGGAAGTACACCGGAGACTTTAAACGGCCTCTTACAGGCCTACGGAGGATA
>CAMVLM010000102.1 GCA_947168335.1 uncultured Butyrivibrio sp. | reverse complement strand
GAACGGCAAGCCCAAGGAATATGCTGCTATTTCACTTTCAATGTTCAGGGACGGTGCCGATAGCGAAGTTACTCCCTATGAAAACATTTCTGATCTTCTTCTTGATTTTTATGCAGAAAAAAACACTGTCACAAGAATACGTCAGAAATCTTCTGACCTGAGGAAACTTGTTTCCACAGTTCTTGAGAGAAACATAAGAACACTTGACCTTCAGACCAATCAGCTTAAGGATACGGAAAAGAAGGACAAATACCGCATCTACGGTGAACTTCTTACAGTATATGGTTACAGTGCAGAGCCCGATGCAAAATCAATTACGGTAAATGACTACAACACAGGTAAGGATGTAACAATTCCCCTTGATAACACTCTTACCATTGCTCAGAATGCAAAAAAGTATTTCGACAGATATACAAAACTTAAGAGAACCGCTGAGGCACTTGAGACTCAGATGCAGGAAGTCTCTCAGACGGTAAGCCATCTGGAATCCATCTCCGCTTCACTTGATATTGCAAGAAAAGAAGAAGACCTTGCAGATATACGAAGAGAGCTTGTTGAAGGCGGATACATCAAGGGAAGTGCTGCAGACAGACTTGGCGGCAAGGGCAAAAACGGTAAGAACCAGAAGAATCAGAAATCCAGGAGTAAGCCCTTCCACTACCTTAGCAGTGATGGTTTCCATATCTACGTGGGCAAAAACAATTATCAGAATGATGAGCTTACCTTCAAGGTGGCAAATGGCGGTGACTGGTGGTTCCACGCAAAGAAAATCCCCGGTTCCCACGTTGTTCTCTTAACTGAAGGAAAAGAAGTACCTGACAGAGCTTTTGAAGAAGCTGCTGCACTTGCAGCCTACTATTCCAAAGGCAAGGATCAGGATAAAGTCGAAATTGATTATCTTCGCCGCAAAGACGTCAAAAAGCCAGGTGGTGCAAAACCCGGCTTTGTAGTTTATTACACCAATTATTCCATGGTCATTGGAACAGATATTTCAAATTTAAAGGAGATTGAGTAAAAACACTCAATCTCCCATTTTTATTTTACCTTTATAAGTTTTACTTTTGACCAGTTCCCACTTACAACTTTAGAGCCACTCTTATTAATTGCCCTTACCCTGACATACCATACACCTTTACTTTTTCGCTTAAGATTAAGGTATATCTGTGTCATTGAATTATTAGGCGTTTTATAACTAAGCGTTGACTTGTTATTAGGGAAACTCTTGTTTTTTGATGCCTGAATTTCATAGGCAGTGCAGTTGTTTGCAATTTTCTTATATTTAATCAGATAATGAGCAGTATCTTTGGTTCTACTTGTGAGCTTTACCTTGGTAATCGTTACTTTAGATGGTTTTGCCACTTCATTGTTGGATAAATTACCACTGTCATTACTGCTTGTGCTACCGCTTCCCTTGCTGGGAGATACACTGCTTTTCAAAACCAGATCATCAAAATATGCATCAACATCAGGACCGGTGCTGCAGATTCCGATAAGTGTTACACGAATAATATCTGTATCATAAGGAATTGTAGATTTTATCTGATATTTCATCCACTTCGGAGTCCTGCATTCAACAGTTTCAGGAGATCCGATAATGGCACCATTTTCATCATAATATGAAAGCTGCATTCTTGCCGTATCATAAGGATCCTGATTCCACACAGCCATATAAGCAGACAAAGTTAATTTTGCTCCCATCATATTGCCGGTAATCTTGTAATCCTGATGCATTGATGCAGAACCATATTCACAGGATGGCATAAAGAAATATTTGCCACCATGGGGCTTACAGGGTGATTTCCCTATTCCCCTGGTTGTCATAAAGCTTCCACTGTCTACCGTCCACCCCCTTAGTTTACTCTCAGCTCCGGGGTTTTTTAACAAATTCCCGGATGCTGCATAAGAATCAAAACCAAAAACCGGGAAAGAAACAATAAACAAAGCCAATGATAATGCCAAAGCTAAAATCCTGAAATTCCTTTTCATGGTAGAAATACCTCCGTGTATAACTATCACTTATTGCATTCAAAGCCCGGCACTTATGTGCCAGGCTTTGTAAATATAACTATTTAACATAAACTTTCTTGGTAGGCGACCAATTGCCGTATGACTTTTTAGAAGAATTGGAAGACTTATAATTAACTCCTCTTACCCGAATATACCAGTTACCTTTACTTTTAGTAGTAACTTTCAAATAAACCTTAGTCATTGAATTATTAGGTGTAGCATATTTCAAAGTATTACTGTTATTAGGGAAGCTCTTGCTTCTTGATGCCTGAATCTCATAATACTTGCAGTTCTTACTAAGCTTCTTATAATAAAGCGCAACTACTGATCTGCCATAATTATCAGTTCCTACATATTTGGTGTAGGTAATCTTTGTTTTGGCAGGCTTTTTCAGCGACGCAGCTTCTACAGTTCTTGTACTGCAAGGCACAATTGTAAAAATAAGTGCCATTGTGAGAATCATAGTAAGTATTTTCTTCATTTTAATACCCCCTCAAATTATGACATGAACACTTACAACTATATGTATAACCGTAAAATCACATTCATAATGCATTTTGTAGGTTATACACAAATTATGATATCACAATTTTCTAAAGCTAGCAAAAATAAAAGGCATTCAAATCCCAGTATTTATGCGGCTTTATGAAGTTTTAATACTTATTTCATAATGTGTATTTTCTTTAATATACCGGCTATCTTCCTACCCATTCCAAATGAACTAAGGTCATCCTCTGTAACCCCCTTACTTCTTACCATGCCAACAGCATAAACTAATGTTGCAACGAAGATCGCAATAGCTACAGAAAAAAGATTTATGAAGTAATCTCTGGAAATAATCTTCCCTATAAGGAAAGACATCAGCTTATATACTATAAATGCTGCGATTCCCATTACTGCTGATACAATCGTCGGAACCAGATAAACCTTTTTCCAGTCATAATGAACATCTATAACCTTACGGATGCTCATATCATTAAGCACGCACATAAGAAGCGAATACACAATTGTAACTATTGCAAGAGCCATGTTCCCCAAATTTGTAAAGTAAAGCAGCGGAACAAGCACAAAAGTCTGAATAACCAAAGCTATTGCTGCGTTGATCACAGGAGCATTAACCCTTCCAATGCCCTGAAGGATTGCATTGGACACAGTAGACAGTGAGTAAAAGACAACAGTTATAGCAAGAAGCTGCATCAAAAATCCAGCCTCAGCCAAGGTGACCTTCTGAGGGAAAAGCAGCATAATTATTGGCTGTGATAATGAAAAAAGTCCCACTGCAGAAGGAATTGCAATCATCATAATAATTCTGTTTACCTTGTAAAGAAGGCGCGATGTACCTTCAAAATCTTTTCTTGCATAAAGAGTTGAAATATTAGGCATAATAGTAGCTGCTGCAGCAGAAGCAATCGCAATAGGAAAATTTGTAATTACCATCGCTTTTCTTGAAAATACACCAAATCTAGTCACTACCTCATTGTGAGGAATTCCTCTTCCATAAGTCATGATTTTGGAAAACAAAGTAGAATTAAGCGTTGTAGAAAAATTGTAAATAAATGTACTCAAAATAAAGGGAGTAACTATCATGATGATCAGTTTAAAAATCTCTTTATACTGTAAGTCTTCATGATGATCATGTATTACTTTTCGTTTAATAGCCTCTCTGTTGATGTTATAAACAAGCAGCATAAAAAGAAGTGCTATAACAACACCGCTTCCGGTGCCCAAAGCACTACCCATAGCGCCGTACATAGCCCTAACGGATGGATCATTTGATTTAGAAACCGCTACTCCAACAAGAAGAGCTGCAGCACCAACAGATACAAAGGCATTTAAAAACTGTTCCAAAAGCTGGGAGACACTGGTAGGAATCATAGTCCTGTGAGCCTGGAAATATCCCCTTAAAACTCCAAGAGGTCCAAAAATAAATATAATTGGAGCGAATACCCTAAGGACAGGCACAGAATATCCATCCACCAAAAATCCAGCGCCAAAGAATACAAAAAGACTTCCTATCCCACCAACAATGCAAACATAAATAAGCGCACAGTGAAAAATTCGCTGTGCGTTGCGATACTCATGAACAGCCAGCCTTTGAGAAATAATCTTACTCATGGCAGATGGTATGCTGTAGGAAGAAATCAACAATACAATAGAATAAATATAATATGCAGTACTGTAATAGCCGTTACCTTCATCTCCTATTATGGCTGTCAAAGGGCTCTGGTATAAGAGCCCTATGATTCTTGATATTACGCCTGCAGTTGCAAGAATACTGCCCTGCAACAAAATACTTTTTTTCTTACTCATATTAAATAGTTACGGCCTAAGCCAGTCGTACATCTCCTGATATTTAGATGCTGATACCTGCCATGAGAAATCTACTGCCATGGCTCTGTCAATCATCTTATTCCATTCTCTCTTCTGATCGTAGTAAACTCTCTCAGCCTCACGAACAGTGCGCATCATTTCATGGGCATTGTAATTAAGGAAACCAAAACCTGTTCCCTTACTCTCATACTGATTATAAGGCTCAACAGTATCCTTAAGTCCACCTGTCTGTCTTACAATCGGTATTGAACCATAACGAAGCGCCATAAGCTGTGACAATCCACAAGGCTCAAACAAAGACGGCATAAGGAAAGCATCAGATGCCGCATAAATCTTGTGAGAAAGCGGATTAGAATAGTAAATGTTAGCAGAAACCTTGTCACTGTATTTCCAGGCAAAATGTCTGAACATATTCTCATATTGTTCTTCACCGGTTCCAAGAACAACGATCTGAATTGAATCCTGGCAAAGTTCATCGAGAACATACGCAATAAGGTCAAAGCCCTTCTGATCGGTAAGACGTGAAATAATACCGATCATCATAATCTTATCATCTTCGGGAAGACCTAGCTCTCTCTGAAGAGCTCTCTTATTCTTGGACTTCTCTTTACGGAAATTAATTGCATTGTATGGATAATCCAGAAACTTGTCGTTCTCAGGATTAAACTCAGTATAATCAATACCATTTACAATACCGCGAAGATCATTGGCACGTGCTCTTAAGAGGCCATCAAGACCCTCGCCATAGAACTCCGTTTTGATCTCCTCAGCATACGTGCTGCTGACTGTTGTAATTGCATCAGCATAAACAATACCACCCTTAAGGAGGTTTGCATCCTTATAATAGCCAAGCTTATCCGGAGTGAAATAGTAATCCGGAAGACCTGTTATATCCTGAACATCCTTTGCATCCCATTTTCCCTGGAATTTAAGGTTGTGGATTGTCATTATGGATTTGATTCCGCGGAAGAATTCATTACCCTGGAATCTCTCCTTGAGATAAACGGGAATAAGACCTGTCTGCCAGTCATGACAGTGAATAATATCAGGTCTGAAACCAATAACCGGAAGGATTGATAAAGCAGCTTTACTAAAATATGCAAACTTCTCAATCTCCCATATAACATCGCCACCATAAGGTGCCATGCCGCCAAAGAAATATTCATTATCAATGAAATAATACTTTATTCCATCTACTTCAGCATAGAAAATTCCTACATATTCACTTTTCCAATGGAAATCCATATAGAAATTAGATACGTATTCCAGCTTGTCCTTCATCTCCTGAGACATGCAGGTATACTTTGGAAGGACAACCCTGACATCAAAATATCTTGGATCGATATCCTTAGGGAGTGAACCTACTACATCAGCAAGTCCACCGGTTTTAATAAAAGGAACTCCTTCAGATGCTACAAATAGAATATTTTTCATAAATGCCTCCAATATCAGTATAAGTTCCTGAACTTAATAATTATTATATCAGAATCCTTACTGTTTTTTAATAGAAAGTGCAAACTGCTCTCTGCTTACTGCAGCAAGCACAGGAGAAATCTCCGGTGTCTGTCCAAGAATCCCATAAATATGATGAACGGGAACAACACCAAAATTCATAGGCTTACCGCCTATCCTGTTTCTCACGTAATCACCGATTTTATTGCATACGCTGTTCATTACAGAATCACGTATTCCCCATTCGGTCAGTTTTAACAGCATCTGATCCGTAGTTGCTATATCCTGAAGGATCCTGGCCTGAGAAATGGTTCCTCCGGCAAGGACTGTGTGAAGCGATAAAACTTCCCTTCTGCCATCAGCTGTCCATGTGTGTGTATCCATAATTCCAGCAGCCAGCCTCAGAAGCTTTGATGCATTTCCAACAAGAAGGAAATTTTCCATTCCGATTGCTGCGGCCATATCTATGGTATTTCCAATGTAATTCCTGCATCTGATGCAGTTGGCCATGGAAATGTGTACGGCATCCTGAACATATTTATGTCCGCCGTTTCCGGGTACCGCAATTATATGTCTGATACCTCTGTCATACTGCTCTTCAAGAGTTCTGGCAATTTCCATCATAATGTCATGCTGTGAAATAGGAATAACATCCCCATCAGTGCCAAGAATCCGCGATGGCATTACCTGGGTATTCTGAAACGATACAGTTGAAACCTTTATCATCAGAAGCGGCATTACATCTGCAAATCTGATGACATCAGCCACAGACTGGAAAATCAGATTCCTTGCAGCCTTATCAATTGCTGCATACTGCGCAGGTCCGATATCACATTTTTCAGTAAGTACCTCTACGCCCGGGCCTCCATCTATATACAGATTGATGAACTGTGGTTTAATATAAACTTTTTCCGGAATATCGGATAATTTTCTTACCCTCTCCACAGAAACATGCAGTTCGGACACATTGTTAAAACCGGGTATCTGAAGCCCGGTACATATAACGGCATATTCTCTGATTGCATTATTATCAGGATGTGGAATAAATCTGACAGGAATATTAACTATGCTTTCATCAACTTTACGAAAATCGACACTGTCATAGTTAATACGCAGCAATAATGAAGCTGTTGCTGCTTTAGCTGCAGCGGCAGCGAGCGCTCCGCCAGACAGACCTGAAACATTTGAAAAACCGCCTTCATTTCTAAGAATATTAGGCACCGTATCCAAATCTCTTTCCCCCATAAAATCTGTGTCTTCACTAAAAGTATATCACGTTTTTCAGTCTCATAACATACTATCATTGATATTTAGTATATCTTCTTCGGAAATACAATATATATTGTACTTTTTGCACTGAAAATTTCTTTCATTGAAATTTTGCAAAAATTAAAATTAACAAAATCTCGTAATTCACTATATTTAATTTCGAATTATTTTATATATACTTTATGAATTGTCCATATTCTGTCCAAATTTTCCCTCTATCATAACATTAACAGGAGTTAGAACTTCTGACTCCCCCAACAAAACTTTTTTCATACCGGGTTGTTTGGTTCCCCACCGAACAACCCCTCCTCCCAAAAAATACGACACGCTTTCGCGTGTCGTTTCTTTTTGATATTTATTAGTATCTTGGCATCTGCTTTTCAACCATGCGGACAAATTCCACATTATTCTTGGTCTTGGCAAACATGTTAATACACTGATCTACAGCTTCATCTGCCTTCATGCCGTTAAATCCCTTACGGACTGAATTAACAGCAGCAAGCTCTGCAGGCTGAAGGAGAAGATCTTCTCTTCTTGTGCTGGACTTTGCAATATTGATGGCAGGGAATATTCTCTTTTCCTGCATCTTTCTGTCGAGAACCATTTCCATGTTACCGGTTCCCTTGAATTCCTCATAAATAACATCATCCATCTTTGATCCGGTTTCAATAAGAGCAGTAGCGAGGATTGTAAGACTTCCTCCCTCTCTCATGTTTCTGGCTGCACCAAAGAATCTCTTAGGCATATGAAGTGCTGCCGGATCAAGACCACCTGACAGTGTTCTTCCTGACGGAGGAACAACAATGTTATAAGCTCTTGTAAGACGTGTAATTGAATCAAGAAGAATCATTACATCCTTGTTGTGCTCAACAAGACGCTTTGCTCTCTCGATAACCATCTCTGATACTCTCTTATGGTGCTCAGGAAGCTCATCAAATGTTGAATAAATAACCTCTGCATTAGGTCCTTCAATACATTCTTTGATATCTGTTACTTCCTCGGGACGCTCATCGATAAGAAGGATTATCAGGTGAATATCCGGATTATTTCTTCTTACTGAAAGTGCTACATCCTTAAGGAGTGTTGTTTTACCTGCCTTGGGAGGTGAAACTATCATACCACGCTGTCCCTTACCGATAGGTGAGATAAGGTCCATGATTCTCATTGCAACAGTTGAGCCGGGATGTTCCAATACAATCTGCTCATTAGGGAAAACAGGAGTCATATTCTCAAAATTCCAACGTCCCATAGCGACTTCAGGCTTATATCCATTAACAGAATTAAGCTGTAAAAGTGCTCCGAACTTGTCGTTTTCCTTTTTCTGTCTTGCAATACCTGTAAGAATATCACCGGTCTTAAGCTTGAAATTACGGATCATTCCGGGAGCAACATAAACATCGTTCTCACCGGGAAGGAAATTCTCGCAACGGATAAAGCCAAAACCATCCTGCATAACTTCAAGTATACCGTTGGCTTCAATTCCGTTCCTGATCTCTTCAGCTTCACCGCTGTCCTTTTTTGATTCCTGCTCTTCGTTCTTCTCAGAGCCTTCAGAAGCGGATGCATTATTATCCTTAGCCTTGATATTATCCTTTGCTTTTGCATTTCCCTCAGTTACAACAACCTTTTTTCTTACGGTACGTGTTGCAGGTTTCCTGGGTGCCTCTGCAGCTGCTTCCTTTTCTTTAGATGCTGATTCTTCTTTTCTCTTCTCAGCAAGTTCTAACAGAGCATCAATAAGCTCTGATTTTTTCATAATAGTAACGCCCTTAATACCATTCTGCTTTGCAAGGTCCTTAAGTGACGCCAGTGTGAGTGTTTCTAACTTCTCTCTCAAAATGTGATTTCCTTTCTAAAAAATCTCTGACAACTATATTATTTACTCTAACTCTTCTGTGGAAAATTAAAGCGAAAAACAATAGAAAAAATTTGATATAGAAACATTACATCATTAATAGATAAATTTCAACAAAAATTTTTTAAAGAATTATTTTAATCAGAAATACCTCTTCCGCCATCTACCATTATGCCTATAGCTTCCATGGCAACTTCGTAAAGAGTGGCCATCTGTTTGGCACCTTCATCATCCATCTCAGCAAGCTTGTTATACTGAGCAGTAAAATAATTCTTTGCCTGAACTACAGTAGCATTACTTATTACTCTTCCGTTGCTGACAATAGTTCCTGTTTCTGCATTGTATTTGCCTATTGCACTTTTCTTCTGTGCATCTCCCATGCCCATTGACTGAGCAAGTGAATGTATGAGTGCTTCTCTGCCTGTATTATCTGCCATTTTAACCCCCTCGAATGTTTATGGCACATCCATTATTTATTTCATACCTTCCCCTTATTCAAGGGGAAGGTAAATGATTTCAGCATTTTCAGCTCTTTACTACTTCCTTTATTGATTCAGCAAGACCTGCTACTCCTGCAATTGAGCTGGGAACAATAATCTTGGTAGCCTGTCCGTTTGCAGCCTTCTCAAAAGCCTCAAGACTCTTGATAGTAAGCACTGAATCATCAGCTCCTGCCTCTTTGATCATTCTGATACCATCAGCATTAGCCATCTGAATATTTCTGATAGCCTGAGCGTGACCTTCAGCTTCCCTGATCTGCTTTTCCTTCTCAGCTTCAGCCTTAAGAATTGTTGCCTGCTTGTCAGCCTCTGCCTGAAGGATCTTACTCTGTTTTTCACCCTCTGCAACAGTAATTGCTGACTGCTTCTCACCTTCTGCAAAAAGAATCTTTTCTCTCTTCTCTCGCTCAGCCTTCATCTGCTTCTCCATGGCGTCACGAATCTGTTCCGGAGGATTGATGTTCTTAAGCTCAACTCTGGTGATCTTAATTCCCCATGGATCAGTAGCTATATCAAGTGCATCCTGCATCTGCGCGTTGATCTGGTCACGGCTTGTAAGTGTTTCATCAAGAGTAAGTGAACCAATAACGTTACGAAGTGTTGTAGCAGTCAGATTCTCTATAGCTCCAATAGGATTGCGAACACCGTAAGCATAAGCCTTGGGATCAGATATTCTGAAGAATACGATTGAATCAATCTGCATAGTTACGTTATCCTGTGTGATAACCGGCTGAGGCGGGAAATCGCAATACTGCTCTTTCAGATCCACCTTTCTTGCAACTTTATCGATGAAAGGAATCATAAAATGGAGACCTACATCCCATGTCTCCTTATAAGCCCCAAGTCTTTCAACGATATAAGAATGAGCCTGCGGAACAATCTTGATGTTCATCGCAATCAGAACAAGAATTAAAAAAACAACGACAATGAAATAAGGCATATTCTTCTCCTCCTCGTATATATTTATTTGGTTACATATAACTTATTTCCTTCAACTCTGCAGATAACAACAATTTCCCCGGCTTTTATCTGCTCATCATTCTCAGATCTTGCATTCCAGACAGTTCCCTCAAGAGCTACTGCCCCTTTCTGAGCCAAATTATCAATATCCTTCTCAACTTTAACTTTCTTACCAATAAGAGCGTCAATGTTGGTCCTGGTCACACGATTATTCAAATATTTCATAGAGAATGGTCTTACTAAAAGTAGCGAAAAAACAGAAATAACAATAAAAATAATTATTTGAAATGGTATAGATAATCCGGCTAAAGCGCCCAGGAAGGCAAAAAGCCCTCCCAGCGCAAACCAGATCGTAGTAAGTCCCAATGAAATTATCTCGATTACAGCAAGAATAATAGTAAGTCCAAGCCAAAAAACTATGGGTGTCAGCCCAAACAATGATCCATTCATAATGTTCATCCTCCATTATCGGCAGGTAGTGTCAAATTTACTACCTCTTTTTTGTTCTAAAGCCTTGATTTATCGGG
>CAMVLM010000101.1 GCA_947168335.1 uncultured Butyrivibrio sp. | reverse complement strand
GAAGGATAAAGCAATTGCATAGAGGGAACTGAGCATTCCCAAATATGTAAGAATTACAGTGTAATTATAATATCCTAAAGGTTTAAACTTTTTCATGAATTCTCCTTGTGTTTCTTAATAATGATTATTGCATATCCTATACAGCCTATAATGCCTGAAAGGAGAGTGCATATATAAAAGGAAATACTTCGGCTCAGCGTCTGAAGCATATATGAGTAATTCTCAGTAAAAAGTGACTGGAATCC
Source organism: uncultured Butyrivibrio sp. (assembly GCA_947168335.1). Lineage (GTDB taxonomy): Bacteria > Bacillota > Clostridia > Lachnospirales > Lachnospiraceae > Butyrivibrio. Next base: position 10,659 of record CAMVLM010000101.1, on the reverse strand, counting down.
ATTCAGCATCAGGTAGTCAGCTACCCCCATTCCTCCGGGGATAGGCACACAGTTGGAACCTATCTGTGACAACGCCTGGACACACCACAGATTAATGCTCTCAGAAAGTGATGTTTTCTTGATGGCACAGTTAAGCAGAGGTGTGACACTGATCTGCGAGAAACGCTGCAGCATATTCAGTATAAACACACAGATGAGAACAGATGCTTTTTTCTGAAGAATGCCGGAGCAAAGCTTGTATTCAGCCATTTGGCGATCCAGTTTCCCAAGCCATTTATTTTTATCACGGATTATATGGAGTCTGGAAAGAATTGTGATAACCGCAGTTATAGTACGTCTCATGAACGAACTTTTGCATAAAAGTATATAGAACATGAGGCTCAATAGACCCATCATTATGATTCCGTAAAAAATAAATACTTTTGAGACTGTATCAAATCTCGCAAGTACACCGGGATTTAGTAAGATACTAAGAATTCCTATTACAGCGGTTGAAAGGGTGTACATTACCAGATTGGTGATAAGACACACAGTAACTGCTGAAGCTGGTATTCTGCAAAGCTTCATAAAGAGTGCACTTGCCGGCTGTCCTCCACTGGCTGACGGCGTTATTGCAGAAAAAAACTGGTCTGAAGCGCTGTATAACAATCCGTTAAATACTCCGGTTTTATATCCCAGACTGTTCAAAATATATTGAATTGCCAATCCTTCAAACAGAATGAATCCAAACATGGATAAAAAAGTAATAAAGAGCCAGCCGTCATGGGCATCTGAGAGCATGTCCCAAAGTCCTGCAATAGACAGCGATTTATTCTGCGAAAATATTGTCTTTATTGTAAGAAAGGCAATTGCAATTGTAATAATCGAATATATTATGTTTTTCTTTTTGTTCATGGTTCTTCTTTTTTCAAAAAATGATTCACAATATTATAACATAATTGTTCAGCCCCGACATTAATATATGTAATTTCCCGCATCACGACCGGCAAAAAAATTTTTTAAAAATAATTAGCACTCACCCTTGACGAGTGCTAACAAAAGTGTTATAACAGTTATAGAACAAGGGAACAGAAATAAATCCCTTAATCAAAGTTTATAAATAACATTTACATATAAGGAGGTAACTATTATGTTGATGCCTAGTATTTTTGAAGAGAACTTATTTGATAACTGGTTTGATTTTCCGAGATTTCCGAATTTCGACGATACAGAGCGTAAGCTCTATGGAAAACATGCTGACAGACTTATGAAGACTGATGTGCATGAGAATGAGGGCGGCTATGAAGTAGACATAGACCTTCCCGGATTTAAGAAGGATGAGATCACACTTGAACTTGACAATGGATATCTTACAGTAAGTGCAGCAAAGGGACTTGATAAGGATGAGAAGGACCACAAGGGCAAACTCATCAGACAGGAGCGTTATGCAGGCTCAATGCAGAGAAGCTTCTACGTTGGCGAGAACCTGACTGAGGAAGATATCAAGGCAAGCTTCAAGGATGGTGTATTGAATCTTATGGTTCCCAAGAAGGAACAGCCCAAGGTTCCTGAGAAAAAGATGATAATGATCGAAGGATAACAGACATTCACTCCTCCAAAGCGCCGCTCCACATTGTGGGGCGGCGCTTTTCCTATAATGTGATATAGAAAAACCGTATAGTAAATCAAATATAAAAAAGGTATAATTATAGTAGCTTGAAAATTAAGTTTTTCTAAATGGAGGAGAGAGGTATGAAACTGAAATTTGGTATTAAAGAAGTTGTTGCTCTTGGTATAGGTACGGCACTTTTTGTTGTTCTTACAACAGTGCAGATTCCTTTTTTTATAGTGCCTAATACAGCACTTCAGCCCAGAATGGCTGTTCTTGCATTTATTTCTGCAGTATTTGGTCCCATCGTTGGCGGTGTAGCAGGTCTTCTTGGACATGCTCTCGGAGATGCATTTTTCTATGGCTGGGTATTTCCCGAGGTAGTTGTAGGTGCTGCAATCGGTGCATTTGCAAATAAGTTTGCAGTAACAGAGGGCGGCTTTGCAGATAAAAAGAAGATTATTCTTTTCAACATCGTTCAGATCGTTGCAAATGCCATCGCATGGATCGTTGTAGCTCCTGTACTGGATATACTTATTTATGCTGAACCTGCTAACAAGGTATTTGCGCAGGGTGCATTTGCTTTTGTCGGTAACATCGTAATCATCGGTATTCTCGGAACAATCCTTCTTGTGGCATATTCCAAGATTTCCGGTAAATCTTCAGACCTCAAGGTGGAGGAGTAATCGGTTGGAAAAGAAACCAATCATAGAATTTTCAGATGTAACATTTAAGTACAGGGTTCAGCAGAAGCCCACACTTAAAAATATAAATTTAAAGATTTATCCTGGTGAGAAGGTTCTTATTGCAGGACAGTCAGGCTCAGGTAAATCAACATTGGCACATTGCCTTAACGCTCTTATTCCCTGTTCCTATACAGGGGATATGAGCGGCACACTCCGAGTGAATGGGGAGGACCCCAGTAAGCTCGGAGTTTTTGGCATGTCACAGATTGTAGGTACAGTGCTGCAGGATACTGACGGTCAGTTTATTGCACTCACTGTGGGAGAGGATCTTTCTTTTGCTCTGGAAAATGACTGTATGCCACAGGATGAAATGTTTGAAAAGGTAGACAGTGTAGCAGAGAAGCTTGAGCTTAAGAGCTTATTATTAAATGCGCCGGGAGATCTTTCCGGAGGTCAGAAACAGAGAGTATCACTTGGCGGTGTCATGGCCTGTGATGTTAAGATACTTCTTTTTGATGAGCCTTTGGCAAATCTGGATCCCGCCACAGGTAAAAGGACCATAGCCCTGATCGATGAGATTTTGAAAAATGAGGACATGACCGTTGTTATCATTGAACACAGAATTGAGGATGTTCTTTACAGAGATGTGGACAGAATCGTTCTCATGGGTGACGGTGAGATAATCGCCGACATGCATCCTGATGAGCTTTTGTGCAAAAATCTGCTACCGGAGCATGGCATAAGAGAGCCTTTATATGTGGCAGCGCTTAAGGCTGCGGGAGTAACAATTGAGCCTGAAACTCATCCCCAGCATATTGAAAGTATGAATATAGAGCCCTATAAAGACAAGGTTCACAGCTGGTTCCATTCGGTTAAGCAACATTCACATGAGACAAATTCGGATGTGATTTTGTCTGTACAGGACCTTACATTTGGATATAATTCGGAAAAACAGATTTTGTCTGATGTCAGCTTTGATGTTAAAAAGGGCGAGATGATCTCTCTTGTTGGCAAAAACGGAGCCGGTAAATCAACTCTGGCGTCGCTTATCTGTGGCTTCTACAAGCCGGACAAAGGAAAAATTCTGTTCAAAGGTGAGGATATGTCATCTCTTTCAATCAAGGAGAGAGGTGAGCGTATAGGATACGTAATGCAGAGTCCCAATCAGATGATAAGTAAGCCTATGATATCCGAGGAGGTTGGACTTGGCCTTGTGGCCAGAGGAGCAGACCCTGCGCAGGTAACTGAGAGGGTGAACAATGCGCTTAAAATTTGCGGCCTTTATCCCTTCAGAAACTGGCCGGTGACAGCTCTTTCCTTCGGACAGAAAAAGAGAGTATCGATTGCTTCAATTCTCGTGCTTGATCCCGAGATAATTATTCTGGATGAGCCCACAGCCGGACAGGATTACAGCCATTACACAGAAATCATGGAGTTTCTGCGTAAGCTTTGTCTTGATACCGGAATTACGATTATCATGATAACCCATGATATGCACCTGATGCTTGAGTATACAGACAGGACGCTGGTTCTGACAGATGGTAAGCTTCTGATGGACACATCACCTGTGAATGTACTTACTGATGAGCATATCTGCGACAGGGCATATCTTAAGAAAACTTCTCTGTACGATCTGGCTCTCAGGTGTGGAATAGATGATCCATCTGAGTTTGCTGCAAGATTTATAGATGATGAGAGAAGGAGAGGAGGTCGCACATGGCAAGAATGATCTCCTATGAGAAAAAGGATACACCTATACATAAGCTCAGCGGATTTACAAAGCTGGTCTTCTTTATTTTGTGGTGCATGACAAGTGCTCTTACCTTTGACACGAGAATACTGATTCTTATGCTGTTTATGGGCGGCACCATATATGCGATATCCGGAACGAAATGGAACCAGGTATCCGGTGTATTCAAGGCGATAATGCTGTTTATGGCGATAAATCTGGTATGTATATTTTTCTTCTCGCCTTTTGAGGGATGTAAGATATACGGAACCAGAACCGATATAGTGTATCTGTTTGGCAAATATTATTTAACACGCGAGCAGCTTTTTTATGAGTTTAATGTGCTTATTAAGTACTTCACTGTCATACCTTCGGTGTTTATTTTCCTGACTACGACGGATCCCAGTGAACTGGCTTCTTCTCTTAACGGAGTTGGAGTGCCTTACACTATAGCCTATTCCCTGGAGATTGCCCTAAGATATATTCCGGATATTCAGGATGAATTTCACAGAATCAAAAATGCTCAGGAAGCCAGAGGAATAGAAATGAGCTCCAAGGGGAATCTTTTTTCCAGGATAAAAAATACTGCTTCGATAATTTTTCCGCTGCTGTTTTCATCCATGGAGAGAATAGAAGTGGTGAGTAATGCAATGGAACTTAGAGGATTTGGCAAGAAAAAATCCCGCACATGGTATTCAAGAAGAAAGCTTACACCGGGAGATTTTGCGGTTCTTGCATTTATAATTATATTTTTCTGTATTTCAATGATATTCACATATTACGACGGAAGCAGGTTTTATAATCCGTTTATATAGTGAAGCTCATGTAAATAATTCATAGTATTCCGCGTACCGATTCACTACTAATTCAGAAGGAAAATGAGAAAAATAATTAGTATGTGATACGTAGAGGAATTTTTAGGGGAAGCAAAATGATTACTCATTTTGCTTCCCCTGTTTAATTTAGTAGGATATTTTTAATGACTAATTAAAACCAAGCTGTCTGTCTTGCTGTATTGCAGCCTTTTTTAAGCTGCCTTGTCCTGCTGCTCTGCAGCATTCTTGTTCTTATGCTGAGCATAGAGAGTCTTTGCTGCGATTACTGCAAGTACAACAGAAAGTGCAATAAGGAATCCTGCGATTACAGACTGGATAAGAGCCCATACATCAGCAGCTCCTGTAAGGTATGCATTCATCTTTGCCATGATAGTCTGAACAAGTGAGCAGATTGTTACAGCAAGCATGAATACCATGGGAACATAGAACATCTTGTTGTTTTTGCCTACTTCACCAAGCCATGTGCAAACTGCAAGGAGACCGATTGCTGCAAGAAGCTGGTTAGCTGCTCCGAAGAGAGGCCATATCTTTGTGTAACCTGTCATTCCAAGGCTTACACCGAGAACAACTGTGATAGCTGTAGCTACATAAGGGTTAGCGAATACTTTCTTGTAGCCCTTTGCATCCTTTGCTGTTTCACCCTGCTCAAGGAAGAATTCCTGGAACATGTATCTTGCAAGTCGAGTAGCTGTATCAAGTGATGTAAGGCAGAATACTGAAACTGCAAGGATAAGCATCTGGTACATGATGTTCTGAGCGCCGGGTGCGAAGGTAGCGATCATTGCTGAAAGGCCGCCTGCAAATACCTGAGTGGGGCTTGCGTATGTACCGTCTGTAGCTGCAGACCATACAAAGCCGATAGCACAAAGAGAGATAACTGCTACTGTACACTCGATAAGCATTGAGCCGTAAGCAACGGGCTGAGCGTTCTTCTCGTTGTCAAGCTGCTTTGCTGTTGTACCTGATGATACAAGTGAGTGGAAACCGGAAATAGCACCACATGCGATTGTAACGAAGAGTGCAGGGAAAGCTGTACCTGTTGTAAATACGCCTGTACCCTTTAATGCTGCATCTCCCATTGCAGGAACCTGGAAAGTACCATGTCCTGTAAATACTGCTCCAAGAACTGCGATAACGCCTGCAGCGATCATGAAGTAGAGAAGGAATGAGCTGAGGTAATCTCTGGGCTGTAAAAGAATCCATACAGGTGTTACGGAAGCTACAAGGATGTATGCTCCGATTACCCACATCCATGTGTTGTAGGTAAGTGAAATAGGATGGAAGTTAAGTCCAAGAGCTACGATTGCAACGATTCCTGCTACACCAAGTACAGAAGCAATACCGATAGGAGCATTTTTTCTGTAAACAAAGAATCCGAATACGATAGCAAGTGCAATGAAGAGAAGTGAAATCATTGCTGTTGACTCATTGGCTGCAAGAGTTGCGCCTTCAACTGCTGCGCCTGCTGCTGTTGTTGTACCAAATGTGCTTGCAACGATTGAGCTGAAAGCTGCTACAACAAGAAGCAGTGTGAGATATCCGAATGTAAGGAAAAGCTTTTTGGCTGATTTTCCCATTGAGTCATCGATGATCTCACCGATTGACTGTCCCTTGTGACGAAGTGAAGCGAAGAGTGCTCCGAAATCATGAACTCCACCGAAGAAGATTCCTCCGATGAGTACCCATAACAGTACAGGAACCCAACCGAAAACTGCGGCCTGGATAGGTCCGTTAATAGGACCTGCGCCTGCTATTGATGAGAAGTGGTGTCCCATAAGGACAGGTGTTTTGGCAGGAACATAGTCCATGCCATCCTCAAGCTCATGAGCGGGTGTCTTGCGCTTGGGATCGATTCCCCACTGTTTTGAAAGCCAGCCGCCGTACAGGACATAACCTGCGATAAGTACGACAACACTTCCAATTAATAAAACTGCTGCATTCATAAATAATCTCCTCCTTACCCTAAAGGGTTAATATAATGTCAACTCACCTTCTTATTAGAAGCTGAGGAGCATTTGGTGTAAGTATCTTCCAAGAGATCCTTTAGCTTACGGCCACAATAATTTGAATAAACATGGCCTGTGGAAAGACTGACAACAGCAAGGCGTGCTGCACTGTGACCTCTGAAGTTGAACATGTAACCTTTATCAAATTTGAATTTTTTAATGGCTTTGATTGTTTCGGGAGACGGGTCTGTGTTAACGGTCATGACGAAAGTCAGGTATGAACACATGTGATCCTTTTCCGGATATTTTTCATTATTTCTTACAAGCTGCGGCTCCATGTGGTTTTCAATCACGTTTCTTATCTGTTCAAGATGACTGATGCTGAAGTATTCCATATGCTCAAACAGAACGTGTTCATAGGCTTTAATTGCCCAGAGCTGAGCTTCTTTTTTCAATACATATTTTTCTCCGAAGGAGTAGAAGTAAGCATAAGCAGGATAAATTCTGCTTCCAAGTTTGTAGTTTCTTGTGATGTCGAAATTTGCCTGATATCGGCTGAGTAGTTCGTCTAAATACATGTCAGGTGACATCGTAATTCCCCTTTCAGGTCAACTTTCTTGACCTTTCTTAAAAAACTTAAGGAAAACTTTATCACTTTGAAGCGTGATTACAAGATAACAAATTTAATCAGTTTTATAATTAAGAGATTAATTTTGTAATGTGCTTAACTTGTATTTGTAAAACTTAATTGCGATATTTGCTAAAATGGTTCGTGGCTATTATGAAGATTCCATGCAGAATTTAAGGCAGTTGCTCAGGGGGAATTCTAAAAAGAAATGGATACGAAAAACAATAATTTATGACTGTTATAGAGTGATTGGAAAATATGGTTTTGTATTATTTATCAAAAAAAGAGCTGCCTCGTCATGATTAAATCCGAAGATTATAATCTGACGAGACAGCTCTTATGATGTTTTTATCAACCCTTTACAGCACCGGCGGTCAGACCGTCTACAATCTGATTGGAAAATGCACAGTACACAATGATGGTAGGGATGATCGCGATAATTATGGCTGCGAACATCTGAGAGTAGTTGGTATTGTAGGGACCAACGAATTTTGAAAGTGATACGGGAAGAGTTTTCTTCATGTCATCAGATATAAATACCATGGCAAGAAGAAGCTCGTTCCAGTTGGCTATAAAGGTCATAAGACCGGTTACAAAGAGTCCTGTTTTTGCAAGAGGCAGACATATCTTGAAGAAGATCTGGTAGATGGTAGCGCCGTCTATGCAGGCAGACTCTATAAGCTCATTGGGCATACCTTCGAAAAATCCCGCCATGATAAATATTGTTACGGGAAGAGAGAAGGTAAGGTAGGGAATTACAAGTCCAATAAGGCTGTTTGTAAGACTGACCTTTGCAAACCTTGTAAAGAGCGGGATCATTACGCAGTGCACGGGAATCATCATGCCAACAAGGAAGTAGGTCATGGCGAGCTTTGAGAATTTCCAGCGAAGTCTTCCTATGGCGAATGCAGCCATTGAGCCAAACATCATGCTGAGAGCAAGTGTAATTGCACAGACGATGAAGGAATTAAGTGTGGCTATTCCCAGTTTACCTGCCGTCCATGCAAAGGTGAAGTTTTCCATTGTAGGTGCCTGTGGCAGAGCAAAGGGAGCTGTGAATATCTCTGCGTTGGTCTTGAAGGATACATTAAATACCCAGAAGAGCGGCGCAAGATAGATAACAGCCATAAACAGCAGGAATATGTAGATCAGTAATTTGGCAAAGCTGAATTTTTTCATGTTTAACCTCCCTTTTACATCTCGTAGTTTTCGGATTTCACAAACTTGTTTATAAATCCGGTAACAACAAGACACATGATGAGAAGCAGCACACCTATTGCACTTGCATAGCCGTATTTGAAATACTTAAAGCCCTGCTGGTAAAGGTGTGTGGCAAGAACCTCAGTCTTATGGTTGGGGCCGCCTTCTGTCATGTTGAATATAAGATCAAAGAACTTAAGGGATCCGATCGCATTAAGGGACATGGCTGTAGCCACCATGGGACGGATAAGGGGAAGAGTTACATATCTGAAGCTCTTTGCTCTTGTGCAGCCGTCGATATAACTGGCTTCATAAAGCGATTTGCTGATTCCTGAAATCTGAGCCATGTAAAGCATCATGGACTGACCAACATATTGCCACAGCGCTACAAATGCGATTACCCACATGGGCAGGATGATGAAACCTTTTGTATCCATGAGCCACAGGGGACCTTCTATATTGAATTTCTGAAGCAGCTGGTTGATTCCAAGCTTGGGACTGAAGATAAACATCCACAAAAGACCAAGTGCAGCAGAAGATAGTACGCAAGGTAAATAGATGATATTTTTGAACAGGTTACGTCCTTTTTCTATATTTGTGAGTATCGCTGCCAGGAAAAGACCCATAAGAAGCTGCGATACACAGGAGAAAATAAGAAAGAAAATTGAGTTCTTAAGTGCATATTTTAAAGCTTTGTCTGTCATTAGAGCTTTGTAGTTGTCGAGACCGATGAAAACAGGTGCGGTTATTCCCTTGTATTCACAGAAAGAGTAGTAGACCGACTGGCAGATCGGAATGAACAGAACAAAGGTAAAAAGCAGAAAAGCCGGAGCCATGAATATAATTATGGCCTTCTTGTTTCTTAATAGTTTATCCATACTGGTATCTCCGGAAAAATATTTTTTTATGACATAAGGGGCGCTTGTGAGGGCGCCCCCTATGTAATGGAAAGTTAGTGAAAAAGAATTTACTTATTTGCGGCAGTTTGCAGCGTAGTATTCTTCCATATCCGTAGCTGCTTCTGCGGGAGTCATATCACCGAGGAATACAGAAACCATAGTGTCGTCGAAGTGAGAACCTGTCTCTGTTGTAGGCATTGACTCGTTGTAGAAACCGAAGGTTCCTTTTGCATTTGAGAATACATCCATAACGTAAGCGAGCTGCTTGGGAGCTACGGAAGCATCATACTGAACCTTTGTTACAGGAATCTTTCCGCCAACTTCTGCTGTATACTTCTGAGCTGTGTCATCTGTGAAGTACTTCATAAGTGCAACTGCTGCATCTGTGTGCTTTGTTGTTGCGCTCATTGCAAGAGAGTCAGACTTTGCGATAAGTCTCTCAACACCGGGGAACTGGAATACACCGCACTTGGATTCGAAATCAGCATTTGAACCGTTGATCTGTCCGATTGCCCATGAACCCTGGATAAGGATAGCAGCTTCTTCGTTGTAGAAGTTTGCTGTAGCAACGTCATTTGTATCACCTGCAGCTGTGGGCTGGAAGTACTTGGAAAGCTCTACAAGCTTTGTTGCAGCAGCTTCAAGTTTTCCGTCTTCCCAGGAAGCGGATCCGTCAGCAAGAGCGGGAAGGCTGATTCCTTCTGCTTCGCAAAGGTATCCGGCTACCATTGAAAGACACCATGCTGTTCCGGCTGAGATAGTGATAGGAGTGTAGCCTGCAGCCTGGAGCTTTTCACAAGCAGCGAGCATATCATCCCAGGTCTTGGGAACTTCTACACCTGCAGCATCAAACATCTCTGTGTTGTAGAAGCAGCATGCAGCAGCGGTGTTAAGCGGTACAGCGTAAATCTTTCCATCGTAGGTCTGCTGTGTGAATACGGCATCTGATGTGAAGGTGTCCTTCCATCCGTCTGCAAGATAATCATCGAGAGGTGCGATAACGCCGGGGGTTACATAATCTGTAAGGTTAGGACCCGGGCTTACTATGAATACATCGGGTGTATCGCCTGCAGCAACGAGTGCATTCAGCTTTGCGTAGTACTCTTCAAGGTTTGTGGTAATGGGAGTTACATGATATTTGCCTTCA
>CAMVLM010000100.1 GCA_947168335.1 uncultured Butyrivibrio sp. | reverse complement strand
AACAAGATCGATATCGCCTATGAGGCCACGTCCACGGCCCCGACGATCATCAATACCTCCTTGCAGGCGGTGCCAAGGGTAAGAGAATGGCTCTTCCCAATGCTGAGATCATGATTCACCAGCCTCTTGGCGGTGCTCAGGGTCAGGCAACTGAGATTGAGATTGCTGCAAAGCACATCATTCGCACAAAAGAAAAATTAAATACATTACTTGCTGAGAACACAGGTAAGCCTTACGAGCAGATTGCGCAGGATACCGAGCGTGATAACTGGTTGTCAGCTCAGGAAGCACTTGAATATGGTCTTATCGATTCCATCGTAGAATCAAGACCCAAGGATAAGGAAGAGGACAAGAAGTAATCCGGTATCATACGAAAAGGATAAAAAATTATGGCAGTGAAAAATAATGGTGAGATTAGGTGCTCTTTTTGCAATAAGACACAAAATCAGGTAAAGAAACTTATAGCTGGACCTGCAGGGGTTTATATCTGCGATGAATGTGTAGATATCTGCGCAGACATCATCGAAGAGGAATTTGAGGACGAGCCTGTTTCTCACGACGACAGGGACATCAACCTGCTTAAGCCGGTTGAGATTAAGAATTTCCTTGATGAGTATGTAATTGGACAGGACGAGGCTAAGAAGGTTTTATCTGTTTCAGTTTATAACCACTATAAGCGTGTACTTGCTCCCAAGGCTCACAATGTTGAGGATGAGGTTGAACTTCAGAAGAGTAACATCATAATGGTCGGACCTACAGGTTCAGGTAAGACATATCTTGCACAGACTTTGGCGAAGATCATCAATGTTCCTTTTGCTATAGCCGATGCCACAACTCTTACAGAGGCAGGTTATGTAGGTGAGGACGTTGAGAATATTCTTCTCAAACTTATTCAGGCTGCTGATTATGATGTTGAGAGAGCTCAGTACGGTATTGTTTATATCGATGAGATAGATAAGATTACCAAGAAGAGTGAGAACGTTTCAATCACAAGAGATGTATCCGGTGAGGGCGTTCAGCAGGCACTTCTTAAGATCATCGAGGGTACAACAGCAAGCGTTCCTCCGCAGGGTGGACGTAAGCATCCTCATCAGGAGCTTATTCAGATAGACACATCAAACATTCTGTTTATCTGTGGTGGTGCTTTTGATGGCCTTGATAAGATTGTTGAGGCTCGTCTTGATCGTAACTCCATCGGATTCAATGCAGAGATTGCTGATAAGAGCGAGCGTGAAATCGGAGAGGTCCTCAAAGAGGTTACTCCTCAGGATCTTACCAAGTTTGGCCTTATCCCTGAGTTTGTAGGACGTGTTCCGATCTGCGTAACTCTTGAAGGTCTCAACAAAGAAGCTCTTGTAAGAATACTTACCGAGCCTAAGAATGCGCTTGTAAAGCAGTATCAGAAGCTCTTTGATTTTGATGATGTTCGTCTTTCATTTGAAGATGATGCGGTTCAGAAGATTGCAGAGCTTGCTCATGAGCGTAAGACCGGTGCCCGCGGACTTCGTTCCATCATGGAGAAGGCTATGATGGATGTTATGTATGAGATTCCTTCTGATGACAATATTTCTGAATGTGTTGTTACTGAGGAAGCTGTATCGGGAAATGCACAGCCTCTTATCGTTTATAAGGACGAAGTTAAGAGACTTAAGCCGGCAAAGTAATTAACAAAAACATAGGACAAATGATATTACAAATAGGCAGAGATTTTGAAGTTTCTGCCTATTTTTAAATAGTTGAATTATCGTTCTTTGGGGGAAGGACAAGCAATTGCAGATTGCTTTGCAAAGAAAGGAACTATATGGTAATTAAAAATGTAAATCTGGAGACAGTTATTGGTATCACCAGTAAACTTCCACAGAATGATAAACCGGAGTTTGCTTTTGCCGGAAAAAGTAATGTGGGTAAATCCTCGCTGATTAACGGACTGATGAATCGTAAGCATTACGCCCGCGTCAGTCAGGAACCCGGTAAAACTCAGACAATAAACTACTACAACATCAACAATGAGTTTTATCTTGTGGATCTGCCTGGATATGGCTTTGCAAAAGTGCCGGATTCAGTAAAGAAGCAGTGGGGCAAGATGATAGAGAATTACCTGAATAAGTCAGTGATGCTGAAGCAGGTTTTTCTTCTCATTGATATAAGACATGAGCCTTCTGCCAATGACAGAATGATGTATGACTGGATTGTGGCAAATGGTGCAGAGCCAATCATTATTGCAACTAAGTCTGACAAGATAAAAAGAACTCAGCATGAGAAACACATTAAGATGATCAAGGATACTCTTGGAATGCCTGAGGATGGAGTGGTGCTTCCTTTTTCAGCACAGAGCAAAGCCGGAAGAGAAGAAATCTATGAGGTTATGGATAGGATTCTTGAGGAGTGCAGACCTGCAGAAGAGGAATAAAGCGGTTTATTTGGACACATTGGGGGATGAAACATTATCCTTTTGAGATAGAATGATATTAGCATGATTGACTAAACAATATAAATCTGTATTCGGAGGAAACGGTATGGAATTCTTTTTTAAACTTAAGACTAATTTTCTGGTGGATGCAATCATCCTTATTGTTGTTGGGCTTGTTCTGATATTCTTGCCCGGAACAACTCTTTCACTTTTGACAAAAGCAATTGGCGGTCTGGTTTTGTTTGCCGGAGTTGCATCCGTATTTAGCGGACTATTTTCCAAGAAGCAGAGTGTGTTGACTAAAAACAGTTCTGTTATAGCCGGTATTGTGATTGCTGTTGTGGGTATGTGGATTCTTTTAAATCCGGGATTTTTCGAATCAATAATTCCCGTGATCGCAGGCGTGATCGTATTGTTCAGCGGCATTACCAATCTTGGTGAGGCTCTGAGCCTTGGTAAAAGCAACTACCGCAACTGGTGGGTGGCACTTATTCTGGCAGTACTTACAATCCTGCTTGGTGCGTTCCTTCTGTTCAGGCCAATAACCGCACTGTCCTATGTTGTGCAGCTTATCGGTGGAGTTCTTGTTTATAACGGGGCATCAAATCTCTGGATCATATCAAGGATGCACAAGATAGAGAAGGTAAACGGCAAGGAAGTAATTGACGTAGAGAGCAAAGAATTATAATTTTTCGCCCGGTGCGAATGATTAGTATAATTGGGAAAAGGTCGGTAGCATTAAAGTGCTGCCGATTTTTTATTGTTTTTTCGATATCACCCGCGTGTTGTCATTTTGCAAGCTAAATTCCTTCTTGTAAGAAAAACTTTTTATAATAAATTAGCACTCTCGGTTGACGAGTGCTAATAAATGTGTTATATAAGATATAGAACAAAGAAGAAAAGCCGGAGGTGATGGCTATGAAGATAGACAGATTTACACAAAAATCAATTGAAGCTGTCCAGAACATGGAAAAGGTGGCGCTTGATTACGGCAATCAGGAAATCGAGCAGGAGCATCTTCTGTACAGTCTGCTGACCATCGAAGATAGTCTTATACCAAAACTTATTGAGAAAATGGGTGTGGATGCGGCTATTTTTACAAATAGAGTGGACGAGGCTCTTAAAAAGAGAACCAAGGTCCAGGGTGGCAGTCCATACGTGGGAGCAGATCTGAATAAGGTCCTTCTCAAGAGCGAGGATGAGATGAAGGCCATGGGCGATGAGTATGTGTCTGTTGAGCACATAATGCTTGCCATGATCAGATATCCAAATCGTGAGGTTAAGAATATTTTCCAGTCATTTGGAATTGACAGAAACAGATTTCTGCAGGCTCTTTCTGAAGTACGCGGTAATCAGAAAGTAACGTCCGATAATCCAGAGGCAACTTATGATACTTTGGAGAAGTATGGCATTGAGCTTGTTGCAAAGGCAAAAGAGCAGAAGCTTGAACCTGTTATTGGCCGAGATTCAGAGATAAGGAATGTTATTAGGATTCTTTCAAGAAAAACCAAGAATAATCCTGTACTTATCGGAGAACCCGGTGTTGGTAAAACCGCTGTTGTAGAGGCTCTTGCCCAGAGAATTGCAGAGGGTGATGTGCCGCAGGGACTTGCTGACAAGAAGATCTTTTCACTGGATATGGGTGCCCTTGTGGCAGGCGCAAAGTACAGAGGAGAATTTGAGGAGAGACTTAAGGCAGTACTTCAGGATGTTAAGGAGTCTGACGGAGAAATTATTCTTTTCATAGATGAGCTTCATACAATTGTAGGAGCAGGTAAGACGGATGGCGCTCTTGATGCGGGAAATATGCTTAAGCCCATGCTTGCCAGAGGTGAGCTTCACTGCATTGGTGCAACGACGCTTAATGAGTACAGGCAGTATATTGAGAAAGATGCAGCACTTGAGAGACGTTTCCAGCCGGTTATGGTATCTGAGCCTACAGTTGAGGATACGATCAGTATTCTTAGAGGCCTTAAGGAGCGCTATGAGGTATATCATGGCGTGAAGATCATGGACTCAGCCCTTGTCAGTGCAGCAACTCTGAGTAACAGATATATTTCAGACAGATTCCTTCCGGATAAAGCGATTGACCTTGTGGATGAGGCATGTGCTCTTATCAAAACGGAGATGGATTCCATGCCGGCAGAGCTTGATGAGCTTAACCGTAAGATTTTGCAGATGCAGATTGAAGAGACTGCACTTAAAAAAGAGGACGATTCCCTGAGCCGTGAGAGACTTGAAAATCTGCAAAAAGAGCTGGCTGAACTCAAAGCGGATTTTGATAATCAGAAGGCACAGTGGACCAACGAGAAAGAAGCCGTGGATAAGCTTGCTGTTATCAGAGAGCAGATTGAGTCTGCAAACAGTGAACTTGCAATAGCGCAGAGAAACGGTGACTTCGAGAAAGCAAGTGAACTTCAATACGGTACAATACCTGCCCTTAAAAAGGAACTTGAGGAAGCTGAACAAAAGAATGGTGCAAAGGATCTTTCGCTTGTGCATGAGAGAGTTTCTGATGAGGAGATCGCAAGAATTATCTCCAGATGGACCGGCATACCTGTAGCAAAGCTGACAGAGAGTGAGAGAAACAAGACACTGCATCTTGAGGATGAGCTTCACAAGAGAGTTGTTGGACAGGATGAGGCTGTTACAAAAGTGTCTGAGGCTATCATGAGATCCAAGGCCGGCATTAAAGATCCCGGTAAGCCGATAGGCTCATTTATGTTCCTTGGCCCTACCGGTGTCGGTAAGACAGAGCTTGCCAAGAGCCTTGCAGCAGCGCTTTTTGATGATGAAAATAATATCGTCAGAATTGATATGAGTGAGTACATGGAGAAGTACAGCGTGTCCAGACTTATCGGAGCGCCTCCCGGATATGTGGGATATGAGGAAGGCGGCCAGCTGACTGAGGCAGTAAGAAGAAAACCCTATGCTGTTGTGCTTTTTGATGAAGTTGAGAAGGCACATCCCGATGTCTTCAATGTGCTTTTGCAGATTCTTGATGATGGCAGGGTTACTGATTCCCAGGGCAGAACGGTTGACTTCAAGAACACGATTCTTATTATGACATCCAACATAGGTGCGCCTTATCTTCTGGATGGAATAAAAGAAGACGGCTCTATCAGCAAGGAAGCTGAAGATATGACAATGAATGAGCTGCGCGCTCATTTCAGACCTGAGTTCCTTAACCGTCTCGATGAGATGATTTTATTCAAACCACTCACAAAGGATAACATCAGTGGAATCATCAAGCTGATAGTTGCTGATCTGAACAAAAGACTTGAGGACAGGGAAATTGAAATCAGACTCACTCCTGCTGCAGAGCAGTATGTGGCTGACAATGCATATGATGCCAACTATGGTGCAAGACCTGTAAAAAGATTTGTACAGAAGTATGTTGAGACGCTTTCGGCAAAACTTATCTTGCAGGATGCGGTAGAACCGCATGATACCATTGAGATTGATGTGGAAAACGGTGAACTTGTTGCCAGAACCGTAAAGGGTGCATGAATCCCAGAGGATAATGTATAAATATATAACGCGATTTAGTAAGCTGCAGTGACTGTGAAGGTTGCTGCAGTTTTTTTGTTGCTTTTTTGCTCTTTTTTTTATAATTTGAAGATGTAGTAATAGATTGCATTTTGGAGGACAAGATTATGATACCTAAAGATCCGGTAATGTTACTTAGTTATATAAATACCATGCTCAGGGATAATTACGGGAGCCTTGATGCGCTGGCTGATGGGCTTGATATATCAAAGGACGAAATTGATGAAATAGTTTCGAGGCTTTCTCAGATCGGGTATAGGTATGATCCGGAGGCAAATAAGTTTGTATAAATAGTTGAAATCACTGATTGACTGGATTTTGGCCGTGTTTGTTGATGTTGCAGAGCCAAACCACATGATGTATACTAAATCTGTATAAGTACAATTTGTTGTATTTGGGGAGCAGTTTCGTGGTACCATCAATTGATATACATTGTCATATTTTGCCGGGAGTGGATGATGGATCTCCCGACATGGAGACCAGCCTTAACATGCTTAAGACTGCGCTTTCTGAGGGAACCAAGGGACTGATACTTACGCCGCATCATAAGCCTATGCATCACAATGTCAGTCCGGAACATCTTTTGGACTACACTGAGGAGCTTATGGAGGAGGCGCATAAAAGGGGGATTAAAGTTCAGCTTTTTCCGGGGAATGAGATATATTACAGTGATACAGCGGTGCGGGAGCTTGAAAGCGGAATAGCATCCACACTGGCCGGATCCAGATATGCTCTTATCGAATTCCATCCCACAGATATGTATAAAACAATTCACAATGCGCTGTATAGTGTTCAGGCAGCAGGCTTTTTCCCTATTCTCGCGCATGTGGAACGCTATGCTGATATGGCTAAGCATGTGAAATATGTTGATGAGCTCATTGAGATGGGCTGTTATATACAGGTGAATGCTAATAGTGTCATGGGCAAATATGGACTTGGCATAAGGCATTTTACCAGAGAATTATTAAAACGTGAGATGGTGCATTTTGTGGCGACGGATGCACATGATAACGGCTCTAGAGCACCACATCTTCTTGATTGCAGAGATTATGTGGAGGGGAAACTTTCAGAGAGCTACGCGCTTAGGATTTTTCATGACAACGCCATGAAGGTTTTAAGAGATCAGGTTATATAACCGATGCGAGGGGTGTATGGGAAAAAATGATGTTATCGAAATCAATCTGGGCGAGTTATTCGCAGTTTTGATTGGGAGAGCCTGGCTTATCATAAGCTCGGGGGTATTCTTTGCACTTTTGTGTCTTTTTATCAGCAAGTTTGTAATGACTCCGCTGTATTCTTCAACTACCAAGATTTATATTCTGAATAAAGAGGAAGGAGCCACTGTCACATATTCGGATGTGCAGATTTCCACACAGCTGACGCAGGACTATGCTCAGCTTATTAAGAGCAGATATGTGCTGGAGGAGGTAATCCAGACATTGCATCTTGATATGGATTATGACGAGTTCAATGACCTTGTTTCAATAGGAACTCCGGATGACACCCGAATTGTTGCCATTACTGTAAGGGATTCGGATCCCATGATGGCTATGAAGGAGGCTAACTGCGTTAGAGAAGTTGCATCCAAGCATATTCAGAACGTTATGGATATCGACGCTATCAATCTTGCAGAGCTCGCCAACATGCCTACAGAGAAATATAGTCCCAGCGCCAAGAGATGGACTATGATCGGTGGAATGGCAGCTGTTGTGATCGTTTCAGCGATTATTATTCTGAACTATCTCATGGATGACACAATTAAGTCCAGTGATGATATAGAAGCATATCTTGGACTTTCAACACTTGCCATGATACCGGCTATTTCAGATGAGCAGAACGGCAAGAAGAAACACAGAAAGTAATGCGATACATATTCTATGAGCGGGAGCGAAGAAATATATGCAGCAGACCACTTTACATTTCAGTGAATCAGAAAACAACTATCAGATAAAAGAAGCATACAAGACACTCAGAAGTAACGTTGAATTCAGCGGACAGGATGTGAGGGCTGTATCAGTTACGAGCTGTACTCCCGGAGAGGGGAAATCCAGCGTGTCCATGGCACTTGCCAGAGCTTTTGCCGAAGCAGGAAAAAAGACAGTGCTTGTAGATGCTGACATGAGAAAATCTGTAATGGTCGGCAGATATAAGACAGGATCTGTAAGGCTTGGACTTACACACTGCCTGGTTGGAAGAGAAAAGCTTTCGAATGTTATCTGCGAGACAGATACACCAAATCTTTATGTTATTTTTTCCGGACCGATTCCGCCTAATCCCAGTGAGCTATTGGGAGGCGAGGTATTCAGCAAGATTCTTGCCAATATGAAGAATGTTTTTGATTACATTATTGTGGACACTCCGCCTCTGGGAAGCGTTATTGATGCAGCAGTTATAGCAAAGCAGTGTGACGGAACCATAATGGTTGTTGAAGATAATGCGATCAGCTACCGCTTTGCACAGAGAGTTAAGAGCCAGCTGGATAAGGCGGGCGCCAAGGTCATAGGAGCGGTACTTAATAAGGTTGATATGAGTGGCGGTGTTTACGGACATTATGGTAAGTACTATGGCAGATACTATGGTAAGTATTATGGCAAGTACTATGGAAGAGATGATTCTGTAGGCACCATGACGGGAGGAAATCCCAAGAGAGGGGCAGCAGCCCAGCCCCAGCAGAGAGTTGCACCCAAAAGGAGTGCATATTCTGCAGATTTGGATGACCTTGATTATGTAGACGGAGTTGTGAGAAAGGATTAAGAGAAGTTGAAGAGCAACATACTTGCATTCTTTTTATCAATAGGAAGTATAGCGCTGGCAGTGCTGATAGTCTGGTTTTATAACATGTCAGACAAAGATGCACCGGAGATGCGCTTTACGGCAATGGATCTGACATATGATTCTTCTACCACGGAGTCGGACCTTCTGGGAGGCGTAATGGCTTATGATGCTGTCGATGGTGAGATCACAGACAGAATTGTAGTGGAGAAGACTATCCTTGATGAGGAACAGCAGACAGCAGTTGTGTATTATGCAGTCAGCGATCTGTCCGGAAATGTTACAAAGCAGTCCAGGGTTTTCCCTGCGGATATTGATGATGTCAGAGGCATTAAGGCAGAAGAGGAAGAAAAAGAAGTAAAAAGCTATCCCGGAATGTCATTCGGAGTACAGGATGAGACCACTTCAGGAGGAGACGGTGAGGAGGGCGCATCATCCGAAGAGGGAGAAAACACTCAGGGTGAGGAATCCGGAGAAAATACAGAAAACGGGAAGACTGGTAACTAGAAATGAAGAATCGGGTGAACAAGATTTTGCTTATATGGGCAATAATAGTCACACTAATTCTTGTTGGTGTCGGAGTATTTGAAGTGACGAGAATTTTGGGACGCAGTAATCTGTTTGCCAAAAAAGCGGTTAATAACACGCCTGTAACCACAAGCACAGAGGTGCTGACAGAGGCAGAAGATGCCCTTGAATGGCAGGATGACTGGGTAAAACACGACGGAAAAATCTACGACTACAACGAAGATATAATGACTTTCCTTATAATGGGAATTGATAAGGCGGATGAAGAGGTTCAGAAAGTTTATGGGGAGATAAACGGAGGACAGGCTGATGCGCTGTTTCTTCTGGTTTTCAATCCTCACGATAAATCCACAAAAGTCATAGGTATAAACAGAAATACAATGACTGATCTGGAGATATATGACGAATACAACAATTTCGTTACTACCTACAAAGCTCAGGTTTGCCTGCAGCATGGTTTTGGAGACGGTGTTGAGGGTTCATGTGAACTGCAGGAAAGAGCAGTGAGCAATCTGTTTTATCAGTTACCGATACATGGATATGCTGCAATAAACATGAGTGCCATTGCAACCATAAATGATGCTGTGGGCGGCGTGGATGTTACACCAACAACTGATTTTAAGGTTGGAGATTATTCCTTCAAAAAGGGCGAGGAGGTTCATCTTGAAGGTGAGCAGGCACTTGCTTATATAAGGGGCAGAGACAGGAATCAGATTGGCTCCGCTGATAAAAGACTTGAGAGACAGAAGCAGTACCTGACAGCTTTTATCAATAAGACAATCGAGGAGACAGAGAAAAATCCCACACTTGTGGTTGATGTTTACAAAGCTATCAGTAAACAGATGACCACAAATGTAACGGTGGATGAACTGTCGTACCTGGCAACTACTGTTTCCAAGTATACCTTTGATACGAAAAATTTCTATCTTCTCAAGGGAAAGACTGTTATGGGAGAAAAATTTGAGGAGTTTTATCCCGACACAGATTCTTTATATGATATGTTTTTAGAAATTTTTTATGAAACAATAGACACATCAAAGTAAAGGTTTGAGTAAAATGATCCGATATAAAGAAAGCAAGGTATACCATATCCTGCAAAAAGGGGGATTATTTCTGATTGGTATGACCGTGGCGGCGAATCTGTCCGGCTGCGGAAATCAGGCAAATAATTCAAATTCAGAAACTTTGGATAAAAAAGATATTTCTACCGAACTGCAGAAAATGTCCGGTATGAATCCTGATATTTTTGGTTGGCTGTATGTGCCCGGAACTAATATCAGTTATCCTATCGCGCAAAATGTGGATGGTGATGATTCATATTATGTGACGCATGATGTCACGGGGCTGAATGAATCGGATAAGGGCGGAATATATATAGAATCCTTTAATATGATGGATATGTGTGATTTCAATACAGTTATCCATGGCAAGACTACAAGTGATGGGGATATGTTCTCTGAACTTTGGAATTTTGCCAAAGAGGATTATTTTAAAGAACATGATCAGTTCTATATATTCCTTCAGGATAATACCCTGACCTATGAGATATATACTGCGTATCAGGCGCCTAATGAGGATATATTCCGTGAATATGACATGACGGATTTAAGCAGCTGCCAGCAGTATATAGATGATATGAAGAAATACTGGACTACCAAAACCAATTTCAGAGAGGGCTGGGATGGTGGAGTAGATTCTACTAACTTTCTTGTGACGCTTTCGACTGTGGATGCAGCGCATCCCGATAAACAGTGGATTGTGGTTGGATGTCTTGTGGGGGACAAGGCAGGAACCATAAATCGTGAACTCGGAGATGAGACATCTGAGAATCCTGTGACAACGGATGATGCACCGGTTTTACCATCGGATGATACTGAAGATACGGGAAATGCTCCTGTACTTCCATCTGATGAAGCCACTTCGGATGAGGGTTCTTCTGGAAATTAACAGAAAACAGATAACAGGAATACCGAGTTTATGCTTATTTTATGGTTTTTTAAGTAGAATATTAAACGTATTCTTGATAAAATAAAATTGAATTTTCTGATGTGTTAAATGAGCGTACTAT
>CAMVLM010000099.1 GCA_947168335.1 uncultured Butyrivibrio sp. | reverse complement strand
CTCACGATATGGTCTGAAGTACTCTGCGATCTCAGCAAGAAGCTTCTGATCAAGACCTGTATCTCTGTCAGTACCCTTGAATGTCTCAACCATAACTTCTGTAGCAGGCTGTGAAGTACCAAGTGCGAATGGAGAAATAGCTGTATCAATAACATCTACTCCTGCCTCTGCAGCCTTGAGATATGTCATAGATGCAACACCTGATGTATAATGTGTATGAAGCTGGATAGGAAGCTTTGAACCTTCCTTAAGAGCTTTAACAAGTCTGTCAGCTTCATATGGAACAAGAAGTCCGGACATATCCTTGATACAGATTGAGTCAGCACCCATCTCTTCGATCTTACGAGCTGTCTCTTTCCAGTAATCAAGTGTATAAGCATCTCCCAGTGTATATGAAAGAGCTATCTGAGCATGTCCACCCTCTTTATTAGTTGCCTTAACTGCTGTCTCAAGATTACGAAGATCATTCAGACAGTCAAATATACGAATAATATCAATTCCGTTTGCAATAGACTTCTGTACGAAGTACTCTACAACATCATCAGCATAAGGTCTGTAACCAAGGATATTCTGACCTCTGAAGAGCATCTGAAGCTTTGTATTCTTGAATCCATCCTTAAGCTTACGAAGTCTGTCCCATGGATCTTCCTTAAGGAATCTGAGACATGAATCAAATGTAGCACCACCCCAGCACTCAACTGAATGGTATCCTACCTGATCCATTTTATCTATAATCGGAAGCATTTCCTCAGTTGGCATACGAGTAGCGATCAGTGACTGATGTGCGTCACGGAGCACTGTTTCGGTAATGCCAAGTTTTTTTACATCTGCCATTTTATTACCCTTTCTATTTTTATTCTATTCGTTCAGCAGTTGCTTACAATGCATTCGGGACGTCCGCACTCGCATATCAATTCGTCTTAAGCAAGCTTACACGTGGCCGATTTGAATCCGTCCACCTGCTGAACAGTTGCTTTATTAATGCACGTTAAAGATCGCCATAAATGTACCGGCCGCAACTGCAGTACCTATAACTCCGGCAACGTTAGGTCCCATCGCATTCATAAGAAGGAAGTTTGTAGGATCATACTCCGCTGCAACCTTCTGTGATACTCTGGCAGCCATAGGAACGGCAGAAACACCGGCTGAACCGATAAGCGGATTAACTTTGCCCTTCGTGACGGCACACATGATCTTACCGAAAAGGACACCCATCGACGTTCCGAGAACAAATGCTACAAGACCAAGTACAACGATCTTGATTGTTGTTAACTGAAGGAATGCTTCAGCACTTGTTGTCGCACCTACTGATGTACCAAGCATGATAACAACGATGTACATAAGTGCATTAGAAGCTGTTTCCTGGAGCTGACGAACAACGCCACTCTCACGGAAAAGATTACCCAGCATCAGCATACCGATAAGGGGTGCTGTTGTAGGAAGGATCATACTTACAACGATTGTAACTACGATCGGGAAAAGAATCTTCTCAAGCTTTGATACAGGGCGAAGCTGCTGCATACGGATCTTTCTCTCCTTATCCGTTGTAAGAAGCTTCATGATCGGGGGCTGGATGATAGGTACAAGTGACATGTACGAATAAGCAGCAACCGCGATAGGACCAAGTATCGTAGTCTGATTCAGCTTAGTTGCAAGGAAAATGGATGTAGGGCCATCTGCTCCACCAATGATGGAGATAGCTGCAGCCTGCTGATCGTTAAAGCCCATGGCAATAGCCATGAAGTAAGCTGAAAAGATACCAAACTGAGCAGCTGCTCCCATAAGGAAGCTCTTAGGGTTTGCGATAAGGGGACCGAAGTCTGTCATCGCACCAACACCCATGAAGATAAGTGAAGGCATTATTGCCCACTCATCAAGCAAATAGAAATAATACAAAAGTCCGCCTACGCCGTTTGATGACTTATCGATAGACATCATAATATCGGGATAGATATTAACAAGAAGCATACCGAAAGAAATAGGCACCAAAAGCAGCGGCTCGAATCCTTTAGCAATGGCGAGATACATAAATATAAGTGCAACTACAACCATGATGTAGTTCCCGGGTGTCATTGTAGTAAACGCCGTCTGTTGCCAGAGATTCGATAATGTGTTAGCAATGTAATCCATTTAACGACCTCCGATTTCGTATCCTTTTTCTTAGTTCATTGTTGCAAGAACGCCGCCTGCTTCAACCTGATCACCAACTGCTACGTCGATACTAGCGATTGTTCCGTCCTGAGGAGCAACCATAGGAATCTCCATCTTCATGGATTCCATAGTGATAACTGTGTCACCCTTCTTAACAGCCTGTCCTACGCTGGCATCAATCTTAAGGACCTTACCTGCTGCACCTGCTGTAACCTTAACACCGCCTGCACCTGCAGAAGCCTTCTTTGCAGGAGCTGCAGGAGCCTTGGGAGCTGCTGCTCTGGGTGCTGCTGCGGGAGCTGCACCGCCTGCGCCCTCTTCTACTGTTACATCATATACGTTTCCGTTAACGGTAATTGTATAGTTTTTCATTATCTAAATCCTCCTAATAGCTTTATGCTTTTTTCCAATTACTTGCAGATCTCTTACGAATGGATCTGACAACGTATCCATCAGCAGAACCGCTGCCTTCGTAAGCGGCAATTGCTGCTGCAATAACAGCTACAAGCTCTGCATCATCAGAAAGTTCTTCTTCCTTTTCAGCAATCTGTGCTGTTACATTTTCCATAGCCTGCTGTGTGATAGCTTTATCAGTCTCAGGCTTCTTCTCTCCTATCTTGCCGATAAGCGGAAATGCCGAAATAACAAGGGCAATAATGATAAGTACGGAGAATGCCATTCCCATACCAAGAAGTGTGTTAAGTCCTGCGCTGGTAAGCTTCTCTCCTGTAGTATGATTTACATTTACAGAGATAAGTGTGGGCTTACCCTTGCGGTCAAGACTGTACTCCAGGATTGCTGAGTGTGCTTTATCTCCTGTACCCCTGATAGTAGCGTCTACCATAAGCTGACCATCACGATTGATGTAATATGTCACATCCTGAACGCTAATATCATTTGCAAGAGTCTCAGTGGAACCGTATCCCAGCTCATCAACTGCATCATACCAGTTCTTGTAACCTGCAAGAATTATCTTGTAAGTATCTTCGTCGAAGCTGGCAACGATGCTGTCATACATATTATCTTCAAAATTATCAGGTGTAATGTTGTTTAAAAACCAGTTTTCAAACCAGCTATCCTCAATGTTCTGAGCAAACATCGTAAGATTTTCTTTGTTGAAAGTAGTTTCATCATATCTGCTACCGGCAACAGTATCATACTTGATATTATCACCGCAGGCTGCCAGAGACAGCATGCAGATCAGCGTCACACCTAAAGCAAGTATCTTATGCTTCAAGATTCGCTCCCTCCTTATACTGTTGTATGCTTCTTAGCAGGGCGCTCATCGCGCTTACTGAAAAGCATGTCGAATGCTCCGATTACATACTTTCTTGTGTCAGCAGCACTTATGATTGTATCAACATATCCTCTTGCTGCAGCACTCTCAGCATTGTTCTGAAGTTTAGCATATGAAGCAGCTGTTTCAGCAACTTCCTGTGCATCCTTGCCATCAGCAATAATCTTTGCTGCAAGTTCTGCATCCATTGTTCCGATTTCTGAATCTTCCCAGCAGAATGTCATGTCTGCACCAACTGCCTTGGAGTTCATGATTACGTAAGCACTGCCGTAAGCCTTGCCTGTAATAACGTTAACCTTGGGTGTTGTTGCGCTTGCAAGAGCAGAAACAAGTCTTGCTGCATTCTTTGCAATGTGTCTCTCATCACACTTTGTTGCGCCGAAGCCCTCAACATTTGTAAGTGAAAGAACAGGAATATCAAAAGCGTCGCAGAAGTTTACAAGCTCAGCAGCCTTCTCACAACCGTGAGCTGTAAGGCGTGAGTCAAACTTCTCAGCAACCTCGCCCTTCTCATCATAAAGAGCGCTTCTGTTTCCGAATACACCTACTGTTGCTCCACCAAGTCTGATGAATCCTGTTACCATATCCTTAGCGTAGTTTCTCTTTGTCTCAAAGAATACGCCGTTATCAGCGATCTGGCCAAATACAAGTGCGGGATCTGAAGCAGATGCATCAAGATTCTCGCATGCACGGTTAAGATCGTCTGTGCACTCCTCAAAGGAGTCTGTATCTTCGTTATTGGAAGGAAGAAGTGAAACAAGCTCTCTAATCTGAGCAAAAATAGTCTCCTCATCTCCTGCTACATCAACGCTTCCAACTTCCTGACTCTGCCAGCTTGCGGAAGATGTATCGCATTTTTCCTTGCTGTTTCCAGGAATTGCGTTGGGAGAATTAACAAAAAGTTTTGCCTTCTTGTCCTCCATAAATGTGAAGTCTGTAACCTCGGGGAAAAGTGAAAGTCCACCGCCGCATGATCCAAGCACTGCTGTGATCTGGGGAACAACACCTGATGCATCGATCTGCTTACGATAGATCTCGCCGAATGCATTAAGAGCATCTGTTGCCTCCTGAAGTCTTAAACCTGCGGAATCGATAAGTCCGATTACCGGTGCGCCCATCTTAAGGGCTAAATCATAGAGATTTGCAATTTTCTTTGCATGCATCTCTCCGACAGATCCACCAAGAACTGATGCGTCCTGTGCATACACATAGACAAGCTTGCCATCTATCATGCCATAGCCGCAAGCCACACCATCAGAGGGTGTATCTGTCTGCTTCAGATTGAAATCTGTGTTTCTTGCTTTCACAAGAGCACCGATCTCAACGAAACTGTTTTCATCAAGCAGAGAATTAAGTCTCTGTCTTGCCTGAGAAGAACTACTCATTTCTTCACCTCCGTAATATAATTGATGCACATCGGCCACGGCTGAAATCAGCATAGAGCCTGTGCTCATGGAAATAATTTTCCAAAAATAACATTTAACGTAAAACCACATAACGTCATTTTATAGTATAACATAAAAATAGCCTTGAATTGTACGTTCAAGGCTATTTTTTATTCTTTTTTTATCAGATATCAAGCTTTACATTGATTTCTTCTTCAGCTTCCTGTTTGAATTCTTCAATTCTGACAGTATCAAGTGTTGGAAGTTCCTCCAGGGACTTAACTCCGAAGCTTCTGAGGAACTGCTCAGTAGTTCCGAACAAAAGCGGACGTCCAGGCGCATCAAGGCGGCCAAGTTCCTGAACCAGATTGAATTCCACCAGACGATTAACCGCATGGTCACTGTTGACACCACGTATTCTTTCAACATCAAGACGGGTTATCGGCTGCTTGTAAGCAATTATAGACAAAGTCTCCATAAGTGAATCGGTGAGAGTCATCTTCTTGGGAGTCTTTGCGACCTTTATAAGATACTCATATTTATCGCTTTTTGTACAAAGCTGTATTGAATCCTCCAGCTCTATGAGTCCGATTCCGCTATCTGCTTTATCATATTTTTCCTTAAGGTAAGCTATCTGTTTTCTCACATCCTTAAGATCCTGATCTGTTGCATTGCATAATGCTGCAACCGTCACTGAATCTCCCATGGTAAAAAGTATAGCTTCTATTGCTGCTGCTCCCTCTTCTTTTGTCATAATCCACCTTCCCGAAATACTGATATATTACATAACAACCGAGTTATCCGGCGTATCTGTTGGATATCACGGTTATATCTCCAAAAGTCTCATCCTGTTCTATTGTAACATCACCGATCTTCATGGCCTCAAGGATAACCATAAAAGTAACAATGATCTCTACCTTGCTGTGCTGTTTCTCCAGAAGTTCCCTAAAGCTGAATCTGTCATGCTCGCGTATGAACTCTTTTACATAGACGGTCTTCTGGTCTATATCGACAGCTTCCTTCTCTATCTTACCGAACTTACTTCTTATGGGATCGACTTTATCTTCCTGTCGTCTCAATAATGCCTGGAAAATCTCATTTAGCTTCGCCAGGTTGGCGTCGCCAATAAGAGTTTCATAATCAAGAGGCTCCTCGTAAGATAAAACTGCATCAGGTATATTCTTCTTACGGTACATATGCGTGTCGGCATCCATCTGTCTCTCTCTGAGTTCATCCGCCATGTACTTGTACATTTTGTATTCAAGAAGTTTTTCAACAAGTTCTGCTCTGGGATCCTCTTCTTCACCTTCTTCGTTGACTTCCTTGGGAAGAAGCATTTTGCACTTGATATCTACAAGAGTAGCTGCCATAACAAGAAATTCACTTGTTACTTCCATATCATCTTTCTGCATGGCTCTGATATACTCCATGTACTGTTCAGTGATAACAGCTATTGGAATATCATAAATATCTATTTTGTTTTTATCTATAAGATGAAGCAGCAGGTCCAGCGGACCCTCGAATACCTGAAGCTTTATTTCAAGTGCCATTATTTTTGTTAACCCTCACGTTTTATTTTTATCACGCAGACCTCACCCGGATTATTGAATCTGATGGGGATCGAATGCATGCCGAGCCCTCTGCTAAGCACCATGTATCTGCCGTTATTCCTGAATAATCCTCCGTCATATTTGGGAAAGAGAATCACCGCAGGAGAAATAACGCCGCCCAGCAGCGGAAGTCTTGCGATACCGCCGTGAACATGACCTGCAACAGTAAGATCCGCACCCCATTTACAGTACTCTTCAAAATACTGCGGGTTGTGTGCTATAAGAAGCTGATACCTTTGTTCACAGGGTTCTCCTAAACATCCTTCTATATACCCCGGAACCATTGGATATTTTTTCACTTTACGGTAATGCTCATAGCCAAGTTCAAGGCCGTGAATTTCCATATTGTATTCTTCCAGATATATTCCGGTATTCCGAAGAAGAACCACGCCACGTCTGATAAGTTCATTCTCATACTTTTTGTAGACCTCTTCGTGCTTACAGCCAAGTATGCTCATCCTGTACTCATGATTGCCATTAGCAGCATAGACAGGATACTTCTTTGTAAGAACATCAAGAAGAGAAAGGACCGGCTCCATGTTGGAAGCATGCCTTGAATTCTGACCGGTTATCATATCTCCGGCCATAAGTATTGCATCTGGATTTTCCTTAATTATTGCCTCTGCCAGGAGGTGATTTTTCTCACCGTAAGACTTTTCATGAAGATCCGACAGCAGACAGAAAGTAATATCCTTCTTTATTTTATTTGAAGAAATTTCGTAGTGTCTTACCACGAAATGTGTCATATCATGATAAATCAGCAGAATGCATGCCAGAATCAGCAGCACTGCAACTAATATAATTATTTTTATAGTCATGTTTGTAAAAGTTGTAAGATCAGGAAATTATTTTCTTATGAGATTAAAAAAGTCCTTGGGTGAATAAACCAACCAAGGACTTATTTTAATTAATTATATTTACGTTTTCTTGCTGCCTCAGACTTCTTCTTACGCTTTACGCTTGGCTTCTCGTAATGTTCTCTTTTACGAATCTCCTGCTGGATGCCAGCCTTGGCACAGCTTCTCTTGAAACGGCGCAGTGCGCTGTCTAAAGTCTCGTTTTCTTTAACTATTACTGTTGACATATCTTCTCTTACCCTCCCTTCAGACCCTTCCTTAACGGGTGACCAGGGTTATTTGTCATGCTTATAAACCACATAACATTAACAAATTATACCACAAATTTTCATTACGTCAAGAAGGTTTTTATATTTATTTAATCTGAGCTTCTAATGCAGATGAAGCCCTGGCAATTGCATCAGGAATTCCTGCAGGATTCTTGCCGCCTGCCTGAGCCATATTGGGACGTCCGCCGCCGCCACCGCCTACAAGTGAAGCGATTTCCTTAACAAGGTTGCCTGCGTGTGCGCCTTTGGCAATTGCTCCATCAGTTGCCATTGCCATAAGATTTACTTTGCCATCGTTCTCTGAAATAAGAACTACAACACCATCTGTAAGCTTTGCCTTAAGCTGATCACCAAGGTCTCTGAGGCCGTTCATATCAACGCCCTTAACACTTTCAGCTATAAGCTTAACGCCCTTGATATCCTGTGCCTTATCTGAAACATCTCCAAGAGCTGCCTGTGCTTCCTTGCTCTTGAGTGACTCATTCTCGCTCTTAACAGCCTTAAGCTCTTCCTGGAGCTTCTTGATCTGATCTCCGAGATTTGCAGGTGTTGTCTTGAGAAGCTTAGCTGCTTCAGCAAGCTCGTTCTCAGCATTCTTGTAATATGCTCTTGCATTGCTGCCTGTAAGGGCCTCAATACGACGAACGCCAGCTGCTACGCCGCTTTCTGATACAATCTTGAAGATTCCGACATGGCTTGTATTTGATACATGTGTACCACCGCAAAGCTCGATGGAGAAATCACCCATTTTAACCACGCGGACAGTATCGCCGTACTTCTCACCGAAAAGTGCCATAGCGCCGGTCTTTTTGGCATCTTCCATTGACATCTCTTCCGTTACAACAGGAAGTGCCTCTGCAATCTTCTCATTTACAAGATCTTCTACTTTCTGAATCTCCTCAGCTGTCATAGCCTGATGATGACTGAAGTCGAATCTTGTCTTATCAGGATCCTGATATGATCCTGCCTGCTCTACATGATCTCCAAGAACCTCTCTGAGTGCCTTCTGAAGAAGGTGTGTAGCAGAGTGGTTTCTGCAGGTCTTTGCTCTGTTTTCAGCATCAACCTTAAGTGTTACTCCGCTGTTATTCTTGAAGCTTCCGCTCACTACTTTACCAACATGGGCAATTCTTCCGCCTGCAACATGGATAGCTTCCGAAACCTCAAACTTAGCTCCGTCAGCGCCGAGGATAACACCGATATCGCCGACCTGACCACCCATTGTTCCATAGAAAGTAGTCTTGTCTGTAATGATTGATCCCTGCATTCCTTCAGAAAGTTCATCAGCAAGAGCATCCTCTGATGCCATGGCAACAATGCTGCCATCACAATCAAGTGCTGTGTATCCGATAAATTCGCTCTGAACTGATTCATCAAGGCTGTCAAACACGCCTGCTCCGGTTGTAAGATTAGCTGAGAAATTCTGATTATCTCTTGCCTTCTGCTTCTGCTCCTCCATTGAGGTCTTGAAGCCTTCTTCATCAACCTTAAGGCCTTCTTCCTCAGCAAGCTCTATAGTAAGCTCTACAGGGAATCCGTATGTATCATAAAGGAAGAACGCATCTTTACCTGCGATTTCCTTTTTACCTTCGTTCTTGGTAGTATCAAGAATTTTCTTGAACTCCTTCATTCCGTTTTCAAGTGTAGACTCGAAACGGGCAATTTCTCTCTCAAGCTCTGTAAGAACGAATTTGCGGTTCTTAACAAGATTGGGATAGCTCTCGGAATAAACCTCATCGATAAAGATTGTAGCGATGCCAAGGATATTCTCTTTGTTAAGTCCAAGTGCTCTTGCATGTCTTACTGCACGACGGATAAGTCTTCTTAAGATATATCCTGCTCCTGTGTTAGAAGGAAGGAGCTTAGCCTCATCACCGATAAGCATAACGGAAGTACGAATATGGTCAGCAAGGATTCTCATTGACTTTGTTGTCTTCTCATCCTCGTTGTACTTAACGTTAGCATTCTTCTCAATATAGTTTATTGCAGGTACAAATACATCAACCTGATATACATCTCTTGTTCCGTTGAGGAATGCAAGAATACGCTCAAGTCCCCATCCTGTATCTACGTTCTTCTGTGACAAAGGAGTAAGTGTACCGTCATGATGCTTCTCATACTGCATAAATACATCATTACCAAGCTCTGTGTACTTGCCGCAGTCACATCCGGGGCCGCAGTCAGGGCCGCAATCCTCTCTGTCAGCTATATAGAACATCTCACTGTCAGGACCGCAGGGACCATATTCAAGTCCCCACCAGTTATCTTCTGCAGGAAGATAATAGATGTTTTCCTTCTTAAAGCCTGAATTTATACGGCACTGTGCGCCTTCTTCATCTCTGGGTGCGTTCTCATCACCGGCAAATACAGTAGCTGCAAGATGATCTGCATCAAATCCGAAAACCTGTGTAAGGAGTTCGAAACTCCACTTACATCTCTCCTCCTTGAAGTAATCTCCAAGGCTCCAGCTTCCCATCATCTCAAAGAATGTTACATGGCTCTTATCACCAACAGAATCGATATCGTTGGTACGAACACATCCCTGAACATTGCAAAGTCTGGTTCCAAGAGGATGCTTCTTTCCTAAAAGATAAGGCATAAGAGGCTGCATTCCGGCAACGTTGAACATAACACCGGTTGAACCGTCTGATACCAGTGAAACCGCTCCTACATCAACATGTCCTCTGTCAATATAGAACTGTTTCCAGGTCTTTCTCAGCTCATTCGCTGTAAACTGTCTCATTTATATCCCTCCAAAACAAAATATAAGCGATTGCGGATATTTTCCGCATCATAAAAATTCTATATATGAGCTACGACTTAGAAAGTAAACTTATCAGCAAAATATGCCTGAAGCTCATCAATGGCAACTCTCTCCTGTTCCATGCTGTCACGGAAACGAACAGTTACCTTACCGTCTGTCTCTGAATCGAAATCGTATGTAATGCAGAAAGGAGTTCCAATCTCATCCTGTCTGCGATATCTCTTACCGATGTTTCCTCTGTCATCGAATTCACAGTTATACTTCTTTGAAAGCTCTGCATAAATCTTCTCAGCACCTTCATTAAGCTTTTTTGAAAGAGGAAGGATACCGATCTTAACAGGTGCGATAGCAGGATGGAAATGAAGCACCGTTCTCATATCCGGCTTCTCCTCTGTACCGATGTTCTCCTCATCATAAGCCTCGCAAAGGAATGCAAGTGTAACACGGTCAGCACCAAGTGAAGGCTCGATAACATAAGGAATGTATTTCTCCTTTGTCTCGTCATCAAAGTAATCCATAGGCTCGCCTGATGTTTCCTGATGTCTTGTAAGATCGTAATCTGTTCTGGATGCAATACCCCAGAGCTCGCCCCAGTCTGTGAAGGGGAATGCATACTCGATATCTGTTGTATGATCACTGTAGAATGAAAGCTCTTCCGGATCATGATCACGGAGTCTTAAGTTCTCATCACTGATGCCAAGTGAAAGGAGCCATTCATGGCAGTACTTTCTCCAGTACTCAAACCATTCTGTCTGTGTTCCGGGCTTGCAGAAGAACTCAAGCTCCATCTGCTCGAACTCTCTTGTACGGAATGTGAAGTTACCGGGTGTGATCTCATTTCTGAATGACTTACCGATCTGACCGATACCGAAAGGAAGCTTCTTACGGGAAGTTCTCTGAACATTCTTAAAGTTTACGAAGATACCCTGTGCAGTCTCCGGACGGAGATAAACTGCGTTCTTTGCATCCTCTGTTACACCCTGGAAGGTCTTGAACATAA
>CAMVLM010000098.1 GCA_947168335.1 uncultured Butyrivibrio sp. | reverse complement strand
CAACGATACAGTTCTTGATCTCGCCTCTCTCATTCATGGCCTGAAGCTCTGCTCCGTCAACGGATTCGGGCATTTTGGGATTAACTTTCTCCACACATGCCAGAACACCGACCTTGGGGCAGTCATAACCCATGGATCTGAGGGTTTCCACTGTATTCTCAATTATCTGCTTCTTCTGCTCCAGGTCAGGATATGTTACCATTCCGCCATCCACAGGAAGGATAAGCTTGTGATAAGAAGGAATCTGGAACATTGTGAAGTGTGACATAAGCTTTCCGGTTCCGAGACCGTATTCCTTATTTACAACTTCCTTCAGAATAATCTTTGTATCTACCTTGCCCTTCATAAGGAAGTTAGCTCTTCCCTCACGAACAAGCTTTACAGCTGTCTCGCAGGCCTTCTGAAGATCCTCCTCGGGAACGTCAAATATATTCTCATCAGGGATATCTTCCTGAAGCTTCTCGAGTATTTCTTTAATG
Source organism: uncultured Butyrivibrio sp. (assembly GCA_947168335.1). Classification (GTDB taxonomy): domain Bacteria; phylum Bacillota; class Clostridia; order Lachnospirales; family Lachnospiraceae; genus Butyrivibrio. The sequence goes on along the minus strand of CAMVLM010000098.1, from coordinate 11,067 downwards.
ATTTTTTTATCACCGACCAAAAGTGGCTCAATTATGCCCTCACGTCTTGCATTTACCACAGCTTCAAGTGTGTGGTCATCATTTGCGCAGGCAACTGCCATTATCTTTTTCTCCGGTGAACCTTTTACTTTTGCAATGAGTTCATCAAAATTGTGAAAAACCATAGCTAATCCTTTCTATTACTTTCTGGCAGCTCTTCCTATCTCAAGTCCCTTATCAAATGCAGCCTTGTTAAGAGGAAGAAGCTTCGGCTTACTGCCCAGCTTGTGCTCAACTGTGCCCCATACAATCTCAGGAGCAACGACTTCAGTGTATCCAACGTACACACCGAGCATAATTACGTTCAAAACCTTGGCATTGCCCATCTCAAGAGCGAGCTCTGTAACAGGTGCCTCAACGATCTCGACATCTGTTCTTTCAATCTTGTCCTTAACGATGGAACTGTTAATGAAAAGTCTTCCGCCCGGCTTTAAAGTTACGATAAATTTATTAAGTGAAGGGCCATTCATGACAATAAGGTCATCCATAACATCTCCAAGTGGAGCACCGATCATATCGTCTGAAATAACCACGTAGCAGTTAGCTGTACCACCACGCTGCTCCGCACCGTAAGAAGGGAAAAATGTCACATTCTTATCTGTGGAATCACAGGTTGCGGAAGCAAGAAATTTTCCAAGGGTCATAACACCCTGTCCGCCGAATCCGGCTACACATAAATTGGTTTCCATATAATCTCCTTTCAAAGGAAGTTCTGCTCTCGCTTTGCTCGCCAGAACACGTTCGGGCTAAGCTCGAGAGAACCTCGCTAAGCCCTCTCAGCCCTTATCTCTGATCACACCAAGCGGATACTCTTTAAGCATGTTTTCCTCAAGGAAATCCAATGCCTTAAGTGAATCAAGTCCCCAGTTTGTAGGGCAGCTTGTTACTATCTCCACAAGTGAAAAGCCTTTTCCTGCGATCTGATATTCAAATGCCTTTTTAATAGCCTGCTTTGTCTTGAGAATATTTCCGGGATTATTGCAGCTTGTTCTTACGAGGTACTGAGGTGCTGTAAGCTTATCAAGAACCTCACAGACATGCATGGGATAACCATGTTCTTCTGCAATACGTCCCTTGGGCGCTGTTGATGCCTTCATTCCAACAAGTGTTGTGGGTGCAAGCTGTCCGCCTGTCATACCATAAATACCGTTGTTTACGAAAATAACAGTGAAGTTCTCACCTCTGTTTGCAGCTGAAACAGTCTCTGCAAGACCGATAGATGCAAGGTCTCCATCACCCTGGTATGTATAATAGATAGTGTCAGGATTAGCTCTCTTAAGGCCTGTAGCAACCGCACATGCTCTTCCGTGAGGAGCTGTTGTATTGTCGTAAGCCATATAATCCATCTGAAGTCCGCAGCATCCGATTCCCAGAACTGCAGCTGTCTTATCTATAATTCCCATCTCATCAATAACTTCACCGATGAGCTTCATTATTGTTGAGTGCATGCATCCGGGGCAAAAACCGGATACTTTATCTTCCTGAATTGTTTTTGTTCTGCTATATAATAATTCCGCCATCTTAAGCCTCCTGTCCTGCTATCTTCATTACAGCCTCAAGCACGGCTTCTCTTGACATTACATTTCCTCCTGAGCACAGGCACTTCTCAACAGGGCAGCGCTTTCTTACGACTGCTTCAACATCTGTTGCGTACTGTGCGGGAATAGACATCTCAACATCAAGGATTGCCTTTACTTTAGAGTAATCCAGTTTTTCGAATGACTCTGTCGGGAAAGGATTAAGTGTTATAGGGCGGATAAGTCCTACCTTGATTCCCTTGTTTCTAAGGATATCTACTGAAGACTTGGCAATACGTCCGGAAATTCCATATGCTGTCATAACGATCTCAGCATCGTCCACCTTATACTCTTCAACCATTACGTCTTTAGTTTTCCAGGACTCATACATTGCCGCAGCTTCCTCGTTGCATTCCTGCATCTTAGTGGTGATCCACTGTCCGGGCTGGATCCATGCGCGGTTCTTATAATCAAGAGGATGTCCTACAAGTGCCCAGTTTTTCTTACTTTCCCTGATCTCTGCCACCTTTTCCTCAGGCATCATCTCAGGAAGTTCAACAGGCTCCATCATAGTTGCGATAACACCATCTGCGAGAAGATGTACAGGATTTCTGTCTCTGTCTGCAAGCTCAAATGCTTTTACAGTAAGATCAACTGCTTCCTGGACTGTTGAAGGTGCAAGAACTATCATCTGGAAACCACCGTTTCCTGCAGCCTTTGTAGCCTCAAAGTAATCCATCTGTGCAGGCTGGATTGAACCAACACCCGGGCCTCCTCTTGCGAAGTTTGCGTACACCATGGGAATACGCGCTGATGCGCAATATGAGATTCCCTCACTCTTAAGTGCAATTCCGGGGCTGCTTGAGGATGTCATTGCCCTGACACCTGCTGAAGCTGCACCATAAACCATGTTTATTGATGCTACTTCTGATTCACCCTGTATGAATGTTCCACCAACTTCAGGGAGTCTTCTGGAAAAATATTCCGGAACTTCGTTCTGAGGTGTGATGGGATATCCTGCAAAAAATCTACAACCGGCTCTTACAGCTGCTTCAGCAACGGCTTCTGAGCCCTTCATAAATGTTCTGGCCATTATTATTCACCCTCCTTATAAATCTCTATTGCTCCATCCGGGCATATTCTTCCGCAGGTAAGACAGCCTATGCAGTCATCCTGCCTTGCAGCTACGATGTATTCGTAACCCTTTGCATTTACTTCAGTACCGATCTCAAGAACATTCTTGGGACAGTACTTTATGCAATAACCGCAGCTTTTACACCGCTCGGCTACCACATTGATCTTAAATTTAGCCATTTGAAACCTCCTTTGTTAGAGCTAACGCTAAAATCGTTTTTGTTTATGCTGATACGATCAGGCCTTCAGCCATTCATAGGTCAGATACAGATGGAGCGGCATGATGAGCGAATCACTCATGTCTTTCTCCATTTTCTCTGTAACTTCATCCATCAGGTCTTCGCGAACGCAAGTAAGCTCTATATCCCTGTATTCGTTGATTATTGAATGCATCTTCCTTGAACCCTCCACTGTCTCTTCAACAGTAGTTGTGATTCCGGCGTTTGGATTATCTATAAAGTGCAGATCATCCAGCGTAAGCCTTGATACTGCAAGTATCTCTGCAAGAAATCTGTCGATATGATCAATATCCTGGCAGAATGGTCTGTAGTAATTGAGTACATACATGACGCACAGGCTCTCTTTTCTTGCATTCATCATGAATCCGCCGATGGATCTTGCTCCTATGTCATCACCGCCAACGTCCATTACCACAATCTCGTTCGGATCAAGAAGAAGCTCTCTCACTCCACCGACTACAGTCGGTGCATCAAAGAACTGCTCTTCAACAAAGTGAAAATTTATATCGGAAAGTCCCTCTGAATTAAGCATGTCCCTTGATCTGAACAGTGGTTTTGTCATATCCATATCAAAGAGATGAACAGTCTTCTCAGTGTTATCAGCGATGTATCTGGCAAGATTGAGCGCTATTTCGCTTTTACCGCAACCTGCTTCACCGATGAGTATGAAGTTTGTCTTTCCCTGAGCCAGGGCCGTGTTTATAAGTTCCATAGACTCTTACCCTCTGACTGTTACAAAAGCCTCAACGCATTGTTATATATCCGCGATAATTTGAAAGATTATCGGATGTGCATCTGTCTCCCAAAAATACTGAAGCTATGTTGTGCTGAGGCTTTAAGAACGGGAACTGATCCTGCTGCGCCCACTCGGGCTTTTTAAGCTTGTCCTTAGCAATATCAACACAAAGCTCATACCATTCTTCGGGACCTTCAAACCACACTTCCACAAGTCTGTCGAACTGGGCTGTGGGAGCACCGTAATTCACTGCAACTTTACTGCTTACAAGACGGTTAACCCTGACACTTCCTGTAAAGAAGGGAACGATTTCCTCATGGAACCATCTCTCGCCTTCCTCCTTTGAACATCCTTCCGGATACTGAATAAGGAACTGCCATCTGAAATTCGGTCCATCCTCAGGGGTTCTCTCCTTTCCCTTGAAATCCTCTTCCCAGTTGATCGGTACAAAAGAGAAAATGAAGGGAGGGAAATCTCCACCGCCGACTGATCTTCCTGCATCACCTGATTCTGCATTGTTGTGTACTGTCGCACTGTCTACATCAGGAATGCATCCCTGCCAGCGAAGTACATCCATAGGCATGTACTCGTGGAAAATATTGTTTGCCATCTCAGGAAGATGCTCGTTTACCATCCAGTAGTGCTCAGTGAGCTGCATCTTTCTGGCTCCGAATCTGTCACCTTCAGGTGGTGTGGGATACGCCTGATAAAACGCATATTTTGTTACATATGGGGAAAATTTACTGATGCTTTCCGGAACATGATATTTGTAAAGCCAGTTTTCAAGCTTTGATCTGTATTCCTCTTTAGCAAGTCCGACATAGATCAGACTTCTCATTAAACTGAATTCGTATGACATGCTTATAACCTCCTACCGTTATTGCTTGTTTTTTGCTTAAGGAAATTATAGGCACAAACTATTTCTGAAAAAAAATATCAATATTTGCAGTTTTCCATATCAAATTTGTTATTGATTTTTTGAAAGTTTAATATTGGACGATTTTGGATCGTGGGGATTACTATCAAGATACAGGAGATGGTCTCCTGCGTACTTAAAAATCTATGCCGGTCACGGCTTTGGAAAGTGTAAATTGGTAAGGAGGTTACTTAATGAGCGACAAGTTTTACGCAAAGAGTCCCGGAAATGAGGGTTACATCAAGAACATGGAAGTTCTTGCACACCATGACTGCGACAACCACTATTTATTCCAGTCACAGCTTTATAAGACAAAAGAAGGTAAATACTATTTGTACGGCGGATGCTTCTATGGTAACGGCGTAGAGATTCTCGACGTTACTGATCCTGCAAATCCCAGACATGTGCAGTATATGCCTGTTATGGATCCCGAAAAGTATACATATATGTCTACACCCAAGATTCAGATAGCCGATGATCTTATGATAGTTTCAAACGGAAACTGCCTTGAATTCCTGCATGGTCCTGCTCCGGAACACTTTACTCCCGCACCTGGCGGCGTACATATCTTTTCATTGAAAGAAGATCCTGAGCACCCTAAAAAGCTCTCATTCTGGTCAACAGGAGAACCTGAAGGAACACCCGGTTCAGGTGTACATCGTTTTACATATAACGGTGGAAAATACATGCATCTGTCAGCAACAGCTGTTGGATTTAAGGATTTCATCTATAGAATCGTAGATATCTCTGATCCCACAAATCCTACAGAAGTTGGCCGCTGGTGGAATCCCGGACAGTTCTTCGGTAATCAGACAGAAAAGACAAGAAAGAAGGAATGGAACGGATGGCAGGGCTACAATACCTATCCCGGCTTTGTTCACTTCCCTTATGTCGGAGATGACGAAAATACTGCATACCTCAGCTGTGCAGGCGGCGGATTTAAGATTCTTGATATATCTAATCCCGCATGGCCTCAGGTTATCGGTGAATGCAAGATGACACCTCCTTTTGCTACAAAATTCGGTGGTGCTCTCTGCCATACCTTTATGCCTGTACTTGGCACTAACTATGCCATCGGAATGCAGGAAGGCGAGCGCCAGTGGACATACGGCAAGGCACAGTATGAGCAGTTCGGTGTTCATTCCTTCTGCGGTATCGAAATGTTTGATATCAGCAACAAGGAAGACCCGGTTCTCATCTCAATCCTTCCCTACCCTGAAGTTCCTGAGGACTTCCCTTACAAGAACTTCAATCAGCTTGGGGATGATTTCCCCACATCCTTCGGCCCTCACAATCTCCATGAGCCTATGACAGGAAAGCCCTGGATTGAGAATAACAAGGATCGTGCTTATGACTGCTATTTCCACGCAGGTCTCAGAGTATACGATATCTCTGATCCTTACGTGCCCAAGGAAATTGCATACTTCATCCCTCCGAACCCCGAGAAGCTTTGCTTCGATGTAAAGATGCCCAACAAGCCTCTTGGAACTGCAGAGGATGTCGTAGTTGACGACAGAGGATATATTTACTTAAATGCAATGCACGACGGTGTATATATTCTTAAAAGCCTGGTGTAAATCATCATAAAACCACATGATTTCTGTAATATACACAAAAAGGCAGACGCGACCGCGTCTGCCTTTTTGCTGATTTTATTTATTACAGATCCTCTGCACCTAGTTTCCCGTGCTTTTCATAATTTGTGATTCTTGCAATATTGTTTTTATCATCCACAAAAACCACCTTGGGCTTGTGACCTTTTGCTTCATCAGCAGAAACACTGCAATAGCACATGATGATCACATGATCATTAACAGAAACACAACGTGCTGCAGCGCCATTAAGGCAGATCACGCCGCTTCCGCGCTCCCCGGCAATTGTATATGTTTCAAAACGGTTTCCATTTTCCACATCTACAATCTGTACCATTTCATATTCAAGGATTCCTGCCGCATCCAGCAAATCCTCATCTATAGTAATGCTTCCAACATAATCAAGCTCTGCCTGTGTCACAGTTGCTCTGTGTATCTTGCCCTTGAGCATTGTCAAATTCATACTTTTTGCCTTTCTTTTCACGCAAGTCGTAAAATCACTTTTTATTCCACAATAAAGTTATCAATCAGTCTGACCTTTTCACCAATATAAACTGCCACTGCTGCAAGAATAGGTCCGTCAATCGTATCAACCTTCTGAAGCTCATTCCAGTCTACGATCTCAACATAATCAATTCTGGCGATAGGCTCTGACTCAATAATATCTGTAATGGCCTTCTTGACTACAGAAGCATCCTTTTCACCGGCTCTGACCATTTCTTCGCCGGCTGTAAGAGCTTTATGTAATACCAAAGCCTTCTCTCTCTCCTCATCTGTGAGATATGTGTTGCGTGAACTCTTTGCCAGTCCGCTTTCCTCTCTAATGATAGGGCAGCCAACTATTTCTATATTGAAGTTCAGATCTCTGACCATACGCTTTACAATGGCTAGCTGCTGGGCATCCTTCTGTCCGAAATACGCCTTATCCGCCTCTGAAATATTAAAAAGCTTACTTACTACAGTGCAGACACCATTAAAGTGTATAGGGCGGCTTTTTCCGCAAAGCTCTGTTGATAAGGTATCAACACCGACATATGAATGAAATCCCTCAAGATACATCTCAGACGGCTCAGGATGGAAAATGAGGTCTGTGCCAAGACTCTCGCACAACCTGCAATCTGCCTCAAAATCTCTGGGATAAGTGGCAAGATCCTCCTTTGGTCCAAACTGAATAGGGTTTACAAAATCCGAAACTATAACCCTGTCACATTCCTGTCTGGCGCGCCTGATAAGGCTTGCATGTCCATCATGCAGATATCCCATTGTAGGCACGAGTCCGATACTCAGCCCCTGTTTTTTCCACTCTCTTACGCTGTCCTTAACTTCCTTGATCGTTGTTGTTTTTATCATGATTAAGCCATTTCCCTTTCATCTGTTAATGTCACTGTAAATCTCTTGGCTGATGCGGCTTTACGCACCTCCTTCATAACCTCGGGGTCAATCTTAAAGTTATGCTCCTCAGCAGGGAAAGCCTTTGATTTTACCTCTGAATCATACTCTGCGAATGCGCGCTTCATCTCCTGGCCTATATTTGCAAAATGCTTTACAAACTTAGGCTTAAAGCCTGAGAACATGCCAAGCATATCCTGATATACAAGAACCTGACCATCACAACCGCATCCTGCCCCGATTCCGATAGTGGGAATGGATAATTCCTTTGAAATAAGAGTTGCAAGCTCCTCGGGAACGCACTCTAAAGTAACCATAAATGCACCAGCCTCCTCAACTGCCTTGGCATCATTAAGGATCTGGATCGCACGCTCAACGTTTTTACCCTGTACCTTAAAACCGCCAAATGCATTGATAGACTGGGGTGTAAGACCAATATGTGCCACAACCGGAATATCAGCATTTACAATTGCACGAATCTGCTCACATACAGATGCGCCACCTTCAAGCTTGACAGCCTGAGCATGGCCTTCCTTAATGAGACGGCCTGCGTTTTTTACTGCATCATAAACAGAAGTCTGATATGACATAAACGGCATATCTGCCACAAGAAATGTATCCTTAAGGCCTCGTGAAACTGATGCGCAATGGTGAATGATATCATCAACCGTAACAGGCAAAGTATCACTATACCCCATCATTGTCATGCCAAGGGAATCGCCTATAAGAATTGCATTGATTCCGGCCTCCTCCATAAGGCATGCCGTTGAATAATCATAGCAGGTAAGCATGCTGATTTTCTCGCCATCTCTCTTCATCTGCTGAAGAGTTGTAACTGTGTTTTTCATTACTCTACTGATCCTCCTGATTGTTTAATAGAAGCTCCAATTTGCCATAATCCATATTGGGGTGCTTTTGCCTGGCTACATCCAGTGTCTTTTTTGACAAAACTCTGTATACCTCTTTGTCAATTCCCTGAAATGTTTTAAGATGCTTTTCCACCGTACCGAAATCATTTCTCTCAATCGGGCCTGTAAGCGCAGCCCCGGTACCCACATTCAGCACCTTATTTACATTTCCAAGAAGCAAAGGAGTAATGGCCTCCCTTAACTGTTCCTCAGAAAAGCCGCATAAACGAAGCTCATCTTCTGCAGCCCTTATCAGTGCAATAACAAGATTAGAGCACATGACTGCAGCCCCGTGATAGCGCGTTTTGACATCAGCACTTATAACTGCATGTTTTATCCCACTCCCTTCCAGAAGTGTTTCTATCGCGCTGATCCTGTCAGCATCTCCTTCAATTGTAAATAATGCTTTTGGAAGCTCCTGGTATGATCTGTATCTATCCGATACAGCCAGTAATGGATGGATCGAGAAACCATATGCGCCAGTTTTCTCTATATCCTTAAAGATTTTTGAAGACAACGAACCGCTGCAATGACATATCAGTTTTCCGGCAATATGCATGCATTTTATACTATCCCAGACCTCAGATATAGCATCGTCAGGAACAGTAATGAACACTGTATCACTTTCTTCAATTAGCGTCTCTAAATTTTGAAAATGTTTTGATTTGGTAAAAACCGCTGCATCCTCGGCAGATGCAGATGTACGGCTGTAGAAGCCTGACAGATTGTGCTGAGTTTCAGAAAAAAGCATCCCTAAAGAACAGCCAACTTTCCCAGCACCTGCAAATCCAACCTTCATGGGCTACACCTCCTTTAATCCGGGGGTGATACAGTCTCGTTCAAAATGATACAAGCATGCCACGAGGCGCACCTTTTTAAAATTTAGAAGCATAAAAGGTATAGTTTCTTTCGAATACCATCCGAATGAAACTATAGCACCTGCACTGTCCTATGTAAAGATACTCATTTTCGATGAAAATACTACTTAATAAACCTTTCCTCCAGCTTGCCGTAAAAGCCCTCTATTGCTGGGAATATCGTACTTCTGTGCCATGCAAGCGATATCGGAAGTTTGGTATCAAGATCAAGCATATGAATTCCCGGATGATGGATTCCCTGATACCAGCTGTCCAGAACAGCCACTCCAAGACCATTTTCAACAGATGCAAATACCGTATTAATGTTACTCACAGCAGTAAATCTCGGAACAAAATGATAGGGCCTGAATAAAACCTCAATATCCTGGCAGAGCTCTCCTATTCTGGGATCATCTATCATGAAAAAGGTATAATCCTTAAGATCTGCAGGTGTCTGTATCTTCTCATGCTCCGGCAACAATTCGGAATACACAATAATTCTGTTTATACTGGTAAACTTCTTTCGCATGTAGTCCGATTTATTTTCAACATAATCATCCGTAATTATGATGGCATCCAGTCTCTTCTCATCCACAGCTGTCAGAAGGTCCTTAAAACCAAGACATTCAAAAGATATCTTAAAATCAGGATTATCCTTACGACATTCGCTTACAACACCGGGTAAAAATGACGATACATTCCATCCAATATTATAACCAAGGCGAAGAATACTGTTGTTTGTCGCAAGCATTTTTCTTACATTAACAAGCTCAGCATTGAATCTCTGGAACATATTAAAATAAATCTTCCCGGATTCCGACAGGGAAATATTCCTGCTGTTCTCGCGAATAAACAGCGTTGTTCCCAGCTCCTCCTCAAGCGCAGAAATATACCTGCTTACAGCAGGCTGCGGCAAATAAAGGTTCTGTGCGGCTTTTGTAAAGCTAAGATATTTTCCCGTTTCCAGGAAACACTCTATCTGTTTTTCATTCATTACTATGTCATCCCTTATAAATTGAACTACAACTATATAAAGATTATACCCGGAAGATAAAAGGCGTCAAAGGGTCTTCTGATATCCTTTAACGCCTTAACACCTTAAAGCAAAAAAGTAGTGACTTTTTTTAAATTTAGGTGTAACATATAAAAGTTGCGCTTTAAATATTTGTGCAACAATATTTGTATTTATTTTTGGAGGTTTTATTATGGATTCAAAACGTATGAAATGGTCAACCTTAGCATTTATGGCCTTTTCTACAGTATGGGGATTTGGTAACGTTCTAAACGGCTTTCTCTATTTTAATGGTATCCAGGTAATCTTTAGCTGGATACTTATGTTTGCCCTTTATTTCGTTCCTTATGCCCTCATGGTTGGTGAGCTTGGCTCAGCATTCAAGACTTCAGGTGGCGGTGTAAGCTCCTGGATTCTCAGCACAACAGGCCCCAAGGTGGCTTATTATGCCGGCTGGACCTATTGGGCATGCCATATCACTTACATTGCTTCTAAGTCATCAGGTGGACTTAAAGCTCTTAGCTGGGCAGTATTCAGAAACGGAGAGACTTATGACTCTTTCCCCACACTGGCTGTACAGCTTGTAACTCTTGCAATTCTACTCTTCTTCTGCTGGGTAGCATCAAAAGGTCTTAATCCTCTTAAAAAGCTCGCAACCCTGGCAGGAACCAGTATGTTTGTAATGTCTATTCTTTACATTATTATGATGTTCGCAGCACCGGCTATAA
>CAMVLM010000097.1 GCA_947168335.1 uncultured Butyrivibrio sp. | reverse complement strand
AACACAGAGCAGAAGCAAAGCTTCTTGTTATGAACAAGGAGAGTGGAAGAATTCAGCACAAAATTTTCAAAGACATTATTGATTACCTCAAACCAGGAGATTGTCTTGTGCTTAATGATACCAAGGTTATTCCGGCAAGACTTCTTGGTACCAAGAAAGATACCGGCGCTGCAGTGGAGATTCTTCTTTTGAAGCGCAGGGAAAATGATATCTGGGAGACACTGGTTCGTCCCGGTAAAAAACTTCGTCCCGGAGCTGAGGTTACCTTTGGTGACGGGTGTCTTACAGCAAAGATTCTGGATATTGTAGAAGAGGGCAACCGTCTCGTACAGTTTTCCTACGAGGGAATTTTTGAAGAGGTTCTGGACAGACTTGGAGAAATGCCGCTTCCTCCATACATAACACATAAGCTTCAGGATAAGAACATGTATCAGACGGTTTATGCAAAGTATGAAGGATCAGCAGCTGCTCCTACAGCAGGACTTCACTTTACAAACGAGCTTCTTGAGGAAATAAATAAAAAGGGAGTTGACCTTGCCTATGTAACTCTTCACGTGGGACTTGGAACCTTCAGACCGGTTAAGGTGGACAATGTACTTGAGCATCACATGCACACAGAGTGGTATCAGGTAAGCGAAGAAGCAGCCGCAAAAATCAATAAGGCAAAAGTAAGCGGTCACAGAGTTATCTGTGTCGGTACTACAAGCTGCAGAACTATTGAAAGTGCTGCGGATGAAAACGGCCATATGACAGCCTGTGCAGATAACACTTCGATTTTTATTTATCCGGGATATAAGTTTAAAGTTACAGACTGCCTTATTACAAATTTCCATCTTCCCGAGTCCACACTGGTAATGCTGGTATCTGCTCTTGCAGGAAGAGAACATGTTTTAAATGCATACGAAGAGGCTATCAGAGAAAAGTACAGATTCTTCTCTTTTGGGGATGCTTGTTTCTTTACGGACGATGAAATATAAGTTAAGATGTAATAGGTGTCTAATCGCCCAAAAGAAATCTTTTTATAATGAGGGGTTGTTATGGAAGAGAGAAGAAAATACAAAAGACTTGATCTTGAAGGCGAGATCATGATGAAGTCCATAGATCTGGGAAAGGATGAGACTGAGCCGGTTAAGATAAATATTCTTAATTGCTCCAGAGCAGGCATGGGCTTTCAGTCTGAGTGTCAGCTTGTAATGGGAGATAATTACGAGGCTAATCTGACTATCTGGACTAAAGAAGTAATACATGTATTTATCAAGATTGTACGCGGAACCATGTTGGAAGAAGGCTTCGAGTACGGCGCGATCTTTATTGGTATGCCTGAGTACGATCGTCAGAGAATCTCTGTTTATGAGACTGTACAGGATACTTTGAAAGAAAATGAATAAATTGGAGAGTAGCAATGAGAGATTTTGAGGATCTTAAAATAGCGGTTGCCGGTGCGGGCTATGTAGGCCTTTCAATAGCGACACTGCTTTCACAGAAGCACCAGGTAACTGTAGTTGATGTGGTTCCTGAGAAGGTGGAGATGCTTAACAGCAGAAAGTCCCCTATTCAGGATGAGTACATTGAGAAGTATTTTGCTGAAAAGGAGCTTAATCTTACCGCAACACTTGATGGTGAGGCAGCTTACAGGGATGCTGATTTTGTAGTAATAGCAGCACCCACAAACTATGACAGTAAGAAGAACTATTTTGATACCAGTGCTGTTGAGGCTGTTATAGAGCTTGTTAAAAAGGTTAATCCCGATGCATTTATGGTAATAAAGAGTACAATTCCCGTTGGCTACACTGAGAAGATCAGAAGTCAGATGGGAACAGACAAGATTCTTTTCAGCCCTGAGTTTTTGAGAGAATCCAAGGCTCTTTATGATAACCTCTACCCCAGCAGAATAATTGTTGGAACAGATGAGAATGACAAGAACCTTGTTGCTGCAGCGCAGACATTTGCAAAGCTTCTTGAAGAGGGCGCGCTTAAGGAAAATGTGGATGTTCTTTTCATGGGATTCACAGAGGCTGAAGCTGTTAAGCTTTTTGCCAATACTTACCTTGCACTTCGTGTTTCATATTTCAACGAGCTTGATACCTATGCTGAGATGAAGCACCTTAACACTGACAGTATCATCAAGGGTGTATGTCTTGATCCCAGAGTTGGTGATTTCTACAACAATCCTTCCTTTGGTTATGGCGGATACTGCCTGCCTAAGGATACCAAACAGCTCCTTGCTAACTATGAAGATGTTCCGGAGAACCTCATCGAGGCAATCGTTGAGTCCAACAGAACAAGAAAGGACTTCATTGCTGACAGAGTTCTGGATATCGCAGGTGCTTACGGTAACAGCGCAAGCTATGACAAATCCTTCGAGCACGAGGTTGTAATTGGTGTTTACAGACTTACTATGAAGAGTAATTCCGACAACTTCCGTCAGAGCAGTATTCAGGGTGTAATGAAGCGTATTAAAGCCAAGGGCGCTACAGTTATTATTTACGAGCCCACACTTGAGGATGGAACCACATTCTTTGGTAGCAGGGTTGTCAATGATCTGGATGAATTCAAGAAGCAGAGCGCTGCCATCATTGCCAATAGATATGACGCCTGCCTTGATGATGTTCAGGATAAAGTATATACGAGAGATATCTTTAAGAGAGATTGATGTATAGTAGCCCATAGAGGACAGTGTTCCAAGGGGCTGGTGTTCCAAGGGGCTGGGTGGTCCAAGGGGACGGGGTTAGTGGTCCATTTTTTCAAAATGGACCACTAACCCCGTCCCCTTATAGAACTTTTTGTGTATAATGATATGCATAGGAGGAAGATTCTTATGGGAAAATCACAGGTATATTTTACTGATTTCAGAACACAGCTTGGAGTAAGTCTGACTGCAAAGCTTCAGAAACTGATCAGGATGGCAGGCATTGACACCATTGATATGGATGGAAAATTTGTCGCAATTAAGATGCATTTTGGTGAGCTTGGAAACCTTGCATATTTAAGACCTAATTATGCAAAGGCTGTTGCTGATGTCGTGAAGGAAAACGGGGGACTTCCTTTTTTGACAGACTGTAATACGCTATATCCCGGCAGCAGAAAGCACGCGCTTGAGCACCTTGATTGTGCAAATATTAATGGTTTTAATACGATAACAACGGGATGTCAGATAATTATCGCTGATGGTCTGCGTGGAACCGATGATATTGTTGTACCGGTTCCCAATGGGGAGTATTGTGAGGAAGCGTATATCGGCCGGGCAATTATGGATGCTGATATTTTTATTTCCCTCAGTCATTTTAAAGGACACGAGCAGGCAGGCTTCGGAGGTGCTATTAAGAATATCGGAATGGGCTGTGGAAGCCGTGCAGGAAAAATGCAGCAGCACAACAGTGGACATCCCCATGTGATAACTGATCTTTGCAGAGGCTGCAGGAGATGTGCCAGGGAATGTGGCTCTGATGCCATAGTTTATGAAGGAAATAAGGCAAGGATAGATACTGAAAAGTGCAAGGGCTGTGGCAGATGTATAGGAGCGTGTGCATTTGATGCGATTGAGAATGACAATGAGGATGCTCCTCAGATGCTTGGAAGAAAGATGGCAGAGTATACTGCAGCTGTTGTAACCGGAAGGCCCTGCTTCCATATAAGTCTTATTACGGATGTATCACCAAACTGTGACTGCCACGGCGAGAATGATGCGCCTATACTTCCGGATATCGGAATGCTTGCTTCGTTTGATCCGGTAGCGCTGGATCAGGCGTGTGTTGATCTGTGTCAGAAGGCGGAACCCATCAGAAACAGTCAGCTGGGGGATAATATGGCAAGTGAACATTTCCATGATCACGGTGATGTATGGCACAACAGTAATCCGAATGTGTCCTGGGCAGAAACTCTTGAACACGCAGAGAAGCTTGGTATTGGATCAAGGGATTACGAGCTTGTTGAAATGAAATAAATAGTTCTACATGATATATGGAGTTAAAAGTACATTCAAAAACAAGCCTTCGCTTCTGATTTAGGAGCGAAGGCTTGTTCAATAATTCATTATATTAGCCAATCAGTGTATTTAAATCTTTGAAGAAAGTAGGATAGGAGATTCCTACGCATTTATCGTCAAGGATTCTGGTATCACCTTCTGCGACCAGAGCAGCAATTGCAAAGCTCATTGCAATTCGGTGATCTGCAAAGCATTCAATATCTGCAGCGTGAAGCGGGCTGCCGCCGTTAATTATCATACCATCATCGGTTGCTTCTATATCAGCACCCATGGCTTTGAGGTTGTTTACGATAGCATCAATACGGTTGGACTCCTTGACCTTGAGTTCAGCAGCGTCTTTGATGACAGTTGTGCAATCAGCTGTAGCGGCTGCAACTGCAAAGATCGGAAGCTCATCTATCATAGTGGGGATGATTTTTCCTGATAGCTCAAAGCGTCCGTTGGCGTTGCCATGAAGCCTGGAGTATCTTACATGGAGATCTGCATGGGGCTCCATGGATTCATCAACATTTTCAAGCTCTATATCAGCACCCATCTGGGTAAGTGCACTTAAGATTCCTGCTCTTGTCTTGTTTATTCCTACATTGTGGATTATTATATCGGAACCGGGAACAAGAAGAGCTGCTACAACAAAATACGCTGCGGAAGAAATGTCTCCGGGAACGTTTATTTTGATTCCTCTAAGAGGAGTTCCGGGATGAAGGATTGCTGCGGAGCTTCCCTGAAACTCAATTTCGTTGTGAACATCAACACCGTAGGCTCTTAACATGATCTCAGTGTGGTTTCTGCTAAGTGCTGGTTCATATACAACCGTGTCGCTGTCTGAATAAAGACCTGCAAGAAGAATACAGGATTTTACCTGAGCAGAAGCTACAGGGCTGTGATATGTGATACCATGAAGTCTTTTGCCTCCGCGGATCATCAGAGGAGCACAGTCATTGCCCTTGATTGAAGAAACATCGGCCCCCATCTGTGTGAGTGGCTTGATAATTCTGTTCATGGGTCTTTTTTCAATTGAAGCATCCCCTGTAAGTATGGTATCAAAGGGCTGTGCAGCCAGAATACCTGCTAAAAGTCTTGTGGTGGTTCCGCTGTTTCCGGTGTAAAGTCCGCCTTCGGGAGCGGAGAGTCCGTAAAGACCTTTGCCATGTACGGTGATGGTAGGAACTCCGTGCATGGGCCTCTGGGAGTGCTCGATCTGAATACCCAGTTTTCTGAAGCATTCTATTGTGGATAGGCAGTCTGCGCCATCAAGAAAACCTGTTATTTCAGTTGTTCCATCAGCAAGCGCCCCAAACATGACACTTCTGTGGGAAATGGATTTGTCCCCCGGGACAAAGATGTTTCCGCTAAGCGGTTTTGAACTTTTTGCAATACTGATCATTTTTGTTCCCTCTTTCAAGTAAGTAAATTATGTAATTTTATATCAGTTAGTTGTCATTTTATCATATATACAGTGTATTATCTGTGAACTTTAGCTAACAGAAGGATAGCCGTGTGCGTCAAGCAGAGTGATTGCTTTTTCCATGGCGGTGGCATCATGAAACTCGATACTGAGTACACCATGCTCTTCTTCTCTGTTATGAACGATTCCGATATTCTTGATGTTGATTCCGTTGACAGAAAGGAGAGTAGCAACAGATGCGATATTACCGGGTTCATCAGCAATATCAACTCTAGTAACATATCTCTTCTTGATGGGACCTTTGCTCAGGTCATTGAAGGAATCACGATATTCTCTTGCAGAAGAAAAAAAGTTCATAAGACCATCGCCGTCAACATCATCTATTACCTGTTTCATTTCTTCCAGATACTTAATATATTTTTCCAGAAGAATTGATATGTTCTTGTGGTTGGTCAGACAGATCTGCTGCAGCATAACAGGTGATGAAGAACTGATTCTGGTGATATCCTTGAATCCGCCTGCTGCAATTGTTTTCATAAGACCATCTTCGTAATCACTTCTCTGAACCAGATTGACAAGGCATCCGCTTATCACATGAGGAACATGGCTGATAGCTGCTGTGGCAAAATCGTGCTGCTCATAAGGAATTATGAGAGGAGTTGCACCCATAAGCTCAACCAGCTGTCTGTAGTTTTCAAGCCTCTCGTCAGAAGTAAGAGGAGTCTTGGTCAAAATATAGTAAGCATTTTCCAAAATGGAAGCCTTGGAATTTACATAGCCTATACGCTCGGTTCCTGCCATGGGGTGTCCGCCGATGAACTGGCTTTCAAGTCCAAGTTCTTTAACCTTTTCATGTATGCTGGTCTTGACGGAACCAATATCAGTAACTGTCGTGTCCGGATTGAGAAAAGGTTTCAGAATCTCAAGATTATCATTGTTTCTCTCAATTGGTGCACACAGAAAAATGTAGTCACACTTAGAAAAATTTTCATCAATCGAAGTCAGAGCTTCATCAACAATTCCGTCTGCCTTAGCTTTAAGAGATGTCTCAGGATGCGGAGTGTAAGAAATAATCTTCATCCCCGGAGCCTTAGCTTTCATGGCCCTTGCCATGGATCCACCAATAAGACCAAGTCCTATAAAACCGCAGGTTATATCATTAAAGTCCATGTTACCGTACCTCTGTTACATATTATTTACATTTATGAGAATAAGTATAATTTGTTTATTGTTATATGTGAGAATTAACATTTTGCGCAATATCGCTCAAAATCATATTGTACATTTTGTAAGCGAAATCTAAATTACTATACCACGTTAAAGTGCGAAAATCAATGGATATTACTACATTTCTGGGAGAATTATATATTTATTTGCCAAAAAGCGAGCCTTTGGCTTTTTTTATTTACACCATTATACGGACATTACCAGGTCCGTAAATTAAAGAGGGTACTACTGCCGGATTCCGGGAATTCTTAATAACCAGTAAAAGCCCGGCAACCTTAAAAAAGTTGTGATAGTTACAAAGAAATAATTGAATCATGTGACAGAAAGGCAGCCCGGATATAATGTCCCGGCTGTCTTTTATGTTTAGCCTAATTGTGCAAATTGTTCCAAAAAAACTTGAATTGTAGGTACAATTTTAGTAAAATGTCTCTATAGGGTTGGGGGAAATCTCATATTTATCTCATGAATTTACCCAAATAAATATTTACTGGAGGACTAGAGATGAAAGTTTACACAAGTGACAAAATCCGTAACGTTGTACTCTTAGGACATGGCGGGGCAGGTAAGACCTCTCTCGCTGAAGCTATGGCTTATCTTGCAGGTATTACTTCCCGTATGGGTAAGGTATCTGATGGAAATACCGTAAGTGATTTCGATAAAGAAGAGCAGAAGCGTCAGTTCTCAATCAGCACAACTAATATTGCTCTTGAATGGGATGATCACAAGATCAATGTTCTTGATGCACCCGGATTTTTTGATTTCGTTGGTGAAGTTCAGGAAGCTATGAGCGTTGCTGATGCAGCTATTATCGTTGTATCAGGTAAGGCCGGCGTTGAAGTCGGAACAGAGAGAGCATGGGATCTCTGCGAGAAATATGGTATTCCTCGTATGTTCTTTGTTTCTGATATGGATATCGATGATGCCTCCTACAGACAGGTAGTTCAGGATCTTACAGATAAATATGGTAAAAAGATTGCACCGTTTAACATGCCCAGTCGTGAAAATGAGAAATTCGTAGGCTATGTAAACGTTATTCAGGAAAAGGGATTCCGTTGGGAAGGTAAGGAAGCAATTGAGTGCGAGGTACCGGATTACAACCAGGAATACCTTAAGCAGTATCGTGATACTCTCATGGAAGCAGTTGCTGAGACCAGTGAGGAGTTCATGGACAGATACTTCAGCGGTGAGACATTCTCTGAACAGGAGATCAGATCAGCGCTCAGAACCAACGTATGTGACGGCTCTATTGTTCCTATCGAGATGGGATCAAGCATTCTTGCACAGGGTGTTTACACACTTCTTGATGATATTATCAAGTACATGCCAGCACCCGAGAACCGCAAGATGGCCGGTATCAATATGAAGACTAACGAGATCTTCGAAGCAAACTTCGATTTCTCAAAGCCTAAGACAGCTTTTGTATTTAAGACAATGATGGATCCCTTCATTGGTAAGTATTCAATGATCAAGGTTCGTTCAGGTGTCATTAAGACAGATGATGTAATGTATGATTCAAATAAGGATGCAGAGCTTAAGATCGGTAAGATTTATGTAATGCAGGGTAATAAGACAATAGAAGTGCCCGAGCTCCACGCAGGTGATTTCGGTGCTCTCCAGAAGCTCGACATCAGCACAGGTGATACACTTTCAACCAAGGCTAATCCTGTACAGTATGCGAAGATGGATATATCTGAACCTTACACCTATATGAGATATAAGGCTCAGAACAAGGCAGATATTGATAAGATTGCTCAGTCACTTGCAAAGCTTGCAGCTGAGGATGCAACACTTAAGGTTGTAAATGATGCTGAAAATCATCAGTCACTCATTTATGGTATGGGCGATATGCACCTTGAGATTGCAGTAAGCAAGCTCCTTAATGAGTACAAGGTTGCAGTTGAGCTCGATAAGCCCAAGGTAGCATTCAGAGAGACTATCAGAAAGAACTCTGATGTTGAGTACAAGTATAAGAAGCAGACAGGCGGACATGGCCAGTATGGTCACGTTAAGATGCGCTTCGAGCCTTCACATGATGATTCCAAGCCTTATATATTCGAGCAGGAGGTTGTTGGTGGAGCAGTTCCGAAGAACTACTTCCCTGCAGTTGAGAAGGGTATCGCTGAGGCTTCCTCAAGAGGACCTCTCGCAGCTTATCCTGTAGTTGGTGTTAAGGCTGTGCTTTACGATGGATCTTATCACCCGGTAGATTCTTCCGAAATGGCATTCAAGGTTGCTGCAAGTAACGCATTCAAGAAGGGCTTCATGGAAGCAACACCTGTACTCTTAGAGCCTATCGCAACACTTAAGGTTACAGTTCCGGATGCGTACACCGGAGACGTTATGGGTGATCTTAACAAGAGACGAGGCAGAGTTCTTGGAATGAATCCTACAGGTGATGGCAAGCAGGTTATCGAAGCTGACATTCCTATGATGGAACTCTTCGGATATTGCACAACACTTCGTTCAATGACAGGTGGTGCAGGCGATTTCGAATACAGCTTTGCAAGATATGAGCAGGCTCCTTCAGACATTCAGGAGAAGGAAGTTGCTGCAAGAGCAGAGAAGGTAAAGGAAAATGGAATAGAAGACTGATAAACACAGGCGGTGCCGCAAGGCACCGCCTTTTTACTTTTAATACTTTTTTAAGGGTTTCTTTAATATGTGTTGATACATGTATGTTACGATATTTAGTGTGTACCTATTGCGTAAACTGATAATGCTGAGGTGGGATTATGCCGTATATCGGAATGCATATTGGGCTTAGATATGACATAATAGGGGAGTATACGAGTCTGGTTCTTTCGTTACTTCTTATTATTTTTATGCTTCTGACAAAGCCGAGGCAGTCAAAATCCTTTATTTATCTGTTTTGGGGAATAATTGTTTCTTTAATTGCGACTCTCGTTCAGATAGTTATTGTGGAGATAGCAAGTAACGTTGAAATGCTATATGAGAGAGACAGCTTTACGCTTCTTCTTATATTCTTTCTTTTCCTGTATTCCCTGATTCTTATTTTCTTTTTCAATTACATTAATCTTCTGAGTGAACGCAGACTGAAAAAAAGATCACTCATAGTGATGATCTTTATAACTGTGGCAGTTTTGTACTACAGTGGCGTTGTATATCATGTTGCCATGAAGAGCTTTTACTATGTAAGAACCGATGGAATAGATATCGGTGTATTTACGCGGTTTTATTGCATTGCAGGACTTATGTGTTCATTTATATGCTTTATAGTCTGCTTTTCAAGAAGAATGTCCATATCGCGAATCGTCATGAGGGCAGTATATCTTGTGGTTCCTGCGCTGATGATAACGCTGGTTCTGCAGATAATTGAGAACAGGGCAATTTTCAGCGGTGTTACTTATGTTATTCCGTTTATGGCATGCTATCTTTTGTTCCACTCAAATCCCTATGATGAGTTTACCGGATGCCAGAATACAAGCGCCATGGAGAGCAAGTTTATTACAAACAGCAGAAGAGGCAGAATATTCTACATGGCTTTCATAGAGTTTTCCCAGCTTCTTGGAACAGCAAGCACCGTTGAATATGAAACTGTAACACTTGAGCTTGCCAGGGCATGCAGGAAAATCGAACGTATCTCCAGAAAAATAAACATGTACAGAGTTCATTTCGGAACCTTTATCGTTATCATGGAGGTTCGTGAAAGGTCCGATGCTGAGAATTATTCGGAAAAGATGAAGGTGATTCTGGATGATTTCTATAACAGATGTCATATCCATTATTTCCTGGGAGTAGGCGGGGACAGCAACAGATTTGCTTCTCTTGGAAATAAATGGACTCAGTTTTTCATAAGATTTCTCAGGGAAAAATATGCGGTAGATGGACAGAATGTCTACTGCTTTGCAAAGGGTGATGATTTCAGAGAGTATGATGAGATCTACAGTGTGGAGCAGACCCTTGCTGATATCAGAAGTAAAATGGATCCCAATGATGAAAGAATACTTTGTTACGCCCAGCCTATTTACAGTGTTGAAAAGGATTCCTTCAGATCCGCAGAGGCCCTTATGCGCCTGTGCATTGATGGTAAGATGATCCCGCCTGATGAGTTTATAAGAATTGCGGAGCAGACAAATTGCATTCACTCACTTACAGTAATTATGATGCACAAGGTTTGCAGGGCGGTTGAAGAACTCTCCGGGGAATACGATTTTGACGCCCTGACCATAAACTGTTCAACAGCAGATTTTGTTGACAGGCAGTTCTACAAAGAAATTATGGACATCATACACAGCTACAAGATCGATCACAAAAAGATTCGTCTTGAGCTTACCGAATCCATGATGGCTGAGAGTTATGAAGCAGTAAAGCACAATATGAAGATGCTGAATATGGAGGGAATCCAGCTTTACATGGATGATTTCGGTACAGGCTACTCCAACCTTGAGAGAGTTCTTGATGTACCTGTTCAGACCATTAAGTTTGACAAATCTCTTCTTTATAAATCCATTCAGGATCAGCGTGTTGGAGACATTATAAGTTACATGATAGATATCTTTAAAAAGAACGGTTTCATCACGCTGGTGGAAGGTGTAGAGGATGAGTCACAGAAGAACTACTCTATAAACAGAGGTTTTGATTATATTCAGGGGTATCATTATGCAAAGCCTATGCCCATTGAAAATCTGACAAAATATTTTGAAAAAAATAATTGGAGATTTTGAAATACGGGATTCTGCATGAATTCTTGAATATGACAATTTAATATGATAAAATTTTGAACTGTTCAAAGGTTTTTATAAACTATGGACAGTTCTTTCTTTATGTTAATTATTTTATTTTGTTGAGGTATCAAAAATGTCAGAGTTATACAATCACAAAGAAGTGGAACAGAAATGGCAGAAGATCTGGGATGATGAGAAAGCATTCGCAGCCAGCAATGATTACTCCAAGCCCAAGTATTATGCACTTGTAGAATTCCCTTATCCTTCAGGACAGGGACTTCACGTAGGACATCCACGTCCGTATACAGCCCTTGATATTGTGGCTCGTAAGCGCAGAATGCAGGGCTACAACGTACTTTATCCCATGGGTTGGGATGCGTTCGGACTTCCTACAGAGAACTACGCTATCAAGAATCATATCCATCCCAAGATTGTCACAGCCAACAATGTGAAAAAGTTTAAGAGCCAGCTTCATTCCCTTGGTTATTCTTTTGATTGGGACAGAGAGATAAAGGAAGGTGCGGCTGGATCACCTCCTTTCTAAGAGAAAGGCATAAATCGCTCCGC
>CAMVLM010000096.1 GCA_947168335.1 uncultured Butyrivibrio sp. | reverse complement strand
CCAGCTGAGGTTCCAGGGAAGTGCTGTATATGCCATGGTAGGACTTATGTGCGGCGCGGTAATGAATATGGGACTGGATCCGCTTCTTATTTTTGTATTTGGTCTGGGTGTACGAGGTGCTGCAATTGCCACAGTGGCAGGACAGATGACCAGCTTTTTTGTTCTTTACCTTGGAAGCAAAAAGGGCGAGAACATCAAGCTTAAGTTTAAGAATATTCATATGAATGCGCACTATCTTAAGGAGATTGTTAATGGTGGAGCACCTTCACTTTTCAGGCAGGGTATGGCTGCCGTATCTACACTTCTTCTTAACAAGGCAGCAGGAAGTCTTGGCGGAGATGCGGCTATTGCCGGAATGTCCATAACTACAAGGGTAATGATGATGCTGCTTTCTGCTCTTATCGGATTTGGACAGGGTTATCAGCCTGTGTGTTCATTTAACTATGGAGCAGGCTTAAAGAAGAGAGTGCGTGAAGGCTACTTTTTCTGCGTGAAGTATTCAACTATCTTCCTGACCATAGTAGCAGTTATCTGCGTGGCTTTTGCACCTCAGATTATCGGAATTTTCAGAGATGATGAGGAAGTAATCGCGGTAGGAAGAGTGGCGCTCAGGTGTCAGGCATTTGTACTTCCGCTGTCTGGATGCCTTGTAATTTCAAATATGATGCTTCAGTCTATTGGTAAGGGTGTAAAGGCTTCGATAACTTCTTCGGCAAGAAACGGAATTTTCTTCATTCCGCTTATTCTGATACTGCCAAGATTATTCGGACTTCTCGGCGTAGAAATCACACAGGCATGTGCCGACATTTTATCGCTGTTCATTACACTTCCTCTTGCGGGAACAGAGATTGTAAAGCTTAAAGAAGATTACCATATGTGATAAGGGGACTGCCATGGCAGTCCTCTTTTTCTATACTGTAATACCTAAGGCTTATAAATCCGCCATGTGATTAAACCAAAACACCAAAAGGCTGTTGACAAAGCTTTGTAATAATAGTATAAATTAAGTGTACTAATTGACATAGTACAGTAAGTATTCTTTTCAGGAGGTAGGAATGCTGATAGAAATTGATTTCAGAGATAAGAGACCAATATACGAGCAAATATCAGCAAAGCTGGAAGAGCTTATCCTATGTGGGGTAATAGGAGCTGATGAGTCTCTTCCTTCAGTCAGATCTCTTGCAGTTGAGCTTTCAATCAATCCAAATACGATTCAGAAAGCTTACGACAATCTGGAGCAAAGGGGATTTTGCTATTCGGTTGCCGGAAGAGGCCGGTTTGCCACAGGTGTAGCTGAGGTTATGCCGGAGAGACGCAGGGAGTTTTTTGCAGAGGTGGATGATCTTCTTAAGAAGGCCGCCACACTGAAGGTAGAAAAGGACGAGCTTATCAGGTATGTTGGGGAAAATTACGCAGGATAGAATAATCCTCGTAAAGAGTTGTGCAATTTCTTTTGAAGTAGAGATTGCTTTTGAGAAAAAGGGAAAAGTGAACGGAGGAGACAATTAGCATGATAAAAGCTGAAAATTTGTCAAAGAAATTTGATGATATCGATGCTATCAAAGGTCTTGATCTTACTATTGAAGATGGTCAGGTGTTTGGGCTTATCGGAACCAATGGTGCCGGTAAAAGTACTTTTTTGAGAATGGCTGCAGGTATCTTAAAGCCGGACAAGGGAAGCATAAGTATTGATGGAAAAGAGATTTTTGAGAATCCTGAAGTTAAGGAGGATTTCTTCTATATTTCCGATGATACGGCGTTCTTTTCAAATACGACACCTGCTGAGATGGCATCATTTTACCAGAGGATTTACAAGAACTTCAGTATGCAGCGCTTCGTTGAGCTCATGGGAAAGTTCGGACTTGAGAGAAATCGAAAGATCAGTACATTTTCAAAGGGTATGAAGAAGCAGCTTTCAGTAATTCTGGGCATTTGTGCAATGACCAGATATCTGTACTGTGATGAGACATTTGACGGACTTGATCCGGTGATGCGTCAGGCGGTCAAGAGTCTTTTTGCAGGAGATATGGCTGCAAGAAATTTCACGCCAATAATTGCATCACACAATTTGAGGGAACTTGAAGATATATGCGACACTGTAGGACTTTTACACAGGGGCGGAATAATACTGTCCAAGAACCTTGATGACGCTAAAGCTGATGTACACAAGCTGCAGTGCGTTTTCAGGGATGATGAAAGTAAGGAAAGAGCATGCAAACAGCTATGCGTCATTACTGAAGAGAACAGGGGTAAACTCTATACTCTTACCATAAGGGGAACGGAAGAGGAGATAGAGGACATTATGAGAGCGGAGAGTCCGGTTTATATGGAGATGCTTCCGCTGTCTCTGGAGGAAATATTCATAAGTGAAACGGGGGTAGAGGGATATGACATCAAAAAGATTATTTGCTAATTTGTGTTCCGAGAACAGAAAGAGAAGGCTTTGGCCTGCAGCGCTTTCAATCGCAGGAAATTTCTTTGCCCAGATAGTATACGCGATACTTATGTGCGGAGTATATGACAGAAGGCTTCTGTCAAAGCTTACAATTATTGGAGATGTACAGAATGAATATGTAACAAAGATTGCCGGCTTTGCAAACCCCTGCGTACTCCTCATTGTGTGCGGACTTGCATTTATCAATGCACTTCAGGGATTCAGTTATCTGTTTGACCAGAGAACAAGCGACCTTTATGGTGCACTTCCTGTAAAAAGAGAAAAGTTATTCGATGCAATATCACTTAATGGTGTAATATTATTCGTAATACCATACATAATTTGCCACATATTTGTGATGATCCTTGGAGTATCAAAGGGTTACTTACCGGTTTCACGCATTCCTTTCTGTATTGGAGGAGCACTGGCAATAATAATTTGTTACTGCCTTGTTTATGTTGTATGTATTCTTGCTTCTGTAATGACAGGACATGTTGTTGTGGCAGCTCTTGCAGTATTTGTATTCATGGTAGCAGGACCTGCAATTGAATATATCATTCAGTGTTACATGCTTAAGTTTATGTTCAGTTATTATGTAAGTGGTAACTGGCCTCTAAACGATTACATATCACCTTTGTGGATTATTTTCAAAATAGCAAATGAGACAACATACAATATGAAAAGCACAATTCCTGCAGCAGCTGTTTTGCCTGTTGTTATTGCTGCAGTTCTTGCCGTGGTTTTCTATATACTCTGCAGATATCTGATCAAAAAAAGACCGGCTGAAGCGGCAGGAAAAGCTATTTCATTTAAGATTACAAAGCCCTTTATCAAGTGCATTATCTCTGTAGTGGTTACATTGTATTTCGGGCTTCTTTTCTGGGAAATAAGCGAATCATTTCTTGGATTCATTTTTGGAATTGTCTGCGGACTGGTGATCACTCATGCAGTGATAGAGACTATATACGAATTTGATTTTAAGGCAAGTTTCACGCATTTTGATACACTTCTGATTTCTACAGGAGTGG
The DNA here is from genome assembly GCA_947168335.1 of uncultured Butyrivibrio sp. Taxonomy (GTDB): domain Bacteria; phylum Bacillota; class Clostridia; order Lachnospirales; family Lachnospiraceae; genus Butyrivibrio. The sequence continues at coordinate 8,442 of CAMVLM010000096.1, read as the reverse complement.
TGGCGATTATCGTAATGATTTTCCTGTTTGATCCTTTCCAGTATGATACATGGATTCCGAGAACAGACAGGGTTGTAACAAGTGCCATATCAACAAATTACGGGACCGGAAACAGTTATGTTCCTTCCTGGGATGGATATGGAACAAGGGATGTATCAGGGTATCAGATGAAGTATATGAAACTGACAGATCAGAATTCACTTGAGCCTATAGCTATGGCAGGTGCCAGATACACCAAAGCACAGAGACTTAAAAATATTTTTGACAATTATGCTTATGAGTACAGTACAGGTGATGATGATAATAAATCATTCAGATCAGTAAATGTCCGTTGGGATTTAAAGGATGGAAGAAGTGTCTATAGAAGATTTTCGGTAGATTTTTCTGATAAGGATATTTTCTCTAATTTTGAAAAAATCTTTGACAGCGATGAATATAAGTATGGTACCTTCGGACTAATGAATGCTTCTGCAGATGAATTCAAATCTCTGAATTATTCAGATCTGGAGGGTTATCATGATCTTGAACTCAAAACAGAGGATAGAGAAAAGCTCATAGAGGCTTATAAGAAAGATATTCTGAATCAGAAACTTGAGCAGATAAAAAATGAAAAGCCTCTTATAGAATTAAATTTAACCAATCCTGATTTGGCAAGAGAATATTCTGAAGACAGATACGGCATTGTTGTTTATCCTTCATACAAAAATCTTTTGAAGTTTATGGAAGATAATTGTATCTCGACTGATTGGAAGAGTGGACTTGATTCAACATACAACGTAAAGGTGAGCGTATATGCAGACATGAATAATATTGAATGGGAAACATCAGACAAGGAAGAAATAAAGGCTTTGTTGGATGGAAGTATGCCTGACAGTCTGGCTTACAATACGTTTAATGATGACAACGATGCGACCAATTATTGGATGAATGTTGAGGCACACAGCGAATATGGTATAAGTAACATTTATCTGAGAATAACTGACATAAAGAAAATGCCGGAAGGATTTAGAAAAGCCATAGAAGACTATGAGAAAAAGTACGTGGACGGAGCATCAATAAAGACAGGAAACACAGGCTGGGTAAGCCTTGTTTCCAACCAATGAGATTATCGGTTACAGACACTATATTAAAATAGTGTAAAAGCTTCATAAGATTCTGCTATATGAAAAAGAGGAGGGCTGCTAATGCAGCCCTCCCCTTGTGCTTATATAAGCTCCCCAAACAACTTCCTCCATATATAATCCCCACTGCATAGTTCCCTCTATCATAGTTCCCTCTATGTTTCTATGCAGATTGCCGGAATCACCGGAGGTTATGACCGGTGCCCCTCCCGACATGTATGAATATACAACATTTTTCACAGGTCTGCATGGCATGGAATGTGAATTAATTATCATGAGATTTCACGCGGATTTGCAGTTGATATTCCCTTGATTTTCCCTAGATATTCCCTAATGAAAATAAATAAATTAATGCACGAAAAAGCGGAGAGCAGTAGATACTCTCCGCAAATAATAAACTTATTATTTCAACCGGCTTCGAATCCCTTAAGACGAAGATCCTCGCGGCCTTCCTCTAACTGGATACGGCCAATGTCTTCTTTCCTGGTGTCCCAGTATGCAAGACATCTCTGCCAGAAATATATACCAAACAACATTGTGGCTTCCTCCTTGCGATAGGAGTACTGATTTGGTGAAAGATCCAGATCAAGGTAAATATCAGTCTCAACAGGATATGCTTCTGTGAAGTATAGCCTCTTTAATATTTTGTAATACAGCTCACCTTCATCGGTGTCAGAGTTGGTTTTCTTTTTCTTTTCCTCAGCTGTGAAGGCTTTTATCTGTTCCAGGGTGTCGTAGAGGACGTCGGCTGTTTTCTCGTCATTAAGGATCTGCATGACCATTTTATTAACCGCTGCGTCACTGATTTCATCCCTGCTGATAAAGCATCTGTACAAATAAGGAATCATATCGCTAATAGGAGACTTACCTGCAAGAGAAAAATCAAAAAAGTCCGGTCCAAATATACATTCTCTGTGGCATTCCAGAATCTTTTTTATGTTTCTGTAGGTTTTGTCATCATAGTTAACATCAAATATAGAACCTGCTCGCTGTATGTGTCTTCTAGCTTTCGTATTTTTTTCAGTCATAATTCCTCCCTAAAAACACATAAGAATTTACAAGCCCAGTTCCCCCTCTTATATAGAACCCTCAAGAATATTTTATAAAATATTTATGAACATTTTATGACAAAATTATAAAATTCTTAACTTTTTTCGTAAATTTGTAAATAAAAGTGTAATAATTTACGTTTTAGCGGAAATACACCCATAAAGTTAAATCACGGCAAAACATGTAACGTAATTTTAAGTAATTTTGAATTTTTATTTCAAAAATCAAATAATGCAGATTTTATTTTTGCCGGTTCCCTTTGCTTCGTATAAAGCATCATCTGCACGTTTGAACAGATCCTCGGTATTTTCACCCTTTATGTGCATGGTCATACCGATACTTATGGTTCTGTTTCCGATTCCTTCAAAATAAGTTTTTGCAACGCGCTTTCGAAGGATCTCCACAACATCTTTGGCTTCGTCTATGTTGTTTTTGGAAATCATGAACATAAATTCTTCACCGCCCCAACGTCCACAAACACCGGCGTTTTTATCTACAATTTCTTCACGTATGACAGAAGCGATTGTCTTAAGCACAAGATCACCGGAATCATGTCCGAAGGTGTCATTTATTTCTTTAAAGTCATCGATATCTATAATTCCCAGAATAAGATTGACATTAAATTTGTTGGAGTGATCAATACCTGTTGCCAGAAGCCTGTCCATCATACGCCTGTTGTACAGACCGGTAAGCGCATCGCTGTCTGCAACCTTCTGGAGTTCCTCGTTGGCGGCGCGTAGCTCGGCTGATGTAACATTGATGAAGTTCGCAAGGCGTCTTACCATTGAAAGCTGGCCGTGCATTTTCTGTTCTTCTGTCATTTCTATCTTTTTATCACCAACACCGGTGGGATTTGCTTCAGCTTCACCACCTTCGCGCATGGAGATAGCGATAAGTGTCACATGGTGCTCAATCAGATACTTGTCCATTCGCATTATTTCGCCGCTGGAATAAAAACCGCTGACGGGAGCGATGGTACTGAATATGCCTGTTTCTTTATTTATTAGATATTTCCAGTAAAGCCTTCTGACACCGCAGGAATACAAAAAGATAGCCTGGGGTGCAAATTTCTGAACCTTATGAAACATATTGTTTACATCACCCTTTATTACGGAAGGATCTCCGTAGGAGAGGTTTACAGTTGAACCCAGGGGCACATCCGCAGCCAAGAGTATGGAATCGTCCTCAGTGTCGCAGGAGAAGGGCAGTCTTAGCACTTCAAATCCATGCTGTATGGACATGATGGGAAACTCCAGAATATTGGCAAAAAAGGTCTCATCTGCCTTAATATCCAGATATCTGCTGTATATTTTGCCGGCAGGTATTTTATCAAGCTCATATAAGCGTTTTCCTTCAATCTTGGTGACGGTAAGATCCTTACCTAGGGGCTTCCATCCAAGGGCGTGCTTAATGCTTACGTGAAGATCAGGACCTGAGTATGTGATAAGAAGAGCGCCTGAAGTGCATACGGTATCATTGCTGATAACTTTGGTGTTGCTGTCTGATATGTCCTCAGCTGCACTTCCTCCACCGAAAATCTTAACATTCTCATTACATTTTTCCACTTCATCAAGAACCATGTGGCTGGTTATGGACTTAAGTGTGATCAGAATTTCTGCGGCTTTGATGCCGGGAGTTGAGTCAATCACATTCCTGATGGCAGTACCCACAGCTGTTTCCTCGCCGGGGGTGCAGTCAAACAGATTCACCTTAACATCAGTGGATTCAAAAACAGAGACAGATAAAACCAGACCGTACTCGGCAAGATGTCCGTCGCAGATATCACCGTTGGAGCTTGTTCCTCCGATCAGAGCATTAGGGAAAACATCAAGAATCATCTCCTGAACAAGATGAATCTGATCCTCGTCAAACTTGATTGTATATATATGGAACAAAATTGATTTATAGGAAACATCCTCAAGCCAGCCAAGAAGCTCACCTAAGGCATTCTCAACCTCGTCCGTATTTGTCATTTCGAAATTATACTGCTTCAATTTCTTTACCCTCATAAATATTTATCTTGTAGCGTACTTATTTTACTATATGAATGGGGAATTTTAAAGAATTCTGAACTATTTGTATGAAAAATAAACGGCGATTACGGTATTCGTTCAGAATCACTTTAATGTGATAAAATAGATTTATTAGTTTGCATATAATAAGCCGCGTCCGGGAGGATAAAAACCATGGCTAATGTTGTGAATTATTTGAAGTGGAGGGGCGATCTTTCTTTTTCTGAATCACCTTTTAACGAAGTTGATAATCTGGTACTGGCATTGTGCGTTTACTCTGATCTGAAGGGCATTGTTCCTGATTCGGATTGCAGCAGCGGCATAACCGTAAGAGAGGCTGCCAGACAATATTTTGAAAAGCACGATCCCAAAATGATGAACCGCATAGAGTATGACTGGGTTTTATACTACATGGCTAAGGGAAGAAGATTTGGGGATCTTTTGTTGTCTGATTTTCTTGATATTAACGACATGTCACAGAATATGCTTATAACCGCCATGACCATTCATCTTCCCGGTGGAACCAAATATGTTGCATTCAGAGGAACCACTTATGATATTGACGACTGGCGTATGGACTTTATGATCAGCTTTGAAGAGATTCCCGCTCAGAAGGAAGGTACCAAATACCTGCAAAATGTTATGCAGAAATATTCCGGCAATTTTCTTGTGGGAGGACACTCAAAAGGTGGAAATCTGGCCCTGTATTCTGCAATGAATATGCCGCCTACATTAGACCTTAGAATAAAACAGGTATATAGCAATGACGGTCCCGGAATTTGTCCTGAACTTTTGAATGAGGATAGGTTTGAAAATATAAGAGGTCGTCTTACGCATATTATTCCGACCTTCTGCATTGTAGGAATGCTTTTTGAGCCCAATGTCAGACACCGGATTGTGGATAGTGATGCAAACGGTATAGCGCAGCACTCCGGTATGACATGGAAAGTTGAGGGCAACAGTTTTGTACGGAAAAAGCACCTTAACGGCAACTGCGCAATTTACAACAGTATCATCGATGACTGGATTGAATCTAATTCCATGGAGCAGAGAGAATACTTCACGAAGGATCTCTTTGATTCCTTAAAGGCCGGCGGCGCTGAAAAGGTGCAGGATATTCAGGACGGAGGAATGCACGGCTTTGGAACAATACTTTTATCTGCAGCCAACTCGGAGAGTAAGACTAAGATTGTATTTGGAAAATTTGTAGCATCTGCCTGGAGCAGGTTTGAGAAGCTTGATTTCATGGATACCATTAAGAGCCAGCAGGGACTTGTGAGTATTAGCCTTATTCTTCTCGGATTCGTGTTCTTTGCTATCCCTGAAAATGCGTATTCTGTTCTTGGAGGAATAGTTGCATTCGTAGGAGTTTTGTGGAGTGGAAGCTTTTTGCTGAAATCCGGAACAAGAGATGAGAAGATAGCCTTAAAGCGCGGAAGAATGATGTTCTGGATGGTTATAATGTGTTTTATGGTCTTTCTTCTTGCAAATGTTGAGAGGATTCCAACCTGGACCAATGTGCTTGTTTCTATTGTGTTTTTCGTACTTGCTGCAACCACAGTCAAGTTTATAGTAAAGAACAGAAAAACCATGAACAAGGCTGCCAGATTCTGGATGATTGTTCTTGCAATCGTAACTCTAAATGTTGGTGTTGTTTCGTTTATCACACCCAAATCGGTAACTATGGGAAAGTCAATTACTGTTGGAAGTTATCTTGTAATTACCGGGCTGGTGAGGCTTATAATACAGATTCTTGAGTATGTTAAAAAGGACGATGACAAGGGCTACTGCTATGAGAATTCGGATGAATGATATTGACTTTTTTACCTCGTTTTTGTATTTTTATAAGAAGTGAAAGGGAGTAGTTTTCATACTTAATGTATGTTGCATTCATTCGTCAGTACGGGAAGATGATTCCCCGGAGATGTTGTAATTAACGAGACTTTTACTGCAAATAATGCAGTAGAAGTCTCGTTTTTTTCTGCTTTAAAAGATTTCCATTGCATAATCATATCAAAGGAGAGTACAAATGATATCTTTAAAAACACTGGCAATTATTTTATTTGTGGGCATGTATGTCGGCCTTATATCTTTTCCTAAAAGGCGTGCTGTCATTGCTCTTTGTGTAGCAGCGATCTATGTGGTAACCGGAATACTTCCTGTTGATGAGGTTCCCACTGCTGTAGATTGGAACGTGCTTCTGATGATATTCGGAACGCTGCTTCTTGTTGACTATTTCATAGAGTCCAAGATGCCCAATCTCATAGCAGAAAAGCTTATGGATCTGGCACCTAACGTTATGTGGGTGACAATCTTTATGTCACTTTTTTCCGGTCTTATATCTGCATTTATAGACAACGTGGCAACACTTTTGATGGTTGCACCTGTAGGACTTGCAATCTGTAAAAAGCTTAAAATAAATCCGGTTCCCATGATCATCTCAATTGCAGTTTCATCAAACCTTCAGGGAGCTGCAACACTGGTTGGTGACACCACATCCATCATGCTTGCGGCAAAAGAATACGGTAACATGGATTTCATGGATTTCTTCTGGATGGATGGAAGACTGGGAATATTCTTTGCTGTTGAACTCGGAGCGATTCTTACAGTGCCGATCATGATGTTCCTTTTCAGAAAGGATAAAGAGCCTGTTGAGGCAACAGAGAAGACAGTTGTTACCGACTATGTACCTTCAATCATGATGGTAGCTCACGTGGTTCTTCTTATGGGCGCTTCATTTATTCCTGAAAAGCCCGAGATCACAAACGGTATGATCTGCCTTATCTGCTCACTTATCGGTATGGCATGGGAGTATTTTAAGGATCATGATTCAGGCAGAATAAAGAGAGTAGTCAAGAGCCTTGATTATGATACAGTACTCCTCCTTACAGGACTTTTCATGGTAATAGGCGGTGTTAAGAATATCGGACTTGTTAATGACCTTGCCAATTTTATTGTGACTGTAGGTGGTGATAACCTGTTTATCCTCTTCACAATAGTTGTATGGGGATCAGTACTGATTTCAGCATTTATTGATAACATTCCATATGTTGCAACAATGTTGCCTATTCTTAAATCAGTTACAGCTACTCTTGGAGTTAATCCCTGCCTTATGTATTTTGGACTTCTCTGTGGAGCAACACTTGGCGGAAATATCACACCTGTTGGCGCAAGCTGTAACATTGCAGGTGTAGGTATGCTTAGAAAAGAGGGGTATGAGGTCAGCTTCAAAGACTTTACAAGAATTGGTATTCCATTCACCCTTGCTGCAGTTATAGGCGCCTATGTATTTTTATGGGTGCTTTGGAGATAAGAGGTTAAAATGATTCTATTTTTTGATATAGACGGAACTCTTTGGAATTATAAAAATGAGATTCCCGAAAGTACAATAAGGGGTATCAGACAGGCCAGAAAGAACGGGCATAAGTGCTTTATAAATACCGGAAGAGCAAGATCTTTTGTTACAAACAAGGAACTGCTTGGGATAGGCTTTGACGGTATTGTTTCAGCCTGCGGTACAATGATCGAATTTGGTGATGAGATTGTTTATAACAGGATTATTTCTAAGGAAGATGCTGAGAGAACCATTGTAACAGTAAGAAAATATGGCTTCAGACCTATCCTTGAAGGCCCGAATCACCTTTACCTTGAGCTTTCAGATTTCCAGGGGGATATGTATGGTGACAAGGTCATTAAGGAGATGGGTGACAAGCTTCGCGGTATAGATGATGAGTGGGGAAAGTGGGAGATGCAGAAGCTTTCCTGCGCAACAGATGTGCCTGCCGAGGACAGGGAAAAGTGTTTTGAGGAATTAGGTGATCTTTATGATTATATGAAGCACAGTGATACTGTGGTTGAAATGGTTCCCAAAGGATTCAACAAGGGCACCGGAATAGATAAGGTATGTGAGCTTCTTGGAGAGAAAAAAGAAAACACTTTTGCTTTCGGGGACAGTATAAACGACAAGGAAATGCTGATTGCAGCAGGTGTAGGTGTTGCCATGGGTGAAACCTATCATGACATGAGTAAATATGCGGATTTTGTCACAACACCCTTGGAGCAGGACGGGATTTTCAACGCTCTGAAGCATTTCGCAATTGTATGATACACAATTGAGTGCTATACTATATCTAGTGTTCGGTCGAACACTAAGCACCAAATTTAAGAGGGGAATTGTTTTTTTTTCAGATGATAGACAATATTCAGGTATTTACGCAAAGCTGTATCCGCATTGAATCAAGACATGGAGTAATATATGT